>JAPOTO010000088.1 GCA_026709135.1 Gammaproteobacteria bacterium | reverse complement strand
GTTGCAAACATTTCGGCTTCCTCCGCTGGCACGGCCAACTCGTAGCGGTCGATGACCCGGTTGAATCTCAGCACGTATTCACAGGCGAAGCTTTCGTTCGGCGGGAGCCATTCCAGTGGCCCGGATGCGCCTTTCGAGCGGTTGACCGAGGCACCCACTGGCAGTAGGTTCGCGGGGTCATTGGCGAATTCCAGCCGCTTTTCCGGCGCCCATCCATCGGCGCCGCGTTCCCACGCCCAGCGCAGCGGCACCACATGGTCGATGTCGAGTTCACTTGACGCGGTAACGATATTCCCAGTGTAAAAATCGTTCCATTGGCCGCTGTCGATACTGCATCCATTGCTGGATGCGCCCACGGCATCCGTGGACCGGGCCTGGAGAAGCTCGTGCCGGGTGTTCATGCAATCCTCGTCGGCATCCGCCCAGCCGCCAAAGGCATCGCGGTCATAATTTTCCAGCGATGTTGCCGATGGAGGTGGTGGCTCTGTCGGGCAGCTTCCCTGGCCCTGTGCGGGTTCTCTTCCGCCGCTTTCAAGGCACGCCCCAATCGTGTCGAATGGCGTGAAATTGGTGGTGCGGTTGTAGAACTGGCCGCCGGGACAATGGCAAAGCCCGGAACTCGATTTCTTCACCGGGCCGGCCGCGACATTCTCTGGCGCCGCCTGGACTGGCTGGGTTTCGATTGCGGCGGCAACCGAACAATCGCCCTGGCCCGACCGCGGCTCCCGGCCACCGCTTTCCAGGCAGGCGTTGATGTTCTCGAATGGCTCGAAACTGCTCGTTCGATCATAGAACTGCCCCCCAGGGCAATGACATACGCCGGATGATGATTTCTTGATGACTTGTTGGGCGGGAACATTCCCGGATAGGCTCATGGTCACGGCGAACAATGCGGCAACAGCAAACCAGCCGCGCAGGCCCCCAATTTCGGGTGATTTTGGATTCCCGTTCATGGCGAGAACCTCCTGTATATGTTGTTTTGTGTTGCGCTTATTTTCGATAAATCGCTTTTCGATGAATCGCTTTTTCGGCAAATCGTTCTTGCGTGTTTCCTATGCCTGCCGCAGCCGATCAAACGGCAAAATTTTGTTTGGAGTATAGCGACAGCTTGCAATATTGCAAATCGTCAAACGGAACTGAAAATCCCCAATGTGTTGACATGCCCCGAATATCGGGGCAGGGTCGGGACTGTCGTCAACCGCATCCTCATCGACCCGCCGGAGGCCGCCTCCATCCCATCAGGGATGAACTGATTTCGCTTGCCAAGAAGAATTCATTCGTCGTCATCGGCTTGCTGATGCTCGCGCCGGATGAAGTCGCCGCCAACATGAATCTCGCGCCGCTCACAACAACTTCTGCAAATTGCCGTAGCCGCTGCGGCTGATGGGGAGCTCGCGCTTGTCGGTGAGGATGGCGATGCGGCTGTCCTTGCTTTCGGATTCGATCCGCGCGAGATAATTGACGTTCAACAAATACGAGCGGTGGATGCGGCAGAACAGCCGGGGGTCGAGCTTGCGCTGCAGGCGGCTGAGGCGGTCGAGCTTGATGTGGGTTGCTTGCGCGGTATGAATCGCGACGTAGTCGTCCGCGGCTTCGATATACATCACCGTATCGACGGCGAGCACATGCACCTCGCTGCCGTCGCGCACGAGGATGCGGCGGGCGAGCTCGCGCTCGCGCACCGGGTCCGCGAGCAGGCTTTGCAAGCGGGAAGGCTCTTCGAGGCCAACCCGGGAAACAACTTTCTCAACTGCTTGGGCGAGCCGCTCCGGGTCAACCGGTTTGAGCAGGTAATCCACCGCGTTCGCCTCGAATGCCTGCACCGCGTACTGGTCGTAGGCGGTGACGAAAATCACGAAGGGAATCTGCTCCTGAACGAGTTCGAGCACGTCGAAGCCGTCGAGTTTGGGCATTTGCACATCGAGGAAGATCAACTGCGGGCGCTGCTCGTTGATCGACTTGACCGCCTGCAGGCCGTTTTCGCACAGGCCGACGACTTTGACTTCCGGGTGCCGCGCGAGCGCGGTCTCAAGCGCATTGCGGGCGTGGGGTTCGTCATCGACGATGAGGCAGCTTATCGGTTCGCGTTCAGCCATGGCCTCACTCTACGGCTTGCGCCAAGCCGGGTAAAGGCAGGCAGATGCGGGCGATGAAGCGGCCGTCCTCGCGGTGGGTGCGCAGGGTGGCCTCGTCGCCGTAGCGGTTCTTGAGCCGCTGGCGCAGGCTGATCAGGCCGATGCCGGTGCCTTGGCGCTGGTGGCCGAGTTCGTCCACGGGATTGCCGATCTCGATTCGCAGGCGGTTGTCTTCGGCGCCGCAGCGCAGTTCGAGGCAGCCGCCTTCGATGCAACTGTCGATGCCGTGCTTGATGGCGTTCTCCACGAGCGGGAACAGCATCAGCGACGGCACCGCGATGGGCAGCAGGCTTTGCTCGGCCTCGATTACCGTGCACAACCGCTCGCCGAAACGCTCGCGCTCGATGCTCAGGTAGTTCTCCACGTGCTCGAGTTCGGTGCCGAGTGTTGCGGTGGGCCGGTCGGCGTAGGCCACGCTGTAGCGCAGAAAATCGGCGAGCCGCAGGCAGAAATGCCGTGCCTGGGCCGGGTCGGAGTCGGTGATATTGGCGAGCGCGTTGAGCGCGTTGAACAGGAAATGCGGATGAATCGTCGCCCGCAGCGCCCGCAGTTCCGCCTTGCTGGTGAGAATCTCCTGCCGCAGCGCCGCCCGCTCGAGGTTCCGGCCGCGCTCGAGCGCGATGATGAGGTAGTGCAGCAGCACGAAGAATTCGTAAACGCAGGCGAAAACCACCAGATTGGTGAACATCGCCCCGGCGAAGTAATCGAGGGCGGGAATCGACTCCGCCAGGGAAGCGACGATGAGCGCGTAGCCTTGGCCAAGCAGCGCCCAGATCAGCCCGGTCGCGAACAGGATCAGCATCTGGGTGCCGAGCACCTTGGTCCAGGCGCCCCGGTCGAGCGGCAGCGCGCGGCAGAGGTAGTAGCTCGGAATCAGGAACAGCAGCCACAGGCCATAGGCCGGCGCGAACACCGCGAGGCTGTGGCCGAGCGGTATGTCTTCGATGCCGCCGACGAGGGCCGACAGGCTGGCGCTGACCAGCGCCCAGCCAACCAGCATCACGATGAGGCGGTCGGGTGTGCGGAACAAGGGATGCATGGAATGTGGCCAGCGGCGCCGCTTGGTTTGGGTTTATTCCGGTCCAGCCGGATCTGGCTGATTGCGGGGGCTAGTTGCTAGTTGCGGATTTCGCCTCCGCCCATGAGCGCGAGTCCGGTGACGATCAGGGTTTTGGATGGCAGGTTGAGCTCTTCCGCCATGTCCCGGGTCTTGTTGCTGAAGCCGCCCATGATACACAGGGCGCCGCTCTTTTCGACCCTCCAGTTGGCCGGCACCTTGATCTCCACCCCGCCCATGACGCAAAAGACGTGCAGGCGCATCGTGTCGCCCTCCATGTCGGCCTCGCTGAAATCGATGTCGTAGCCGCTCCATATGGCGGTGATTTCGCCGCCCCGGAGTTGCTTGGAGTGGAAGTTCAACTCGCCACCGCCCATGAAGGCGAGCAGTTTGATCTCGTGCTGGTCCGGGTTGAGGTCTTCCGTCGCGGTATTGAATCCGCCGGGGAGGAGGTTGCGGGGGTTGACGAGGAAAAAGGCGACGATGACCAGAATCATGGGAACGATCAGGTCGGAAAAACGCAGGCCAAACAGGCCGATCTGGGAGATGACCAACACCGCGCCAAAGGCGATCACCAGCCAAGCCATCAGCGGCGCTTTGCCCTTGCTGGAGCGCATGATCCAGACGATTCCGGCGAGCACGAGCAGATAGGGAATCGAATTGAACGCCAGCCGGAACAGCGTTCCGGTCAGGTCGCGCAGGCCGTCAAAGCCGAACAGGCCGGCTTCCGCGAGGATCAGCGCGCCGGCGATCGCCAAGAGGATGTAGGCGAGGGTTTTCCTTCCCGTCGGGCTGGTTTCCGATTGGATCATTGGCAGTCACCTGTGGCTGCAAGGCGGAGGCAAGCGTATCCCCGGCCAAGTGGCCTTGAGCGAAAGTTTCGGTGAATGCCCCCGAATCCTCGGTGAAGCGCGCAATCCGGCTGCCGCGGCAGCCTTGCGCCATTGGCCGAGACTATGCGGCTGTTCGGGGAAAACCGCCGCCGCGGTGCTTGTGGCGGGGGTAAACTGCGCCGCGAAAGTAACCAAGACAGCGCAGAGGACGTTGGAGCAATGGGGGACGCAACGATGATGTACTACCGATACCTGAATTTTCACTTGCCCATAGCCCGCTATGTGAGCCGGCTTTCGCCCGCCGCGAAGACCGCCGTGATTATCGCCCAGATCATCCTGCTCGGCACCTTGCTCGCCTTTGAACTCGGCGCGGCGCCAAGCGCGCCGTAACGAAAGCCGCGCCGCAACGCAAGCTCCGCGGGCCATCAGTGTGCCATCCGGTTTGCCGGGTGGCACATTTACCGGCCAGCGCACTGGGAAAGCTCTGACTTAATCAGAGTTTTCCTAGGCTAAACTCGCACATGGGGGTAATATTCCGCGGGTAGCCTGTTCCGCCAGCCGATGGTTCCCCGGAGTTGCCCCCATGAAAGCCGCGATCTTCCAGCGCCCCCTTGCCCGGCGGCGCTTCCTTTTCCTGATGTCCCGCCTGTCCGCCGCGCTTGCGCTTGGCGCGTTGCCGGCGCTGGCCCACGGCGCCGCCCGCCGGGTCAACCAACTGCCCGAAGACCCGTTCTATCTCGGTGTCGCCTCGGGCGACCCCCGGGCCGACGCGGTGGTTCTGTGGACGCGGCTCGACCCCGCCGTGCTGCGGCGGGCGGGCCTTGACGAGGATGTGCTGCAAGTCGATTACGAAGTTGCCGCCGATGCCGGATTTTCCCGCATCGAGCGCGCCGGCAGCATCGCCGCGGCCCCGGAACTCGGCCATTCCGCCCACGCCGATGTGCGCGGCCTGCGGCCCGACCGGGAGTACTTTTACCGCTGGCGCATCGGCGGTGTTGCCAGTCCCGCGGGCCGCACCCGCACCGCCGCGGCCGGCGCCGCGGAAGTCGACCGCTTCCGCTTCGCCTTCGCTTCCTGCCAGCAATACGAACACGGCTATTACACCGCCTACCGCCACATGGCCGAAGAGAATTTCGACCTCATCGTCCATCTCGGCGACTATATCTACGAGCGAACCTGGGGCGAGAACCTCGTGCGCAGCCACGAAGGCCCGGAAATCCACACCTTGGCGGAGTACCGGGCTCGCTATGAAACCTATCGCTCCGATACCGATCTGCAAGCGGCCCATGCCTCCGCGCCCTGGGCGGTGACCTGGGACGATCACGAGGTTGACAACAATTACGCCGCCCAAACCGCCGAAGACGAGCAAACCCAGGAGCAATTGCTAGCGCGCCGCGCCGCCGGCTACCAAGCCTGGTACGAATTCATGCCGGTGCGCCTGCCCGTCGGCTGGCAGGGGCCCGACATGCCCATCCACCGCCGCCTGCGGTTCGGCAAATTGCTGGAGATGAACGTGCTCGACACGCGGCAATACCGCGACGATCAGGCCTGCGGCGATGGCCGCCGCCCGAGTTGCGCCGAGCACATGGACCCTTCCCGCAGCCTGCTCGGCCAAGCCCAGAAGCGCTGGCTCCTCGATGGTCTCGCCAGCGCCGACGCGCGCTGGAACGTGCTCGCCCAGCAGATCATGATGGCGGGATTGCGGGCGGTGGGCGAGGGCGGCGAACAGCTCTGGCCGATGGACATCTGGGACGGCTATCCCTTCGAGCGGCGCGAGCTGTTGCAAACCCTGGCCGATGCCGGCACCCCCAACCCGGTGGTCATCACCGGCGACATCCACACCCATTGGGCCGCCGAACTCAAACCAGATTTCGACGACCCGGCATCGCCGGTGGTGGGCAGCGAATTCGTCGGCAGTTCCGTCAGTTCCGGCGGCGACGGCGAGGACAGCAACGATTACGGCACCGCGCTGCTCGCCAACAATCCCCACGTGAAGTTCTTCAACGCCCAGCGCGGCTACGTGGCCAACACGATCACCCCGGCCCAGTGGCGCACGGACTACAAGGTGCTGCCGCGGGTAACCGTGGCGGGGGCGCCAATCAGCATCCGCAAATCGTACATCGTCGAAGACGGCGACCCGCGCCTGCGCGAGGACTGACACCTTTTCGGGCCTATACGGTGTGAGTCGCCGTCCGGTGGCCGGTGTTCAGCGGGCGTGCGAGGCAGGAAGCCGAGCCCGAAGCCTACA
>JAPOTO010000091.1 GCA_026709135.1 Gammaproteobacteria bacterium | reverse complement strand
TCCGCCGCGGAACCCGGCCCGCGCATCAATTGCTGAATGCGGTCGGAGCCAAGGTTGGAGGTCATGATGATGACGGTGTTGCGGAAATCGACTGTGCGGCCGTGGTTGTCGGTGAGGCGGCCGTCGTCGAGGACTTGCAGCAGCACGTTGAAGACTTCGGCGTGGGCTTTTTCAACTTCGTCGAGCAGCACAACAGAATAGGGCCGCCGCCGCACGGCCTCGGTGAGTTGACCGCCCTCCTCGTGGCCGAGGTAACCCGGAGGCGCGCCGATCAACCGCGACACCGAGTACCGCTCCATGTATTCCGACATGTCGATGCGGACCATGGCCTCCTCGGCGTCGAAGAGGAATTCCGCAAGCGCCTTGCACAACTCGGTCTTGCCGACACCGGTGGGGCCGAGGAAAAGAAAGGAACCATTGGGGCGGCGGGGGTCGGACAGGCCGGAGCGCGAGCGGCGCACGGCGTTGGCGACGGCGGCAACGGCTTCATCCTGACCGATCACGCGGCGGTGGAGCGCGGCTTCCATTTCGAGCAGGCGCTGGCGGTCGCTTTGCAGCATCTTGCTCACTGGAATGCCGGTGGCGCGGGACAGGATATCGGCGATTTCGGTGTCGGTGACGCGGCTGCGCACGAGTTTGCGCCCGCTGGAACCAGTCGAGCCGGCCGCGCCGGCCTCGGCGGCTTGGCGCAGTTTCTTTTCGAGTTCGGGAATCACGCCGTACTGGATTTCCGACATGCGCGTGAGATCGCCGGCGCGCTGGGCGGCTTCGAGTTCGATGCGCGCCTTCTCCAGGCTCGATTTGGTCGATTGCGCGCCGTGCATGGCGGCTTTTTCGGATTTCCAGATTTCATCGAGATTGGCGTATTCGCGCTCGATCTCGCCGATGTCGGCATCGAGTTTTTCCCGGCGTTGCCTCGCCGCCTCGTCGCTGTCCTTCTTCAGCGCCTCGCGTTCGATCTTCAACTGGATCAGGCGCCGCTCCAACTTGTCCATCTCCTCGGGTTTGGAGTCGATTTCCATGCGGATCATGCTCGCGGCCTCGTCGATCAAATCGATGGCCTTGTCGGGAAGTTGCCGATCGGAGATATAGCGTTGCGACAGGCGCGCGCTGGCGATGATGGCGGAATCGGAGATTTCCACGCCGTGGTGGACTTCGTAGCGCTCCTTGAGGCCGCGGAGAATCGCGATGGTGTCTTCCTCGTCGGGCTCCTCGATCAGCACTTTCTGGAAACGGCGCTCAAGGGCGGCGTCTTTTTCGATGTGCCGCGTGTATTCGTTGAGCGTGGTGGCGCCAACGCAGTGCAGCTCACCCCTGGCGAGGGCGGGCTTGAGCATGTTGCCGGCGTCCATCGAGCCTTCGGCCTTGCCGGCGCCGACGAGGGTGTGGAGTTCGTCGATGAAGAGGATGACCGAGCCCTCGCGTTTGGCGATTTCCTTGAGCACGCCTTTCATGCGTTCCTCGAATTCGCCGCGGTACTTGCTTCCGGCGACGAGCGAACCGAGATCGAGGGCGAGGATGCTCTTGTTCTTGAGTCCTTCGGGCACCTCCCCGTTGACGATGCGCTGGGCGAGGCCCTCGGCGATGGCGGTCTTGCCGACTCCAGGCTCGCCGATCAGCACGGGATTGTTCTTGGTGCGGCGCTGCAGCACCTGGACCGCCCGGCGGATTTCGCTGTCGCGGCCGATCACCGGGTCAAGCTCGCCCTTGCGGGCGCGTTCGGTGAGATCGGTGCAGAACTGTTCGAGCGCCCGCCGGCCTTCCTCGGCTTCCGGGTCGTTGATGTTTTCGCCACCGCGCATCTGGGCGATGGCTGTGGCCAGGGCGGCCTCGTCGACACCGGCATCGCGGAGCAGCTTGCCGGCCGCCCCGGTGTCCTTCAGCGCGGCGAGCAGCGCGGTTTCGCTGGCGATGAAACGGTCGCCCTGCCCGTTGGCGATGGTTTCGGCCCGGTTCAGCAGTTTGGCGAGTTCGGGCGCGACCGAAAGCTGGCCGTCGTGCTCCCGCATCCGCGGCAAATCGTCGATGATGCGGGCCAGCCCGGCCTCCAGCTCGTCGGTTCTGCCGCCGGCTTGGGCGAGCAAGGCGGGCACCGGATTGCCCTGCTGCCGGAGCATGGCCAGCAGCAGGTGGGCCGGGGCGATGCTGTTGTTGCGCGCCCCCAGGGCGAGCGACTGGGCGTCGGCCAGTGCCGCCTGGAGTTTGCCGGTCAGTTTGTCGGGCCGCATGGGTCTCGCCGTCTCTTTGGGTTTCCAGTCAAACTGGTATATGCAGTCTGGAAAGACCTAATTCAAGATCGGGCTTTGGCAAAGAGGGCGGGCGGATTGCCTGGCTCAATCCGGCAGGTTTTCCGCGGCGACGCGCTCGTTGCGGAGGCGGAGGCCGCCGCTGTCGTCGACGCTGGCTTCGAGGACGATGTCCATGCCGTTGCGGCGGGCGGCGTCGCGGCTGAGGAAGTTGCTGTACTGCTGCAACTCGGCGAGCTGGCCACTGTCTGAAAAACCGCCGCCGAGCAGATTGCCGAGATTGGCGCTGATGGCGCCGCTGCCGAAATAGTCGAGCGCCTGTTGCGGGCTCAGGTTGCCGGCGAGCAAGTCGGCGCGCAGTTGCGAGCGGGTGGCCGCGAAATCCACCAAGGCCACCATCACCCGCGCCTGGTTCTCTTCGCCAAGGCCAAGTTCGGCCAGGAAGTCGCCGTATAGTTCGGGCACTCTCGCGGCGGCTGCGGCGCGGGCGGTTTCCGGGTCCACCGCCAAGACACTCGCAGCTTGCATGTCCCGCGCCGAACGCTGCTCATTGGCGGCTTCTTCCCTGGCCCGCCGCAACAGGCGCTCGTAATCGGGGCTGACTTGCTCGCGCAGGGACTCGAGTTCGCTCGTCACACCGCCAAGCAGGGTCCTCGCGTCGGCGAGTTGCGCCTGCAATTCGGCTATGCGGCCGGCCAATTCCTCCCGGCTCCGGGCGGCGGACTCGGACTGCTCGCGCAACTGCCGCTGATAATCCGCCACATCGTCCCGCAACCCCGCATTCTCGCCATGCAGCCGCGCCAGCCACAGCGCCGCGGCGATCAAGGCCAGCAGCAATCCGCCAGTGAGCCAGGGTTTTTTCATGGCCAAGTTTCGCCCGCACAAGCTGCGCAGAGGCTATCATGGGCGGGGTTTGCTGTCACAAGATGGCGGGATGCGTTATTCCGCGCGGGGGATAAGGAGAGGGGACGGATGGAAACTGGCGGTTATCAGGCGGACGCAACGATCCGCGAATTGCGCGAAACCATTTCCGCCTGGAAGTTTCGGGGCGAGAGCGGGATGGTGGCGCATTTGCTGCGCCACGCGCCCTACGACGACGGGGCGGCGCGGCGGATCGGGGCGCGGGCGGAGCAACTCGTGGACGCGGCCCGGGCCGATTCGGCCAACCACTCGCTGCTCGACACCTTTCTCGCCGAATATGGCTTGGACAGCCGGGAAGGCATCGCGCTCATGTGCCTGGCCGAGAGCCTGCTGCGGATTCCCGACCGAGCCACGGCGGAAAAACTGATCGCCGACCGGATCGGCCTTGGCGACTGGGCGGCGCACGCCGGCAAATCCGGCTCGCTGCTGGTCAACGCCTCCACCTGGGCTTTGATGCTCGGCGGCAGGATCGTCGCCCCGGACGGGGATTTCGCCGGCGATCCGCGGTCCTGGCTTGGCCGCCTGCGCCAGCGGCTCGGCGAACCATTGATCGAAGCGGCGATGCGCGCGGCCATGGGCATCCTCGGGCGGGAGTTTGTCGCCGGCGCCACGATAGAACAAGCGCTCGGGCGCGGCGGGACGGGGCGGCATTCCTGGGACATGCTCGGCGAAGCCGCCCGGGACGCGCGGACCGCGGAACGCTACCGGCAAGCCTACCGCGGGGCCATCGCGGCGATCGCGGACCGGGGCGCGGATGCGGGCGTGGTGGCGCCTTCGATTTCGATCAAGCTGTCCGCCTTGCATCCGCGATACGAATTCAGCCAGCGCCGCCGGGTCGTCGATGAACTCGTTCCCGTCGCGCTCGACCTCTGCGAGCGCGCGGCGGCGGCCGGTGTCGCGGTCACCCTCGATGCGGAAGAGGCGGACCGGCTCGAACTCTCGCTCGATGTGTTCCGGCGCCTGCTGGCCGACCCGTCGAGCGCTGGGGCGACACCCGGGTTCGTTGTTCAGGCCTATGGCAAGCGCGCCCTGCCCTTGCTCGACTGGCTGGCGGCGCTCGGCCGCGAACACCGCCGCCGCATTCCCGTGCGCCTGGTCAAGGGGGCATATTGGGATTTCGAGATCAAGCACGCTCAGACGCACGGCCACGCCGGTTTCCCGGTCTATACCCGCAAATGCGCGACCGACCTATCCTGGCTGGTTTGCGCGGGGAAAATTCTCCAGCATTCCGACGCGCTCAAAGGACAGTTCGCCACCCACAATGCCCATGGCGTCGCCGCCGTCATGGAACTCGCCGGCAAAAGCCGGGATTTTGAATTCCAGCGCTTGCACGGCATGGGCCAGGCGCTGTATGCCGCCGCGCAACGCGAATGGGACGACTTCCCGCCGCTTCGCGTCTACGCCCCGGTGGGCGGTTACGAGGACCTGCTGCCGTACCTCGTGCGCCGGCTGCTCGAAAACGGCGCCAACAGTTCATTCGTCCACCGCCTGCTCGATTCCCGCACCGACGCCAAAGAACTCGTTCGCGACCCGGTGGCCGCGGCGCGGGCGGCGCAACCCGCGGCGCATCCCGGAATCGCCCTGCCAAGCGGCCTATTCGCCCCAAGGCGGAACTCCCAAGGCACCGACTTGAGCGCCAGCACAGAGCTGTCGCGAATCGAGGCCGCTTTTAGCGAATCCCGCGGGAGGCGCTTCCAGGCTTCGCCCATGCCCGCCGGCGCAGATGCGGACGGGTCGGAATCCCGGTTTTCGCCGCTCGTCAATCCGGCGGACCACGGCGATAGCGTCGGCGAGGCCGCTTACAGCACCGCGGCGGATATCGAAGCCGCCTTCACCCGGGCCCACGCCGCTTGGCGCGGCTGGGACGAATCCGGCGGGCGGCGCCGGGCCGATTTGCTGGAGAACTTCGCCGATAAACTCGAAGCCGACCGCGGCGAACTCATCGCCCTGCTCTGCCGCGAAGCCGGCAAAACGATACCCGATGCGGTGGATGAAGTGCGCGAGGCGGTCGATTTCTGCCGCTACTACGCCGCCGGCGCCCGGGAAAAGTTCGCCGCCGCCACCGCCCTGCCCGGCCCCACCGGCGAGAGCAATTCGCTGCGGCTTGGCGGGCGCGGCGTTTTCGTTTGCATCAGCCCGTGGAATTTCCCGCTGGCGATCTTTTGCGGGCAGGTTTGCGCCGCATTGGCGGCTGGCAACGCGGTGCTGGCGAAACCCGCGGAGGAAACACCGCTGATCGCTGTTGAAGCGGTGCGGCTGCTGCATGAAGCCCTCGCTGAAGCCAACCTGCCGGCGGCGGTCTGCAATCTGCTTCCGGGAGATGGCGCGGTCGGCGAAAAACTCGTGGATCATCCGTTTTGCGCCGGTGTCGCCTTCACCGGCGGCACCGACACGGCGCGCAAGATTCATCTCGCGCTGGCGCGAAAGCCCGGCCCGATTACGCCCTTGATCGCCGAAACCGGTGGCCAGAACGCCATGATCGTCGATTCCACAGCGCTGCTCGAACAGGTTGCCGACGATGTCATCCGCTCGGCTTTCGGCAGCGCCGGGCAGCGCTGTTCGGCGCTGCGGGTGCTGTATGTCCAAGAAGACATCGCGGATGCCGCGCTGACGATGATTCGCGGCGCCATGGACGAGCTGCGGGTGGGCGACCCCAGCCGCATCGAAACCGACGTCGGGCCGATCATCTCCACCGCGGCGGCCGGCAAGCTGCGGACGCATATCGACAAGCTGCGCGAAACCGGACGCCTGCTGCACGAGGCGGCGCTGGCCCCGGAATGCGGGCAAGGGAACTTCATCGCCCCCACGCTCGCCCGCCTCGACCACATCGACGAACTCAACGAAGAGCACTTCGGGCCGGTCCTCCATGTGGTTCGTTTCGGCGAGGGCGATTTCCAGCGCGCGATCGATGAGATCAACCGCACCGGCTTCGGCCTGACTTTCGGCCTCCACACCCGCATCGCCTCGCGCATGGAAGAGGCCGCGGCTGGCATCGCCGCGGGCAACCTCTACATCAACCGCAACATGACCGGCGCCATGGTTGGATCACAGCCTTTCGGCGGCCGGGGGCTGTCTGGCACCGGCCCCAAAGCCGGGGGGCCAAACTACCTGCCGCGCTTCGCCGCCGAGCGCGTGGTCACCGTGAACACCGTGGCAACCGGCGGCAA
>JAPOTO010000062.1 GCA_026709135.1 Gammaproteobacteria bacterium | reverse complement strand
AAGTCGTCTTCGCTGAAGTTGGATTCGCTTCTGGCATCTTGTGAAATTTTCAGCACCTCGGCGAGTATCTTTTTGTCGGTTGCGCTCCATTCGCGATAACGGGTGGCGTAGGTTATTTTTCGCTCTGCCTCGACCTCGGCGGCGACGCTATCCGCGTCGTTCATGCTGATTTCTTGGCTGCCTTTTTGAATGGCTTCGTTGAATAGCGCTTTACCCCATATTTGCAGGAAATATGGGAATCCCTGGCTTTCGTCTATGACTCTCGCAAGTGCCGCTTTCTCAATTCGCATGAGGTTTTCGTCCAGTGGTTTGGCTATGGCTTCTTCGGACTCCCGGTTTTCGAGCAAGCCTATGTTCAATACCTTGTTGCGGTCGGAGAAAGTCGCCCTGGATTCGCGGATCACATCGATCACCCTGGGCGTGCCGGCGAGGACGAAGAGCATGTTTCCGGTTTCGCGATTGATTCGCTGGTTCAGGTTGAACAGCGCACCGATGCTTTCCGGGCTTGTCTCGGCGGCTTCCTCGAGAACAAGCAGCAATGGCGATTTGCGGCACTCTTCGATCAGGGCGTCCACGATTACCATGTCGCTCGGCTCCGCGTTCCACCTGCCCTCGGCACCGGCGATTCCGACTTGCGCCCTCGCGACGATTTCATCGGGATAGCGTATGTCGAAGATGTTGTCGAGCAACTCCTTGGCGATGCCTGCCATGGTATTCGGGACTTCCCTGGTGAACTCCTTCACGCGGATTCTCCCATCCACCTCGCCGGCATGGCGCTTGCACCAGTTGAGCAGAACCGTCTTCCCGCATCCCCGCGGACCCACGAGCAGGATCGCCTGCGGCTCCTCTGACCGTGTCAGTTCACGGATGCATTCGTCGAACACCGATTTCTCGCGCTCGCGTCCGGCGATATGCGGCGGCATCCTGCCGGCCCCCGGCTTGAACGGATTTGTCGCCCAGTTCTTGATCATGTTCGGACCCGATTCGACCGCAGCCGAATCATAGCGCAAGACGCGCTTCAGAGCGTACCCGTGGAATTGCTCCCGTATTCAATATTGCGTAGTATCACGACACGCCTCGGAAAAGAGCAGATCCTATGGAACGTGCGACTACAACCATGACAGTTCGATTGAGCGGCCGGTTGCGAGACTTTGTGGCGGCCAATGTCGGAGAGTCCGGGAACTATGAGAACGTCAGCGAATACATCCGCGATTTGATCCGACGCGACAAGGAGCGGTCAGAGGTTGAAGCGTTTGAGCGCCTCAAAGCGGAATTGCAACTTGCATTCTCGGCATCCGACGATACCTACCACCCGCTTACCCCGGCGGAAGTAATCGGGAAAAACAAACGGTCCAGCGCATGAAGGAGATTCGGGTCCAGCAAGCTGCCGCACTCCATATCGACGAGATCTACCGCTATACAAGTCAACGCTGGGGCGAAGTCCAAGCCGAAGCTTATGTACGCGGGCTGTTCGAGACCTTCGAAACTATTGCCGCTGGCAATGCCGTATCGCGACCAGTTCCCGCCGAATTCGGCGTGAGCGGATATTTCCTCCGCTACCGCAGACATTTCATCTACTGGAAGACTTTGAGTGACGGAGCAGTTGGCATTGTTGCCGTATTGCATGAAAGAATGCATCAGATGGACCGCTTCCGAGAGGACCATGAACAAGGAATCGCAAAATGACAGATTCATTTCAGAATTTCGATACATCGCGTTCCGAAGAGATTGATCGTGCGAAAAAAGCGGTGATCGCTTCAAGGCATTCCTCGCGATTCATCGCTGGCTTCGCGCGCGGGGGGGGGGCGACGCAAGCGGACGAGCACGTACCGTTCCTCGCCTTCGCGCTGAACATCGAATACGTCTCCAGGCTCGGCACCCGGAAGCACCACGCGCTTCGTTGTGTCCGCACAAGCAATCTTCATGGGGGGAATTTCCCACTTGACGGCATGTCCGCCAATGGCGGGTAGCAACATGGCAGGTAGCAACTTGCATCTTTTGGGTAAGGATGTAAGATTGCAGTGTTCTTCACCTTGTCGAGACTGTGAAATGCTGGCGAAGCTTACTGCCAAGAATCAATTAACGCTGCCGAAGGCGATTACCCGGGCGGTGGAGGCGTGCGAGTATTTTGATGTGGCTGCCGAGAATGGGCGGATCGTGCTTACGCCGGTGCGGGTGGGTCGCGCCAATGCGGTTCGCGCCAAGCTTGCTGAACTGGGCATTACCGAAGCAGACCTGCCTGATGCCGTAAAATGGGCCCGGACCGGGAAGTAGCGGCATTGCGTGTGGTGCATGACACCAACGTGGTGCTGTCGGCGCTTCTGTTCAATTCCGGCGCGCTGGTGCCGTTCCGCGATTCATGGCGCAATGGCCGAATCCGCCCGTTGGCGAGCCGGAATTCCACGGAGGAGCTGATCAAGGTTCTGGCCTACCCAAAGTTTCGATTGTCAACGGAAGAGCGCAAGGAATTGCTGCACGACTATCTGCCCTACTGCGAGACAGTAGCCATATCCGAACCGCCACCTTCCGTGCCCGAGTGTCGGGATCCGTCCGATCATGCGTTTCTCGAACTGGCTCTCGCGGGTCGCGCCGATGCCGATGCTGTGGTAACGGGCGATAAGGATCTGCTGACGATCCAGAAACTGTTTGCTATTCCGATTTTGCAACCTGCGGAGTTCTTGCGGCGGATTGGCCAAGCACAAATCCCTCGCGGTTAGTCAACCCCCAGCGTCGGGTCGACGATCCAGCCTTCGGTGGGGTTGAAGGTTTTGGGGATGCCGAAGTTCTGGTGGCGGTTTTGCCATGACCAGGCGGCTTGGATGGCGCAGCACAGGGCGTCGATTGTGTCTCCGCTTGGGTCGTCGGCGAAGGTTTCGGGGTTGAGATCGCCAGGCTTGACTTGCACGCCGTAGACGGCTTGCAGGTTCTTGTCCAGGATGCCGGCGAGCAGCTCTTCCCGCGCCATGCGGCGCTCGATGCTTTGCTCGCTTTTGCTGTCGTGCTTGTAGCTGCGGCGGGCGATGAACTGGCGGGCGACCACGCTGGGAAAAGCCTCGATGACGATGCGGCCCGGGTCGCCCTGTTGCAATCCGGGGATGGTGACGCCGGCTCTTCGCAGGCGCGGGGCGCCCTCGAAAAACATCAGGCCCACTGGCGGCCGCTCGATCTTCTGGGCGCTGAAGGCGCCGGCGATTTTCTCGGTTTGCCGCTTGTGTTCCTTGTCGCCCGGCGGTCGGCCACGCCGATAGTCGATCATGATTTGCCGGAACCGCTCCCGGCTCATTCCCGCCACCTGGCCCACATAGTCGGCCCAAGCCTCGGGCCAGCCGATATTGCGGATGAACTTGCGCGACTGGCCGAAGGGAAAATCGATGCCGGCGACCCACGGCCCCGGCTGCGCAAGCGCTTGCTCGAATTGCGCAAAGCTTGTCCATTTGTGGAGCGTCCGCGTTGTCAGCGTGTCGCCCAGCAGCTCGCAGGCCAGACACACCAAGGGCTTGCCCCCACCGGGGCGGCTGGTGAAGTCGATGCCGAGGATGTTCATCGAATTTTCAGTATGGGATTGACCCAAAATCAAGGATAAATTCAGAAGCTAAGTTAAATTATCCTGCATTTTTTCATCTTTTGGGTGAAAATTTCCTGCTTTTTGCTTAGACTTGGCTGATCCACAGTATTCAGAGCCAAGCCGTCATGTTTCATCGGGCAATCAATCTTCCTCTTTCCGCCGACAGGAGCTTCTTCCTGTTCGGGCCGCGGGGCACGGGAAAAACGACCTGGCTCAAGCGGCATTTCCCGCGGGCGCCTTTCATCAACCTGCTGCAATCCGAATTTCATATCCCTTTGTCGGCCAGCCCTGGGCGCTTGCGCGAGCTCATCCCCCCCGATTACTCGGATTGGATTGTAATCGACGAAGTGCAGCGCGTGCCCGAATTGCTGAATGAAGTGCATGATCTGATTGAATCGAGGGGGCTGCGCTTCGCCCTGACCGGATCAAGCGCGAGGTCGCTCAGGCGCGGGGGCGTGAATCTGCTCGGAGGGCGGGCGCGGACCTGGCAAATGCACCCGCTGACCGTGGGGGAACAAGGGGAAGCTTTCGATTTTACCGAGTCCCTGCGTTTCGGCCACCTTCCGGCGCGCTTCAGCGACCCGGAGCCGCGGCGCTACCTGCAAGCCTATATTGCGACTTACCTGAAGGAAGAAGTCGCACAAGAGGGGCTTACCCGAAACATTGGCCACTTCTCGCGCTTCCTCGAAACCGCGGCTTTTTCCCAAGGGCAGACACTCAACATAAGCAGCGTCGCCCGGGAGGCGCAAGTCTCGCGCGCGGTTGCCGAGAATTACTTTTCCATTCTGGAAGATTTGTTGATCGCCGTGAGCCTGCCGGTTTTTGCCCGCCATGCGAAGCGGAAGCTCATCTCCCAGCGCAAATTTTATTTCTTCGATGCCGGTGTTTTCCGCGCGATACGACCGACCGGGCCGCTCGACAGCGAGGCCGAAATCGACGGCCCGGCGCTGGAAACCCTCGTGCTGCAGGAATTGCGGGCGGTCAACGATTATCTCGCACTCGATTACGAAATCAGTTATTGGCGCACGCGCAACGGGCTCGAAGTCGACTTTGTGCTGTATGGGCCGCGCGGCCTGATCGCGATCGAAATCAAGCGCTCGCGAAATCCGGGACCCAAGGACACCCGGGCATTGCGGGAATTCCGCAAGGATTACCCGCCCGCACAGTGTTTCCTGTTCCACGGCGGCGATTCAAGCCTGCATCTCGACGGGATTGTCGCGATGCCCGTGGCGGAAGCGCTGGCAAAAATCGAGGATATCCTGCTTGGCTGAGACAATATGCGGCACAAGGTAGCGTTTTTCCGGCAATATCGCTAACTATGTATACGAAATTACTCAATGAGCGGGCGCTTGAACCAGCTTGCCAGCAGTTCTTCGTTGACGATGCCGCTGTGTGATTCGCGGTTGCCGTTTCCGTCGAAGAAGTAGCTGCGCGGCAGTTCCCCGTACCAGTTCGGGTCGATGCTGTGGCGCAATCTTTCGACGAAATGGTCGGCGAACATCCATGACTCGATGCCGGCGAGCCCAAAATCCTCGAGAAACTCCGCGGCCAAGTCGCGATCTTCGATGGGGTCGGTGGAAACCAGCACATAGGGCAAATCGGGGTTCCGTTTCAATACCCCGCCCATCAACCGCAGTTCAACGAGGCAGGGTGGGCAATCGACCGACCACAGCCCAAGCAGGAATTCCCCGCCGTCGCTGGCGGCCACAATCTCCTTGAACGAATCGGCGGTGAATGGCCGGATATTGTCCGCCCGGGCCTGGGCGGCGGAGAGCAGGCACGAACAGGCGAGCAGCAGGTGGGCCGCTGGTCTCCAATCTGGTTTCCAATGATGGCGCCGCATTCAACTTTCCTCCGGTTGCCGGTTGTTCTGGGCGAGCCGGCAACTTTTTCCTTTGTCCATTTGGGAAGCTCTGACTAAATCAGCGCTTCCCTAGCTCAGCAGACGCCGGATCCGCCCCAGGGCTCTCACAGGCCAAGAGCGTGGTCCCGGCTTGGCTGACCACGCCGCCGCGGCAGCCTCGGAAATCCAGACCGGATGCCGGTAACACAAACGGTCTGGCTCGCTTTCCATCGGCGTGTAGTACTCGCAACCCGCGAAATAGTAATGCGTGACCTGGGAATGGCGCGTCCTCGCCGGATCCTTGCGCGGCGACCCGCCATGCAACAGGTTGGCGTGCCAGATAATCGCCCGCCCTTTTTTGACGATGCCGTGCTCGGCCTCGAACCCGTGCTCCCGGATCAATCGCTGGATGCATTGCTCGTAGCCGGGGTAGTGTCCGTAGCCAGCGCCGAGGCCGAGATCCTGCATGCTGTAATACGGCAACTTGTGGCTGCCGGGATAATAGATGAGCGGCCCGCTGTCCGCGTCAATGTCCTCCAGCGCCACCCACACGCCCGCCATGTAGCCCGCGGGAATCGTGCTGAAGTGGATGGTGTCGGAATGAGCAAGCTGGGTCGTGCCGACTGGAAAATTCAGCGTTTGAAACGGCAAGGGTTTCCGCTGGAGCAATTGCTCCAATGCATTCAGCGCCCGCTCGTGCGTGGCCAGCCGGCGCACCGGCTCGATCCGCGCCCAGGCATCCTGAACCCGGGTTGGCGCTTGCGGCTGTTCCCGCCAGGAGCTGTTATAGAGTGGCTCAACCTCGGCGACAATGCGGTCCAACAGTTCGGGCGCGAAGCCGAAATCGCAATGCAGCACACCGCGCTCGTGGAAGCGCTCAACCTCCTCCTGTGTCAACACCGACTCTTGCATGATCGCCGTCTGGCTGCGTGGCCCCAAATCCCGCCCGCGGGGCGAGAGGCGCAAAGATATAACCAAACTCGTCGGTGTGCCAACTCAGGTGCAGCCCTTGCCCGCTCTTCACGATGAGCGGATGGTCGGATGCCTGGCTCGTTGCCACCAAGGTTTCCGGCGCCGACCAGCTTGCGCCATCATCATGCGAGCGCATCAGCCGCAGCGAGGACTTGTTGCCATCAAAACCCTTCCACAGCAGGTAGACAGTGCCGTCGTAAGTCTCCAGGAATGGGTGGCCCGCCCCGGCCATGCCGTCGATGTGGATCACATCGTGCGTTCGCGCATCGGCAAATGAAAAGCGGCCGTAATAAATGCCTTGATGCGCCTCGCCATTGCTGAACCAGCTCAGGTGGTAGTCGTCTTCGGAGATGGCGGACTGCGCCATCGTTGGCCCATGATGCGGGCAGGCGTCGATTCGCCATTCGTCGTGGCTTGCCCGGGCCATCAACGCGATGGCGCCGCCGGGTGTCAGCTCCGCCACGGCATGGTCCCGGGTGTTGGCGCCAAAGATATGCCGCCAGAAAATGGCGATGTTGTCGGGGCCCCGGGGCGCGACCGCGATGCGGCAACATTCGCAACTGTGGTTGGCGACCCGGTGGTTGGGCGAGAAGGTCTTGCCCCTGTCCTTGGAGACGGCATAGTAGATCGCCGCGCCCTTGTATGGCTCGCCCGCGTCTGTGTTCGCCTTTAGATCGCGCTTGTCGATCCAGGTCAGATACAACAGGCCGGATTCGGTTTGGAACAGGCTGTCGAAGCGATGGCCGGCGAGGAGACCGTCGTCATTGACCGTCCGCGGCGCGGAGAAGGTCTTGCCGCCGTCGGTCGAGCGGCTGAAACGTATCTCGCCGGTAAAGCGGGGCGATGTTTTCAGCGTCCAGGAAACATAAATCGCGGGGTGATTTGTGGAGCCTTGGTCTTGGTCGATGAGAATCTTTGGACGGTTTTCGCCATTGTGCTCGGCGTCTTCCGGGATGGGATTGACCGCGACCGGCTCGGACCAGTTTCTGCCGAGATCGTCGGAATGGCCGACGAACACCTGTTGATCGTGCACAAAGGCGACCCAGAGGCGTCCATCCGCGTCGAATGCGGCGCTCGGCGTCGCCCCGCAGTGGACCGAAACTGACCGTGAATCACAGTTCCCTGGCTCGGCGCCCGCCGGCAAAGCCGCGGCGAAGGCGACCAGAAAAGCAAGCCCGGCGAGGCGCGACCGCCAAGGCCTCGGCCATGCTGGTGTTCTTTGTGCCCCTTGTGTTAACCGCGACATGACTGCCTTCATCATGCGATCACTCAATAATCGTAGGCCAGATTGAGATAAAACGAGCGCGCCGGCCAGGGATGCGCGACATAGGCAACCTCGCCGCTGATGTTGTCGATGCCCACGCCAAGCGACAAGCCGTTGTCGAAGCGGTAGGTCGATTTCACGCCCACCCGGTTGTAGCTGTCTTGGGCGCCGTAGACATTGTCTTCCCGGTCGGTGTTGTCGATGCGGCCGAAACTGTCGCTGGCGTATTGGTAGTTGGCGCCGATGTCCCAGCCGTCGGATAGGCGGTAATTCGCCAACAAGTTGACCCGCCACTGCGGCATGCGGGGATAGACATTGCCGACGAGCGATGGGTTGGGCTCGTTCTTGACGATCTCCGAGTCGGTGTACACCGCGTTGAAGCGGATATCGAGCGGGGCGGCGAATAGATCCGAGGCGTTGGCAACGAATTCCAAGCCGCTGGTTTGCAATTCATCGACCGGGATGAAAGTTCGCAGCGAAATCCCGTTTTCCAAAGTCGCTGTCTGGGATTCGATGGCGTCCTTTACCGTCTCGAAAAAGTAGTTCAATCTCACATAGCCGCCGGGAATCGCCCGCTCGACCATGAAATTGTGGTGCAGGCCGTCCTCCGGGTTCAGATCCGGGTTGGACAATGCCACCGCGTTGAAGGCTTCAAACTGATTGAACAACTCCTCCACGATGGGGAAGCGGTAGGCCTTCGCCACCGAATAGCGGTACGACCAATCGGGGTTTGGCTGGAAACCCAGCGAAAACTTCGGCGAGACTTGGCTATCCGAGCGCGCCGGCACCCGGGTCAGGTCGAATTGCGGGGTTTGCGGATCATCATTGTCGAAGTAGCCGCCCCTGCTCTCGAAATCTTCCCAGCGCAGGCCAAGCGCCGCGTCCCAGTTCTCGCTGAACGCCCAGTTCAATTGCGCGAAGGCGGCGAGGATTTCGGTTTCGCCGCCGCTGCGCGAGGCGTAGGCATCCTTGCCGCCGGCCAGATAGTTGTTGGAGCGGAAGATGTCCAGATTCAGGGCGTAGGATTCACTGCGCAGGCCGGTGACCAAACTCAAACCGCTCAGGCCCGGCACAGCGAGATCCTCGAAATAGAGTTTAACCTCGGCGGTGTCCCAGCCGGTGTCGCCGAAGTCGGTCACCTGGCCGTTGAGATTGTGCATCGGGTCGTCGGGGTGCGAGGCCGAGGCCAGGGTCCGGTCCTTGAGCACTTCAAAGCGGCTGATATTGCCTTCGAGCTCGATGGTGTCGGTCAATTGGCCCCGCAGACGCAGTCCCAGCGACAGGCTTTGCCGGTCGAGGTCGCGGCTGGAGAAGCGGCTCGCGGGGACGAAAAACTGCCGTCCGCCATCGATCACATGGCCGCGGTAGACTGGGTTGCCCGCGCCGTCGCGCAGGTAGCTGTTGGCTTGGTTTTGCACGCTGCCGCGGTCCTCGTAGGCGGTGTTGAGCAATACCGACCACTGGCCGAAATCGCGGCCGAGCTTGAGTTTGTAGTTGTTGGTTTGGGCGTCGGCAACGCCAGTATCCATGAACCAGCTTCGCGACCTGCCCCTTTCGTCGTTGCCGACGATGCTGCCGGTTACCGCCAGCGGCTCGGCAACGGAACTTGAACCGCCGTAGCGGAAGGTCTGCGGCTGGGATTCGTTTTCCAGCCGGTTGAAGGAAAGGTAGTAGCTCGTGTCGCCGATTTTGTCGCCATACGACAGGAAGGTCTTGTAGCCGTTCACCGAGCCATCGAAGCCGTAATCGTCGAAAGACTGGCTGAACCAGGAGCTGTCGAAATGGAACTCGCGCCGCTGCGGAATCGCGGTTTCTATCTCGACGACGCCACCCATGGCGTTGCCGCTGTACTCGGCGGAGAACGGCCCATACAACACCTCCACCTGGGCGATCTCGCTCGCCGAAACCATGGTCCAGCGCGGCGCGCCGTTCCAGCGGGATTGCAGCAGATAGTGCAGCGGCACGCCATCGGCGAAGACCATCGAGCGCGAAGTCTGGAACATGTTGGCGCCGCGCATTCCCAGCACGCCATTCGAGTCGCCGATGAAGCGCCGGCGGACGATGAGGCTCGGCTCGTATTTCACCAAGTCTTCGGTGGTGGCGACATTGATGCTGGCGAAGTCTTCCTGGGTCAGCACGCTGCCGGGGCTTGGATTGGCGGAGTCCCGCCCGCTTCGGGTTCCCCAGACCACGATCTCCTCGACAGCTTCCGCGGCAGCCGCCTCGGCGGCCAATACTGGCCCGCCGCCGCCAAAGCTGGCGGCGGCGGCGAGACAAACAGCGGACAAATCCCTCTGGACCGCCACGGCGCGTTCCCCCTACAGGATCGGAATTGAATCTGCCGCCAATCCTAACCGGGGAAAACCGCTGCGGGAATGCGGCATAGTGTCACTGTGGCAGAATGTCGCAGCGTGAGTCGCTGTTGGGTGGCGGGCGGTTCAGCGGGCGTGCGAGGCAGGAAGCCGAGCCCGAAGCCTACAGGGATGTATTCACGGCGTCCGCTGAACCGCCCGCCACCCAACAGCGACGGATCGAAGCCACTCGCAACCGGCACTCCGCACGGAATGACGAAGTTGAGCGAGCCGGGCGGAGTACAGCATCTCGAATTTTGCACCGAGGGAGCGCGGCGGTGAGCGGAAGGGTCCCGGCGCTAGCCGGGAAGGAATACGATTGCCGACGGAAAGCGACCGTCGCCGCAGCCGGGCTTCGCTTCGCGCTGAATGATGAAGCGTGGCCGCGGAAACGGCTTACACGTCGAGGCTTTGCTGGTCCTCGGTGTTGGGGCGGTCGACGAGTTCGACCCAGGCCATGGGGGCGGCGTCGCCGTCGCGGTGGCCGCATTTGAGGATGCGGATGTAGCCGCCGGGGCGGTCTTGGTAGCGGGGGCCGAGTTCGCTGAAGAGCTTGCCGACGGTGGCCTTGTTGCGCAGGCGGCGGAAGGCGAGGCGGCGGTTGGCGACGCTGTCCACCTTGGCGAGGGTGATCAAGGGCTCGGCGACGGTGCGCAGTTCCTTGGCCTTGGCCAGGGTGGTCTTGATGATTTCATGCTCGACGAGCGAGGTCGTCATGTTGCGGAACATGGCGCCGCGGTGGGCGCTGTCCCGGCTGAAATTGCGGCCGCTTTTTCGATGACGCATGTGATTAACCTCCGACAGCTCCGTTCGCCCACCATCAAATCGCCCGCTCTTCGGTTTTCAGCCGGGATGGGGGCCAGTTTTCGAGGCGCAGGCCGAGTGAGAGGCCGCGGGTGGCGAGCACGTCCTTGATCTCGGTGAGCGACTTCTTGCCGAGATTGGGTGTGCGCAGCAACTCGACTTCGGTGCGCTGGATGAGGTCGCCGATGTAGTAGATGTCCTCCGCCTTGAGGCAGTTGGCCGAGCGCACGGTGAGCTCGAGGTCGTCCACCGGGAGCATCAGGGTCGGGTCGATTTCATCCTCGCGGCGCGACGGCTCGTTGATGATCTCGCTATCGAAATCGACGAACACCGCCAACTGGTGCTGGAGGATCGTCGCCGCGTGGCGGATGGCGCCTTCCGGGTCGATGGTGCCGTTGGTTTCGAGGTCGATGATCAGCTTGTCGAGGTCGGTGCGGTTTTCAACCCGGGCGTTTTCCACCGAATACGAAACCCGCACCACCGGGCTGTACGAGGCGTCGAGCAGCAGCTTGCCCACGGAGCGGGTTTCATCGTCTTCGCCGATGCGCGAATCCGCCGGCGAATAGCCGCGGCCGACGCCCACGGTGAGACGCATGTTCAACTCGCCCTCGTCGTTGAGGTGGGCGATGACATGATCGGGATTGGCGATTTCCACGCCGTGGGTCTGCTCGATGGCGGCGGCGGTGATCACGCCGGGGCCTTTGCCGCTGAGATTGAGCACGGCATCCTGGCGGTCGTTGAGCACGATGGCGATGCCCTTGAGGTTGAGCAGGATTTCCACCACATCCTCGCGCACGCCTTCGATGGTGCTGTATTCGTGCACCACGCCATCGATTTCGACTTCCTCGATGGCGCTGCCGGGCATCGACGAAAGCAGGATCCGGCGCAGGGCGTTGCCGAGGGTGTGGCCGAAACCCCGCTCGAGCGGCTCAAGCACCACCCGGGAGTGGCACTTGTCGTTTTCATCCACCTGCACAACGCGCGGGGTGAGGAAATCTGATAGGGAAATCTGCATGGAATCCACCTGCTACTGTCTATTGGGGCACAAATTCTCTGGCGGGACGCGAATGCCTACTTGGAGTACAACTCCACGATCAAGTTCTCGTTGATGTCGGGAGACAGGTCGGCCCGGTCGGGAATCCGGGTGAACTCGCCTTCGAGTTTGCCGCCGTCAACCGAAACCCAGTCCACCTCGGTTCGCTGCGAAGCCATTTCGAGCGCGGACTTGATCCGCAACTGCTGCTTGGCGCGCTCGCGCACAGAGACCACATCGCCGGCGCTGAGTTGGTACGACGGGATGTTGACCAAGGCGCCGTTCACACTGACCGACTTGTGCGAAACCAACTGCCGCGCTTCCGCCCGGGTTGAGCCGAAACCCATGCGGTACACCACATTGTCGAGCCGGCATTCGAGCAGTTGCAGCAGGTTCTCGCCAGTGGCGCCCTTGCGCCGGGCGGCTTCCTTGTAGTAGCCGCGGAACTGCTTTTCCAGCACACCGTAGGTGCGCCGCACTTTCTGCTTCTCGCGCAGTTGCACGCCGTAGTCCGACAGCCTGCCCCGGCGCTGGCCTTGCTGGCCGGGAGTCGACTCCTTGCATTTGCCGTCTATCGGCTTGACGCCGCTTTTCAACAGCAGATCGGTGCCCTCCCGGCGGGACAGCTTGCAGGTTGGGCCCAGATATCTGGCCATTTCCGGTCTCCTTCGTGTTGCTAGACGCGCCGCTTCTTCGGCGGGCGGCAACCGTTGTGGGGGATGGGCGTCACATCGGTGATGTTGTTTACCCGCAGGCCGCAGGCGTTCAGCGCGCGCACCGCGGATTCGCGGCCGGGGCCCGGTCCATTCACTTTCACTTCGACGTTTTGCAGCCGGTACAGCTCCATCGCCGCGCGGCCCGCCTTTTCCGCCGCCACCTGGGCGGCGAAGGGCGTGCTTTTGCGCGAGCCGCGGAATCCCGAGCCGCCGGCGGTGGCCCAGGTCAGGGTGTTGCCCTGGCGGTCGGTGATCGAAATGATCGTGTTGTTGAAGGACGCATGAATATGGACGATGCCGTCCGAGACTTCGCCCCGCGCCTTCTTGCGGCCGGATTTCGCTTTTGGTGTCGCCATCGTCTACTTCCTGATCGGCTTGCGCGGACCCTTGCGGGTACGGGCGTTGGTCTTGGTGCGCTGCCCGCGCACCGGCAGCGAGCGGCGGTGCCGGATGCCGCGGTTGCAGCCGAGATCCATCAGCCGCTTGATGTTCATCGATGTCTCCCGCCGCAGGTCGCCCTCGGTGGGCACCTTGACGACTTCGGCCCGGATCGAGTCGAGCTGCTCCGGGCTGAGTTCGCCGGTGCGGGTCCCGGGCTCGATGCCGGCGGCCTTGCAGATCGCGCCGGCGAGCGTCGGCCCGATGCCGTAGACATACCGCAGCGAGATCACGATATGTTTGTTGTCCGGTATGTTGACCCCGGCGATACGTGCCATAGGTTTACTCCAAATTATCTGGTGCCGCCGCCTGCGCCGACCAGGTCTCACCCTTGTCTTTGTTTATGTCGGGGTTCGGCGCTGCAGATTACGCGCAGCACGCCGTTGCGTTTGATGATCTTGCAGTTGCGGCAGATTCTCTTTACCGATGCGCGCACTTTCATGGTCGCCTCCTCCTGCTATATGCCCGAGCGGCCGTAGGCGCCGAGCCTGGATTTTTTCATCAGCGAGTCGTACTGGTGCGACATCAGATGCGACTGCACCTGGGACCAGAAGTCCATCGTCACCACCACCGAAATCAGCAGCGCGGTGCCACCGAGGTTGAACGGCACATTGGCCAGCATCTGCATGAAATTGGGCAGCAGGCAGACCAGGGTGATATAGACCGCGCCGAACATCGTCAGCCGGGTGATTACGCCGTCGATGTACTTGGCGGTCTGTTCGCCGGGCCGGATGCCGGGGATGAAGGCCCCGGAGCGGCGCAGATTATCGGCGACATCGCGCGGATTGAAAACCAGCGCGGTGTAGAAAAAACAGAAAAAGATGATCATCGCGCTGAAGATGATGATGTACAGCGGCTGGCCGGGGCCGATGAGCAGGGCCAGGTCCTGGAGCCATTCGGCGTTTTCCGACTGGCCGAACCACTGGCCGAGCGAGGCTGGGAAAAGCAGGATGCTGCTGGCGAAAATCGCCGGAATCACCCCGGCCATGTTGATCTTCAGCGGCAGATGGCTGGCCTGGGCCTGGTACATCTTGCGGCCCTGCTGGCGCTTGGCGTAGTTCACGGTGATGCGGCGCTGGGCGCGCTCGATATACACGATGCACGCCACCACGCCGATCGCGATCAGCCCGACCACAAGCAGCAACACGGCGTTGATCTGGCCTTCGTAGGCCTGGGTGAGCGAGGTGCCAACCGCCGCCGGAAAGCCCGCGACGATGCCGGCGAAAATCAGCATGGAAATGCCGTTGCCGACGCCTTTTTCGGTGATCTGCTCGCCGAGCCACATGAGGAACATCGCGCCGGTCACCAGCGAGATGATCGCCGTCAGGGTGAAGGCGAGGCCCGGATTGTAGGCCAGCGGCGTGAGCAGGCCCATGGTCATCGCCGTGCCCTGGACCGCGGCGAGCCCGAGGGCGCCCCAGCGGGTGTACTGGGTGATCTTGCGGCGGCCCGACTCGCCCTCTTTTTTCAACTGGTCGAGCTGGGGGTTCACCGCGGTCAGCAACTGCATGATGATCGAGGCGGAAATGTACGGCATGATGCCAAGGGCGACGATGCTCATGCGCTCGAGGGCGCCGCCGGAGAACATGTTGAACAGGTCGGCGAAGGTGCCTTCGGTCTGGGAGAAGAAAGCCTGCAATTGCAATGGGTCGATTCCCGGCACCGGAATATGGGTGCCGACCCGGTAGACGAAAATCGCGAACAGCAGAAACAGCAGCCGCGACTTCAGTTCGCCAAGGCCGGCGCCGATGTTCTCTGGACTGATTCCCGGTGTTTTCGCCACGATCGTCTACTCTTGCCCGGATTCTTCCCGGGCTTCTGGTTTGGCTTCTGGCTCGGACCGCGGCGCTTCCGCTTCGCCCGCGCCGGCATCGTCCGCCGCCTCGGCGGGGGCGGATTCGGCATCCCAGTCGCCGATGACTTGGCCGCCGGCGGCTTCGATGGCGGCCTTGGCGCCCTTGCTCACCCGCAGGCCCTGGACGGTCAGCGCCCGGGTCACCCCGCCCGAAAGCATGACTTTGGCGCGCTTGATGTTGGCCCGGACCACGCCGGCATCGCGCAGGGCGGCAAGATCAATGGTCTCGGCTTCGATTCCATTCAGCTCGGAAGTGCGGACTTCCGCGGTCACCCGGCCGATGCGGGAAGTGAAGCCGAACTTCGGCAGGCGCATCTGCAGGGGCATCTGGCCACCCTCGAAGCCGGGGGAAACGCCGCCGCCTGAGCGGGAGTTCTGGCCCTTGTGGCCCTTGCCGCAGGTTTTGCCGAAGCCGCTGCCCACGCCGCGGCCGACGCGCTTTCTCGCCTTGGCGCTGCCGGGAGCGGGTTTCAAATCATTCAATCGCATCTGCAAACTCCCACTAGGCTGTCTTGGCGGGTTGCGCTGGTTCAACGGCGAGCAGGTGGCTGATCTTGTTGATCATGCCGCGCACCGCCGGCGTGTCTTCGAGCTCGACGGTATGGTGCATGCGGCGCAGCCCGAGACCCTTGACGCACAGCCGGTGCTTCGGCTGGGCACCGATTGGGCTGCGCACCAGCGTCACTTTGACTGTCGCTTTTGCCTGGTTTTCCGCCATTATCTCAACTCAGCAGTTCTTCGGGCGACTTGCCGCGCCGCAGGGCGACCTCTTCCGGCGAGCGCATTGCCTTGAGGCCGTTGAAGGTCGCCCGCACCACGTTCACCGGATTGGTCGAGCCATAACATTTGGCGAGCACGTTCTGCACCCCGGCGAGTTCGAGAATCGCGCGCATAGCACCGCCGGCGATGACCCCGGTGCCTTCCGAGGCGGGCTGCATGTACACCTTCGAGGCGCCGTGGCGGGCCTTGATCGGGTATTGCAGGGTGTTGCCATCGAGGTTGACCGTGATCATGTTGCGCCGCGCCGACTCCATCGCCTTCTGGATGGCGAGCGGCACTTCCCGGGCCTTGCCGCGGCCGAAGCCGACCCGGCCGTTGCCGTCGCCAACCGCGGTCAGCGCGGTGAAGCCGAAGATCCGGCCGCCCTTGACCACCTTGGCGACGCGGTTGACCTGGATCAGCTTCTCCTGCAAACCCTCTTCGTTCCGTTCCGTTTCTTCTCTGAATGCCATGTTCAATACCTAGAATTTCAGGCCGGCTTCCCGGGCGGCATCGGCGAGGGCTTTTACCCGGCCATGATAGGCGTAGCCCGAGCGGTCGAAAGCCACGGTGTCGATTCCCGCCGCGAGCGACCGCTCGGCGATCAACTGGCCCACCTTGCCGGCGGCTTCGACATTGCCGGTGGCGCCGGCGCGCTGGTCCTTTTCGACGGTGGAGGCGCAGGCGATTACCGCGGCGCCTCCAGGGGCGATGATCTGGGCGTACATGTGCCGGGGCGAGCGGAACACACAGAGACGATTCACGCCCTGCTCCCGGATCCGCGCCCTGGTTTTGCGCGCCCGCCGCAGACGGGCTGTTTTCTTCACACTCACAATCGCGCTCCGGTTACTTCTTCTTCGCCTCTTTCGAGAACACGCGCTCGCCGACATAGCGGATGCCCTTGCCCTTGTAGGGCTCCGGGGGGCGGAACATGCGGATTTCGGCGGCCACCTGGCCGACCTTCTGCTTGTCCGCGCCACTGACGACGATCTCGGTCTGGGACGGCGTCTGCACGCTGATGCCGTCGGGGACGGCGTAATCGATGGGGTGCGAATAGCCCACCGTCAGATTCAGCTTCGCGCCTTGCGCCCGGGCGCGGTAGCCGACGCCGCGCAATTCGAGCTTTTTCTCAAAACCCTCGGATACTCCGGTGACCATGTTGCGCAGCAGCGAATGCACCGTGCCCACCATGGCGTTGGCCCGGCGCGAATCGCTGCGGGGCGAAACCCGCAAGCCATCCCCGCCCTCGGCGACTTCCACCTCGGCCGGCAGCGCGAGCCGCAAATCGCCCTTGACGCCCTTAACCGAAACTTCGCCGGCGCGCAGGGCCGCTTCCACGCCTTTGGGAAGCTGCACGGGACTGTTGGCCATTCTCGACATGTTTACGCTCCGCTGACCTAGAACACAGTGCAGATCACTTCGCCGCCAATGCCCTGGGCGCGGGCCTTTTTGTCGGTCATCAGGCCAAGATTGGTGGACAGGATGACGGTGCCGAGGCCGGCGCGGTTGCTCGGGATTTCATCCCTGCCGCGATAGGCGCGCAGGCCGGGACGGCTGACGCGCTTGATTTCCTCGATGGCGGGGGTGCCGTTGACATACTTCAGCGCCACTTCGATCTCCGGCTTGCCGGCGTTTTCATGCACTTGGTAAGCAGCGATATAGCCTTCCTCAAGCAGCAGGCCGGAAATCGCCAGCTTGATCTTGGACGCGGGGCAGCGCACGGTTTCCAGCTTCGCCATCTGCGCGTTGCGGATGCGGGTGAGGTAATCGGCGATCGGGTCGGTCATGGTCATGGCTGTATTCCTTCCGCGCCGCTCACCAGCTTGCCTTCACCAGGCCCGGCACATCGCCGCGCATCGCCGCCTCGCGCAGCTTGTTGCGGCACAGGCCGAACTTGCGGAACACGCCCCGGGGCCGGCCGGTGAGGCGGCAGCGGCGCACGAGGCGCACCGGGCTCGCGTTGCGCGGCATCTTCTGCAATTTCATCTGCGCTTCCCATTTTTCCTCGCTGCCCGCGTTCGCATCGGTGAGCACCGCCTTGAGCGCGGCCCGGCGGGCGGCGTAGCGGCGCACGGTCTTCATGCGCTTGTCTTCCCTGGCGATCATTGAAACTTTGGCCATGCCGGTTTCTCCCGCGGCTGCCCCGGTTCGTTTCGGGGCCCGCCTGATTCGTTTTAGTTCGCGCCCGGCGGCTGCGCCGCCGCGGCCATGCCCCGGAAGGGGAAGCGCATGGCGGCGAGCAGGGCGCGCCCTTCCTCATCGGTATCGGCGCTGGTGGTGACGATGATGTCGAGCCCGCGGATCTTGTCGATCTTGTCGTAGTCGATCTCCGGGAAGATGATCTGCTCACTCACGCCCATGGCGAAATTGCCGTTGCCATCGAAGGATTTCGGGTTGAGGCCGCGGAAATCCCGAATGCGCGGAATGGCGATGCTCACCAGCCGCTCGAGAAATTCGTACATGCGCTCGCCGCGCAGGGTGACCTTGCAGCCGATGGGCCAGCCTTCGCGGATCTTGAAGCCGGCGACACTCTTGCGCGCCTTGGTGATAACCGGCTTCTGGCCGCTGATGGCTTGCATGTCGGCGCTGGCGTGTTCGAGGATCTTCTTGTCCGCGACGGCGCCGCCAAGACCCATGTTGAGGACGACCTTGGTCACTTTCGGTACGCGCATGGGGTTGTCGTAGCCGAATTGCTTCGTCAACGCCGGCATGACTTCCGTTTTGTAGAACGATTTGAACCGAGCCATTTCCGTTAGCCTTCTTTAGTCGATCGCGTCGCCGCTGGACTTGTAGTAGCGGGACTTGCCGCCGTCTTCGCCGATGCGGATGCCGACGCGGTCGGCGGCGCCGGTGTCGGGGTTGAAGATCGCCACATTGGAGATGTGCAGCGGAACTTCCTTCTCGACGATGCCGCCGGGCTGGCCGAGATTCGGATTCGGCTTGGTGTGCCGCTTGACGAGGTTGACTCCGCCGACGATGACCCGGTCATCGCCCACCATGCGCATGATCGTTCCCCGGGTGCCCTTGTCCCGGCCGGCGATCACGATCACCTCGTCGTCTCTTCGCAATTTGCGCATGGCTATAAGACCTCGGGCGCCAGCGAAATGATCCGCATGAAGCGCTCCTCGCGCAATTCCCGGGTGACCGGGCCGAACACCCGGGTGCCGATGGGCGCCTGCTGGTTGTTGAGCAGTATCGCGGCGTTGTCATCGAAGCGGATCAGCGAGCCGTCGCCCCGGCGCACCCCTTTGCGCGTGCGCACCACGAGGGCGTCGAGCACCTGGCCCTTCTTGACCCGGCCCCGGGGAATCGCCTCCTTCACGGCGACCTTGATGATGTCGCCGATATGGGCGTAGCGCCGGTGGGAGCCGCCAAGCACCTTGATGCACATGACCCGGCGGGCGCCGCTGTTGTCGGCCACGTCGAGATAGGATTGCACCTGAATCATCGCATCACACCCGCGTGGCCCGCTTGTCGATGGAAACCAGCGCCCAGGACTTGGTGCGCGAAATCGGCCGCGTCTCGCGGATGGTCACCTCGTCGCCGGGCAGGCATTCGTTGTTGGCGTCGTGGGCGGCGATGCGGGTCGAGCGCTTGACGATCTTGCCGTAGACCGGATGCTTGACCCGGCGCTCGACGAGCACCACGATGGACTTGTCCATGCGGTTGCTGACCACCCGGCCCGATGCCGTGCGCCCCCTGCCCTGCTCCACATTGATTGCTGTCATTCGCCTTCTTCCACCTGGTTTGCCAGCGCCAGCGCCGTTTCCGCGGCGGCCTTTTCCGCCAGCACCGTCTTGATTCTGGCGATGTCCTTGCGCACCGCCGCCGCGAGATGGGGCTGGCCGAGCTGTCCGGTCGCCTTCTGCATCCGGTAGCCGAACTGCTCCTTGCGCAACTCTTCGAGCCGGCCTTGCAGTTCGGCGGGAGTCAGCTCCCGCAGCTCGCCCGCCTTCATCACATCACCGTCCGTTTGACGAAAGTCGTGCGGAAAGGCAGCTTGGCCGCGGCCAGCGAGAAGGCGTCCCGGGCGAGCGCCTCGTCGACGCCCTCGATCTCGAACATGATGCGGCCGGGCTGAATCTGGGCCACCCAGTATTCGACATTGCCCTTGCCCTTGCCCTGGCGCACTTCGAGGGGCTTCTGGGTGATCGGCTTGTCCGGGAAAACCCGGATCCAGATCTTGCCGCCCCGCCGCACGCGACGCGTCATCGCCCGCCGGGCGGCTTCGATCTGCCGCGCGGTGAGGCGGCCGCGGGTGATGGCTTTCAGGCCGAATTGGCCGAAATCCACCGAACTGCCGCGCTGCGAGAGGCCGCGGTTGCGGCCTTTGTGCATCTTGCGGTACTTGGTGCGCTTGGGCTGTAACACGTCTGCTGACTCTTGCTCTGTATCTGCTTCGCTCTATATCTGTTCGCGGTTGCAGGCCGCTCAAGCTTGGGCCGTCCTGGGCCGGGGGCCGAGCATGGCCTCTTCAAGGTCGAACACCTCGCCCCGGAAAATCCATACCTTGACGCCGATCACGCCATAGGTCGTGCTCGCTTCGGCGGTGGCGTAGTCGATGTCGGCGCGGAAGGTGTGCAGCGGCACGCGGCCTTCGCGATACCATTCCGAGCGGGCGATTTCAGCCCCGCCAAGCCGCCCGCCAACCTGCACCTTGATGCCTTCGGCGCCGTGGCGCATGGCGTTCTGCACCGCCCGCTTCATCGCCCGACGGAACATCACCCGGCGCTCGAGTTGCTGGGCGACGCCGTCAGCGACGAGCTGCGCGTCGAGATCGGGCTTGCGGATTTCCTCGATATTGACCTGCACCGCCCGCGGGTCGAGCCGCATCAGAGTCGCCAGCGCGGCGCGCAGCTTCTCCACATCCTCGCCCTTCTTGCCGATGACGATGCCGGGGCGGGCGGTGTGGATCGTGATCTTGGCGGTTTCCGCCGGGCGCTCGATATCCACCCGGGAAACCGAGGCGTTGGCGAGCTGCTTGCGGATATGCTCGCGGACTTTCAGGTCGGTGAGCAGATTGTTGGCGTACTGCTCGCCCTCGGCGTACCACAGCGAAGTGTGCCGCTTGACGATGCCGAGCCTGATGCCCGTTGGATGTGCCTTTTGACCCATTATTGGATTGTCCTGATTGGCCTGATTGGCCTGGTCCGTTCCCGCCGCCTAGTCGTCGGCAACCGTGATCGTGATGTGGCAGGAGCGCTTGAAAATCCGGTCGGCCCGGCCTTTCGCCCGGGGCCTGATGCGCTTCATCGTCCGCGCCTCGTCCACATAAATCGTCGCCACCTTCAGTTCATCGACATCGGCGCTTTCGTTGTGCTCGGCGTTGGCGATCGCCGAATTGAGCAGCTTGTGGATGATCGCCGCGGCCTTGCGGGTGCTGAAAGTCAGCAACTGCAAGGCGTCCTCCACCTGTTTGCCGCGGATCTGGTCCGCCACAAGGCGCGCCTTCTGGGCGGATATCCGCGCGCCGCGCAATCTTGCCGCTACCTCCATGACCACATCTCCACCGCCGCATCCCCCGCCGTCTACCGCCGCTTCGCCTTTTTATCGGCGACATGGCTGCGGTAGGTCCGGGTCAGGGCGAATTCGCCGAGCTTGTGGCCCACCATGTCCTCGCTGATGAATACCGGAATGTGCTGGCGGCCGTTGTGAACGGCGATCGTCAGGCCAAGCATGTCCGGTGAAATCATCGAGCGCCGCGACCAGGTCTTGATCGGGCGCTTGTCGTTGTTCTCCGCCGCCTTTTGCACCTTCTTCATCAGGTGCAGATCGATGAACGGGCCTTTTTTCAATGAACGTGGCACGGCTTTGCTTCCTCTATTGTTCAACCGGCCCGGCCCTAGCGGGTCGATTTCCGGCGCCGCACGATCAGCTTGTCGGTGCGCTTGTTGGATCGGGTTTTGTAACCCTTGGTTGGCACGCCGGTGGGTGAAACCGGATGCCGCCCGCCGGAGGATTTGCCTTCGCCGCCGCCGTGGGGATGGTCCACCGGGTTCATCGCCACGCCGCGCACCCGGGGCCGGATGCCGCGCCAGCGGTTGGCGCCGGCCTTGCCGAGGGAGCGCAGCGAATGCTCGGAATTGGAGACTTCGCCAAGCGTCGCGCGGCAATCCGCGAGCACCTTGCGCATCTCCCCCGAACGCAGCCGCAAGGTGGCGTACTTGCCTTCCCGGGCGACCAACTGCACCGAAGTCCCGGCGCTGCGGGCGAGCTGGGCGCCCTTGCCCGGCTTGAGCTCGACACAGTGCAGGGTGCTGCCAAGCGGCACATTGCGCAGCGGCAGGCAATTGCCCGCCCGGATTGGCGAATCCTCGCCGGAGATGAGCTTGTCGCCGGCCTTGATCCTGGCGGGGGCGACGATGTAGCGGCGCTCGCCGTCGGTGTACAGCAGCAGGGCGATATTGGCCGAGCGGTTGGGGTCGTATTCGAGCCGCTCCACGGTGGCTTCGATATCGTCCTTGTTGCGGCGGAAATCGATGATCCGGTACTTCTGCTTGTGGCCGCCGCCGGCGTGGCGGCGGGTGATGCGCCCCTGGTTGTTGCGGCCGCCGGTTTTCGGCTTCGGCGCGGTGAGCGGCGCGTAGGGCTCGCCCTTGTGCAAGTCGGGATGGCGCACCTTGACGACGAAGCGGCGTCCGGGCGAGGTGGGTTTGCATTTCACTACCGGCATGGTGTCACCCCTGGACCGCGTCCGTGAGATCGATTTCGTCGCCGGCTTGCAGCCGCACGTAGGCCTTGCGCCAATCCGGGCGCTTGCGCGGGCGGCCCCGGGCGGCGCCCTTGACCTTGCCCTTGACATTGAGCACCTGCAAATCGGTGACCACCACGTCGAAAAGGGTTTCCACCGCGGTCTTGATTTCCGCCTTGGTGGCGTCCCGGGCCACCTTGAAGGCGTATTGATTGTTGAGGTCGCCGGCTATGGCGGTCTTCTCGGACACATGTGGCGCCAGCAATACCTGATACATGCGCTCCCGGTTCATGACAGCATCCCTTCCATCCGCTTCATCGCGGCGACGGTGCAGAGCACCTTGTCGAAGCCGATGAGGCTGACCGGATCGATGGCTTGGGCGTCGAGCACATTGACCTGGTGCAGGTTGCGCGCGGCGAGATAGAGGTTGCGCTCAACCTGCTCGGTGATGATGAGCACGTTGTCGAGTTCAAACTCTTTCAGTTTGGCGAGCAGATCCCGGGTCTTGTGGGATTCGATGGTGAAATCTTCGACCAGGATGAGGCGCTGCTGGCGGATGAGTTCGGAAACGATGCAGCGCATGGCGCTGCGGTACATCTTGCGGTTGAGCTTCTTGCTGTAGTCCCTCGGCCGGGCGGCGAAGGCCAAGCCGCCGCCGCGCCAGATTGGCGAGCGGATCGTGCCGGCCCGGGCCCGGCCGGTGCCCTTCTGCCGCCAAGGTTTGCGGCCGCCGCCGCGGACCTCGGAACGGTTCTTTTGCTTCGCCCCGCCCTGGCGGGCGCCGGCGAGATAGGTGACAACGGTCTGATGCACCAGCGGTTCGTTGAATTCCCGGGCAAAGGCCTCGTCGGGAAGGGTGATCTTTTTCCGGGTTTGCTTGCCCGGAACCGTCAAGGCCAGTTCCATGATCAATTCTTCCGCTTCGTCTTGACCGCGGGCCGGATAATGACCCGGGAACCGGTGGCGCCGGGCAGCGCGCCCTTTATGAGGAGCAGGTCGTTCTCGGCATCGACCCGGACGACTTCGAGGCTTTGCACGGTCTTGCGGACATTGCCCATTTGCCCGGCCATCTTCTTGCCCTTGAACACTTTGCCCGGCGTTTGGCACTGGCCGATGGAGCCGGGGGCCCGGTGCGAGACCGAATTGCCGTGGGTGGCGTCCTGCATGCTGAAGTTGTGGCGCTTGACCGTGCCTTGGAAACCCTTGCCCTTGGAGATGCCGGTGACATCGACTTTCTGGCCAGTCTCGAACAGGTCGACGCGGATTTCGCTGCCGGCGCCGATTTCGCCAAGGTCCACGCCTTCGGTGCGGAACTCCCACAAGCCCTCGCCCGCCTCGGTGCCGGCCTTGCGGAAGATTCCCGCCTCGCACTGGTTGATGCGGGAAGCCTTGCGCGAACCCATGGTCACCTGGACCGCGCTGTAGCCGTCGGTTTCCGGGGTCTTGACCTGGGTCACCCGGTTCGGCCGCGCTTCAACCACGGTCACGGGCACGGAGACACCGTCCTCGGTGAAGACGCGGGTCATACCGCTTTTGCGACCGACAAGTCCCAGGGTCATTGGCGAAAATCCTAAAAAAACGGCAACGGGGCTGCGCCCGTTGCCTCGTTTGTGTTCAGCTTGTGCGTCCGGCCCGCTTACTGCAGGCTGATCTGCACGTCCACTCCCGCCGCCAGATCGAGTTTCATCAAGGCGTCGACGGTTTTCTCAGTGGGTTCGACGATATCGAGCAGGCGCTTGTGGGTGCGAATCTCGTACTGGTCCCGCGCGTCCTTGTTCACGTGGGGCGAAATCAGCACGGTGTAGCGCTCCTTGTGGGTCGGCAGGGGGATTGGCCCCCTCACCTGGGCTCCGGTGCGCTTCGCCGTATCCACGATTTCCTTGGTGGACTGATCGATCAGGCGATGGTCGAATGCCTTCAAGCGGATTCTGATTCGTTGATTTTGCATCTGCTTTCGTCGTTCGGACCGGGGTTTGCTGTTACGCCGCAGGCCCTGTCCGCGCTGTCGTCCGGGCACAATAGCGCGGCCCCAATCGGCCGCTTCAGTTTTGCCCGCCCAAAAAAGGCGCATATTTTGCTGACTTGGATGATGGGTGTCAAGCCGGAAACATAAATAATTTGAATACGCGGTTCGACGCGATTTTTGCCTGCTTCGCGTCTTCGCTTGGCTCCGGTCGCTTGCTGTCGGTTATCGGATACCTTCCCGGCTTACGCCGGGCCCCTTCCGCTCACCGCCACGCTCCCTCAGTGCCATCAGTTAAGCTCGCTTGCTCAATCGTTCAGCGGCGGCGGTTGCGGGGGCGGCGGGGGGAGTCCTTCAGTTTCGAGGGGTGCTGGAAGGGGGGCGCGGGGGCGAGTTGGGGTTCGTCGGGATGGATGCAATCGAGCTTGGCGCCGAGTTTTTCCTCGATCGGCGGCAGCAGGAAGGAATCCTCCTCGCAGGCGAAACTGATCGATGTGCCGACCTTGCCGGCCCGGCCGGTGCGGCCGATGCGGTGGACGTAGTCGTCGGGCTCCTCGGGCAGGGTATAGTTGATGACGTGGGTCACTTCCTCGATATGCAATCCGCGGCCGGCGACATCGGTGGCCACGAGCACCTGGATTTCCCCGGACTTGAACCGCGCCAGGGTGCGGCTGCGCTTGTGCTGGGGAATCTCCCCCGACAGCGCGCCGCAATTGACGCCGTTGCGCTGGAGGTTGTCGGCGAGTTTGCGAACCTGGTCCCGGCGGTTGCTGAACACGAGCACCTTGTCTTTGCCGGGTTCGCTGAGCAGGTTGTATAAAAGGTTGTATTTGTCGGCGGTGGTGACGAGATAGACCATTTGCTCGACCGCCTCGGCGGCGATGTTTTCCGGATCGACCTCGACCATGACCGGGTCGAGGGCCCAGCGGCTGGCCAGCTCGGTGATCGCCGGCGGGAAGGTGGCGCTGTACAGCAGCGTCTGGCGGCAGTCCTTGTGCGGGGCGCGGGATACGATCTGGCGGACCTGGGGGATGAAGCCCATGTCGAGCATGCGATCGGCCTCGTCGAGCACGAGCAATTCGATCAGGCCGAGATAGAGGTTGTCGTTGCGCAGAAAGTCGATCAGGCGGCCGGGGGTGGCAACGACGATGTCCACCGGGCCCGCGTCGAGCGCCCGGTGCTGCTTCTGGTAATCCTCCCCACCGACGAGGGTGACCACGCGCAGATCGCAAAATCGGGTGAGCGCCTCGGCGTCGGCGGCGATCTGGCCGGCGAGTTCCCGGGTGGGGGCGATGACCAATGCCCGGGGTTCGGCGAGGAAGCGCTCGCCCTCGGGCGGATTGCCGAGCAGGTCGTTGATGATGGTGATGAGAAAGGCGGCGGTCTTGCCGGTGCCGGTCTGGGCCTTGCCGGTGACGTCGTGGCCCTGAAGGGTGTGCCGCAGGCTTTGCGCCTGGATGGGGGTGCAATGGGTGAAGCCGAGCGCGCGAATCGCGTCGCGCAGCGGCTCCCGCAAGGCAAACTCGTCGAATGAGGTTTGCTGCCCGGCTTGATCAAGCATGGTGTTGATTGCGGAAATTGGGCGCGGCGCGGGGGAGCTTATTGGTGTCTCGAGCAGGTGGCACAGTTGGGGTCCCGGATCAGTTTCAAGTCCCGCCATTCCATGGTGGCGGCGTCAAGCAGCAGCAGGCGGCCAACCAAGGTCCGGCCAATGCCGGTGAGCATCTTGATGGCTTCCATCGCCTGCACCGAGCCGATGATGCCGACCAGCGGCGCCATCACGCCGTTGCGGGCGCAGCTTTCATCGATCTCGCCGGTTTGCGGATACAGGCAATGGTAGCACGGGCTGGCGGGGTCGGTCGCGTCGAAGGCGGCGATCTGGCCTTGCATGCGGATGGCAGCCGCGGAAATCAGCGGCTTGCGATTGGCGAGGCACGAGGCGTTGATGGCGAACCGGGTCTCGAAATTGTCGCAGGCGTCGAGAACGAGGTCGGCCTTGGCGACGGCTTCGTCAAGGCTGGCCCCTTGCAGGCGCTCGTTGATCGCGGTGACCTGGACATCCGGGTTCAAGCTCAGCAAACGCGAGCGCGCCGACTCGACCTTGGCTTGGCCGAGCGACCGCTGCGCGTGGGCGATCTGGCGCTGGAGATTGGTCAACTCGACGACATCGTCATCGGCGATCAGCAAGCCGCCAACACCCGCCGCCGCGAGATACATCGCCGCAGGACACCCAAGCCCCCCCATGCCGACGATGAGCACACTGGCGTCCATCAGCTTGCGCTGCCCGGGGACATCCATCTCCGGCAACATGATCTGGCGGCTGAAGCGCAGTAGCTGCTGTTCGTTCATTTGCAAGACGGGACTTTCGGCGGATGCCTGGCGATTATAGGCCACCAAGTCCACAGGACACCCATCTTGAGGCTACAGGACACCCATCTAAACCCACGTGAAGGCCACAGGACACCCATCCAAACCCGCGGGTGGGTGTCCTGTGGTTCCTGTGGTTCTTCTCTGTGGTTCTCATGTGGTTCCGTTGTTTCCCGTGTAGAATGCGCTGTCGGCTGTGCGGGAGCCGTTTTGGCCGCGAGGGGGCGCTGGACTCATGACGATCAACTGGCCACTGATGACGGTTTTCACCGCCTATCTGCTGCTGATTTTCGTGTTGGGCTTGATCGCATACCGCCGCACGCGCAATCTTGGCGACTACATCCTCGGCGGGCGCAGCCTGGGGCCATTGGTCACCGCGCTCAGCGTCGGCGCCTCGGACATGAGCGGCTGGTTGCTGCTCGGACTTCCCGGCGCGATCTACCTGGCCGGCATCCGTGAAGTCTGGATCGGAGTCGGGCTGCTCATCGGCGCCTGGCTCAACTGGCTCTTGGTGGCGCGCCCGCTGCGGGTCTACAGCCAGCAGGCGGACAATTCGCTGACCCTGCCGGATTTCTTCGCCAACCGCTTCCGCGATGATGGCAACCTGCTGCGAGTCACCTCGGCACTGGTCATCCTGCTGTTTTTCACGTTTTATGTCGCCGCCGGGCTCGTCGGCGGCGCCATCCTGTTCGAAAGCAGTTTCGGCCTGGACTATTACATCGCGCTGATCGTTGGTGGCTGCATCATCGTCGCGTACACCCTGGCTGGCGGTTTCCTCGCCGTCGCCTGGACCGACGCCATCCAGGCCCTGTTGATGCTGGCGGCGCTTTTGCTGGCACCGTTGATGGTGATCAACGCCATGGGCGGCGTCGGCGAGGTTGCCGACCGGATGCTGGCGGTCAACCCGCAAAGCACCAGCCTGTTCGGCGGCTTGGGTGCGCTGGGGCTGATTTCCCTGCTGGCCTGGGGGTTGGGCTACGTGGGGCAGCCGCATATTCTGGCGCGCTTCATGGCAGCGAAAGACCCCGAGCGCCTGTTCGCGGCGCGCCGCACGGCGATGAGCTGGATGATCGTAGTCCTGATTGGCTCGGTATCCACCGGGCTGGCTGGCATCGCCTGGTTTGCGGACAGCCCGCTGGAAAATCCCGAAACCGTCTTCATCGCGCTCAGCCAGGCTCTGTTCAATCCCTGGCTGGCGGGCATCATCACCGCCGCGATACTGTCGGCGATCATGTCGACGATCGATTCGCAATTGCTGGTGTCCTCGAGCGTGGTCAGCAAGGATCTGTACCGCGCATTCTTCCGCCTGGATGCGCAAGACCGCGAACTGGTGCTGGTCAGCCGCCTGGCGGTGGTGGTGATCGCCCTCGCCGCCATGGCCATCGCATCCAACCGCGACAGCCTGGTGCTGGAGCTTGTCAGTTACGCCTGGGCGGGGTTCGGCGCGGCGTTCGGGCCGGTCATACTGTTCTCGCTGTTCTGGCGCAAGACCACAGCGCCAGCCGCGCTGGCTGGCATGGTGACCGGCGCGGCAACTGTGGTGGCCTGGTCCAACCTGAGCGGGGGAATCTTCGATCTGTACGAAATTCTGCCTGGATTCGCCTTCGGTTCGCTGGCGATTCTGGTGATCGGAACTTGGCGGCCCGAAAAGCAGGAAATCGTGCTCGACGGATTCGACCGCGCCAAGCGAACCTTCTCCGGTCCCTAACCCGCTTGGGAGCCAGGAACAGCCGGCGGTGTTTCGTCGCAATCCGCAGTGGCCCGAAGTGGCCCGCGCATCATTTCGATGTGAACAATGCCTTGCTCGTGAAAGGGATCGGAGATCGCGGCTCAAAGGAGGCTCAAAGGACACCCATCCCAGAGCACCTTCCTCAGGGGACATCCACTCTTCTTCAGGGACACCCATCCCAAATGTCACGCAGTACCGATGGAGAAATGCAGTTGGAAGTTTCCTCACACGCCGAGCCCAGTTGCGAGGCGTTTCTCGCGGGCACCGGCCATCCTGCCCTTTCGGACATGAGCCTCATGCGAATATGCTTACATGGCCCTTTTCGCCAGTCGCCTCTCCCAGGCCGCCAGTCGGTCTAGGCCGTGAAACATCGAGATTGCCTGTTTTTGAATATCGAGGGAAAGAGCTCGCCACTGACCCCCGTTCAGGCCCAAGGCCGAGAGCGCCTTGGGTGATTCAGACGGAATCGATCCCCGCTTGTCCGCTCGAGCAATCCGGCCCGTCCAGTCCACAAGTTCAATGTAATCCTCTAACCTGAAAGGCAGCACGGCAGCCGTTCCAGCTTTCGCAAACCCCTTCCTTTCCCCCGCGGCAGGACGGAATGGCATCAGCGTTGGTGTTGACGGGGGATCCAGAGACTGTTCGCTTGCTTCTTTCATCGATCGGAGCAGCCGCGCTTTAATAGAAGTGAAGTCCGATTCGCTCAATCCACTGCACAATCCTGCCCGCACCGGGTTGAGATCCACGTAGGCCATGCACGAAAGCAGCGCAGCTTCATCCACCAAAGCCTGACACTTGAATCTACCCTCCCAAAACCGGCCCCTGCACCCATCCTCCGCATTCGCCCTTCGGGCTATGTATTCGTTCAGGCAACGCATGAACCAGCTCAGATCGCAAAGCCTTTCCCGCCAGATTGACAAAATGGCGTCCAACCGCTCAAGTTCTTTTTCATCTTCAAGCCCCCCGCGCAGATAAGCGTGTGCCAGTGGATCGCCATGGAAAACACGCAGCCAACGCCGCGCCACGTCTTTCCGGTCCCAAGACTGGCTTTGCTCACGATCGAGATAAAGCACCACATGATAATGATTGCTCATTACGGCATAGGCGGCGACGCGGACTGCAAAGACCTCTTCAAGCAACTTCATGCGGTCAAGCAGCCAAGGCTTGCGATGGTCGAAATTCTTCTTGGTATAGGTGTCTTCCCCACACAACCAGGCCCGTCGCACACAGCGAGAAACACAGTGGTAGAAGCGCGTGCGCGTGGGTGAGACGAGTTGTGAGCGGGGTTGAGTCATGGGTTTCGGCCTCCCAGCGGCAGCGACCGGGGAAGGTATAGGCGAAAATCATGACAAGTGCCAAGTTTTCGACCGCAATTGGTTGGAAATTGCAGGACACCCATTCGAGAAAGGTGGATGGGTGTCCTCTCTGCAAGAAAGGTGGATGGGTGTCCTCTCTGCAGTGATAGGGTGCTCTCCCATTTGGGGCAAGTGGATGGGTGTCCTTTGGGGGGAAGGGATCTTTTTTGGGTGGGATTTTTCTCATTTTGCGGGAATATTGCCTAGGCTTTTGTCTCCCAGTCCCAAGGAGACCCAAACCATGCAACACCAACAGCAAGGCTTTACCCTGATCGAACTGATGATCGTTGTCGCGATTATCGGCATTCTCGCGGCGGTGGCGCTGCCAGCCTACCGGAACTACACCGATCGCGCCGAGTTCTCCGAACTCGTGCTCGCGGTGACACCGGTGAAAACCGCGGTGGAACTCGCGATCCAGACCCGCGGCCCGGGCGCCCTGGCGGATCTCGATGGCGGCGCGCTTGGCATCCCGGCCAATGTTGCCGCCTCCGCCACCAGCCATGGCGCCGACGTCACCGACGGCGTCATCACCATGACCTGGCGACAGGAGACCGGCTCCAATCTCACCGGCGTCACCTACACCCTGAGCCCGGATGGCGTCACCGCGCCGGTGAGTTGGACCGAGGGCGGCACTTGCCTGAGCAACGGCCTATGCTGACCGCCCCCGGGGCCAACCCGAAAGAGCGGGCGCGTCAAGCGGCTGCGGCCACGGCCGCGGCGCTTGGCGCGCCCCTGCTCGACCTCGACGCGGTTGATCCGCACCGGATCGAGCGCGATGTGGTTGACCGCGGTTTGATTCGGCAATATCAAACGCTGCCGCTCCTGCGCCGCGGCGGCAAACTCCTGCTCGCGCTGGCGGAGCCGGCGGCGCTGGCGGCGGTCGATGAAATCAAGTTCCGCACCGGCCTCGCGGTGCAGCCCGTGGTCGTGGAAGCGGACAAGCTCGACCGGGCGCTGCGGCTGCGGGACCGGGGCGAGGGATTGCTCGACGGAATTGGCTTGGAGGAGCTGCGCGAGCCTTCCGCGGCCAGCGCGGAAAACGCATCCCCGGCCGCCGGCGAGACGGGGGTTGACGAGACCCCGATAGTGCGCCTTGTCAACCGGCTCCTGCTCGATGCTTTGCAGGCCGGCGCCTCGGATATCCATTTCGAGCCTTTCGAGGCCATGTGCCGGGTGCGCTTCCGCATCGATGGCGTACTTCACGAGATCACCCGCCCGCCGGTCGAAATCGCCCGCCGCATCGCCTCGCGGCTCAAGATCATGGCGCAAATGGACATTTCGGAGCGCCGCCTGCCCCAAGACGGCCGCATCCGGCTGCCGGGGGCGGACGGGTCGGGGACAGACTTCCGCGTCAACACGCTGCCCACCCTCTGGGGCGAAAAACTGGTGCTGCGGATACTCGATGGCGGCGGCGCGCAGATGGATATTGACGCGCTGGGCCTGAGCGAAACCCAGCGCGGACACTATCTTTCGGCGTTGCGGGCGAGCCAGGGGCTGATCCTGGTGACCGGCCCCACCGGCAGCGGCAAAACGGTCACCCTGTACGCCGGCCTGCGCCTGCTCAACACGCCGGAGCGCAACATCGCCACGGCGGAGGATCCCGTGGAGATCAATCTCGAGGGCATCAACCAAGTTGCGGTCAACAACCGCATCGGCCTCGATTTCGCGGCCTGTCTGCGGGCCTTCCTGCGCCAGGACCCGGACGTGCTCATGGTGGGCGAAATCCGCGACCTCGAGACCGCCGGCATCGCGGTAAAGGCCGCCCAAACCGGCCACCTCGTCCTATCCACCCTGCACACCAACAGCGCCGGGGAAACCCTCACCCGGCTCAAGAACATGGGGGTTCCCGCCTTCAACCTGGCGACTTCGGCGCGGTTGATCATCGCCCAGCGGCTGGCGCGCAAACTCTGCGCCCATTGCCGCGCGCCACAGGATCTGCCCGATGACGCTTTGGCGGAGGCCGGCTTCCCGCAAGCCGGAATCGACCATCCCCAGCTTTATTCCGCCCAGGGTTGCGAGCGCTGCAAGAATGGCTACCGCGGCCGCGTCGGGATTTATGAAATGCTGCCAGTCAGCGCGGATATGGCTGGCATCATCATGGCCGACGGCAACGCGCTGGAAATCGCCGCCCAGGCCGCGGCGGAGGGGCACAACAGCCTGCGGAGCGCCGCGCTCGAAAAGGCCGCGGCGGGCCTCACCAGCCTCGACGAGGTCAACCGCGTCACCTGGTCCGCGGCCTCGTGACGGCGATGCGGCAACAAGTCGAATTCAACTGGCGGGGAACCGACGCCCAAGGGCAGGCGGCGGAGGGCGAAATCAGCGCCGCCAGCCTGGCCCTGGCCAGGGCGCGGCTGCGCCAGCAGGGAATCCAGCCCCGGCGGCTGCGGCGCAAACCGAAGCCTTGGTTGGGGAACCGGAACCGGATCCGGCCGGAGGACATCGCCGTCTTTACCCGCCAGTTGGCGACGATGGTCCGCTCGGCGATTCCGCTGGTGCGGTCGCTGAACGTCATGGCGGGCAGCACGGGCAACCCGGCGCTGCGGGGGCTCATCCACAAACTGCGCGACGATGTGGCCGGCGGCAATGGCCTAGCCGACAGCTTGGCGCGGCATCCAACGCAATTCGATTCGCTGTATCGCGCCCTGGTGGCGGCCGGGGAAAGTTCGGGCACGCTGGAGACCATGCTCGACCGCCTCGCCAGCTACCGGGAAAAATCGCAGCGGCTCAAAGCGAAAGTCCGCAAGGCCCTGACCTACCCGGTTGCCGTTGTCGCCGTCGCCATCGTCGTAACCGCGTTGTTGCTGACCCGGGTGGTTCCCACCTTCGCCGAAACCTTTGCCGGATTCAACGCCGAGTTGCCCGGCTTCACCTTGTTCGTGCTGCGACTGTCCGATTTGGCGGTGGCCCATTGGCCCACCATGTCGACCACCGCGCTGGCCACCGCGGGCTTGCTGGTCTGGCTGCCGCGCCGCTCGCCGCGGGCCGCCGCGCTCGGTCAGCGCGCCGTGCTGCGCCTGCCGGTGATCGGCCAATTGCTGCGCCACGCCGCCCTCGCCCGCATCGCCCGCACGCTGGCCACCCTGTACCGCGCCGGCGCGCCGCTGACCGACGCCCTTGAGTCGGTGGCCGAATCCGCGGGCAATGTGGTCTACGCCGGGGCCGTGCGCGCCATCGGCGAAGATGTCCGCAATGGCCAGTCGCTAACCGGGGCGGTGCGCGCGGCGGGGCTGTTTCCGCCCATGTTCGAGCAGCTCGTCGGCATCGGCGAGGAGTCCGGCGCGCTCGATGATATGCTCGACCGCTGCGCGGTTTTCTTCGAGGAGGACGTCGAATCCCGGGTGGACCGCTTAACGGCCCTGCTCGAGCCCTTTATAATGGCCGTGCTTGGCCTTCTCGTTGGCGGGCTGATGATCGCCATGTACCTGCCCATTTTCCAGCTTGGCTCGGTAATGTGATACTGGTTCCAGCATTGGCGGACTGATGATTTTCCCCGAATTCCCCAACCCATCCCCGAGTCAGGCGTTCGTCGTTTACCTGCTGTTCGGCTTGCTGGCCGGCAGTTTTGTCAATGTGGTGGTGTATCGGCTGCCGATCATGCTCAACCGCCAGTGGCAGATCGAAACCCGGCATTTTCTCGGCCTGCTGCGCGACCCCCGCGACGCCACCGGCAAGACCTTCAATCTGGTTCGTCCGCGCTCCCATTGCCCGCAATGCAAGCGCGCGATCAAGCCACTGGAGTTGATTCCGGTGTTCAGCTACCTGCTGCTGCGCGGCAAATGCGCCTGCCGCGAGCGGGCGATATCGCTGCGCTATCCGCTGGTGGAACTGCTTTGCGGCTCGCTCGCCGGCCTGCTCGCGCTGCTGTTCGGCGCGGGCTGGCTCAGCCTGGCGCTGCTGCTGTTCAGCCTGGTGCTGGTGGCTTTGGCCTTGATCGATTATGAAAACCAGTTGCTGCCGGATGTTCTCACCCTGCCATTGCTCTGGACCGGCCTGCTGCTGAATGCGCTGTTCCCCGATTTGCTGGGAACCGGCGCGGCTGACGCCATTATCGGCGCCGCCGCGGGTTATCTGCTACTCGGCGGTTTCCACTACGCCTACTACCTGCTGACCGGCAGGGAAGGCATGGCCCGGGGCGACTTCAAGCTGCTGGCGGCGATGTGCGCCTGGCTGGGCTGGACCGCCCTGCCATTCATCGTGCTGGCTTCTTCGCTAACCGGCGCGGTGTGGGGTGTGACCCTGGTGCTGATCCGCGGCCGCTCCTGGTCCCAGCCGCTGCCTTTCGGCCCGTTCCTGGCGGCGGCGGGGTTTGCGGTCATGCTCGCCGGGCCTGATCGCCTCGTTGGCTGGCTCGGCTGAGAGTCGGCGGGAATGGCGCGCGGCGCTGACTCGGGCATTGGCCCCACCATTGGCTTGACCGGGGGCATCGGCAGCGGCAAAAGCACGGTGGCGCGAATTTTCGCCGGGCTTGGCGCCGGCGTCGTCGATGCCGATGTGGTGGCGCGGGAAGTCGTTGAACCCCCGGGCGCCGCGCTGGCGGCGATCCGCGAGCGCCATGGGCCGGAAATCCTGACCGGGGAGGGAAGGCTCGACCGCGCCCGGCTGCGCGAGCGCGTGTTCGCCGACAGCGCCGAGCGCGGCTGGCTCGAGGGCCTGCTGCACCCGCTCATCGCCGAGCGCATCGCCAAGCGGATCGCCGCGGCCGAAAGCCCCTATGGTCTGCTCGTTTCGCCCCTGCTGCTGGAAACGGGCCAGCGGCAACTCGCCGACCGGATACTCGTGGTCGATGTTTCGCGGCAAACCCAGCTTGAGCGCGCGCTCGCGCGGGACCAGGGCAAGCGCGAAACCATCGAGGCGATCATCGACGCCCAGATGGGCCGCGAGGCGCGCTTGGCGGCAGCGGACGACATCATCGACAACGAAGGCGGCGAAGAAAGCCTGCCCGGGCAGGTAGAGGCCCTGCACCGGCGATACCTGGCAATGGCCGCTAACTGGCCCGCGCCGAGTTAAGCAGGGTTTCCCTCGACGGTCTCGCAGCGGATGACGCTGTGCGCGACCTCTTCGTAAGGATGCGCCCGTTTCATCGCGGCGATGACCGTGCCCAGGATTTCCCCCGCGCACACCATCTCCACCTTGTACTCCGCCACGGTTTCCACCTTGCCGGCCTGCCCAAGCCAGGGCGCGCTGCCTTCCAGCGGCCGGAACTGGCCCTGGCCCGGCGTTTGCCAGGCGCAACTGTCGTAGTCGCCAACCCGGCCCGCGCCAGCGGCGAACATCGCCGACTTCACCTCGGCGAGATGGGATTCCGGGACGTAGAACTCGATTTTGTAAAGGGCTTTCTCGCTCATGTTCAATCCAGCCACGCTCTGGCGTTGCGGAACAGCCGCAGCGCGGGGGCGTCCTCCCCGAGGTCGTCGGGATGCCAGGAATTCTGGCAGGCGCGGAACACCCGCTCCGGGTGCGGCATGAGAATGGTAACCCGGCCGTCGCTGTTGCACACTGCGGCGACGCCATCGCGGGACCCATTGGGGTTGGCGGGGTACGAGGCGGCCACCGCGCCGCGGTTGTCGACATAGCGCAGCGCCACGCGGCCGGCAAGCTCCCCGGCATCGGCAAAGTCCGCCCGGCCCTCGCCATGGGCCGCCGCCAGGGGGAAGCGGCTGCCAGCCATGCCGCTGAAGAACGCCGAGGGGCTGTCCTCCACCCGCACCATGGCCAGCCGCGCCTCGAATTGCTCGGACAGGTTGCGCGCGAATGTGGGCCAGTGCTCGCTGCCGGGGATCAATTCGGCGAGCAGGGCCATCATTTGGCAGCCGTTGCACACGCCGAGCGCGAGCTTTCCGCCGTCGTGAAAGAAGGCCTCGAACTGGCCGCGCAGCGAATCATCGCAAAGAATCGACTTGGCCCAGCCGCCGCCCGCGCCGAGCACATCGCCGTAGGAAAACCCGCCGCAGGCGGCGAGCGCGTCGAAGCTGGCGAGTTCCACCGCGCCGCTGGCGAGTTCGGTCATGTGCACGTCGATGGCGGCGAACCGGGCCCGGTCGAAGGCCGCGGCCATTTCCATCTGGCCGTTGACGCCCTGCTCGCGCAGAATGGCGACCCGCGGCGGCCTGCCCAGGTTCACATAGGGCGCGGTGATGTCGTCCTGCGGGTCGAAACCGGTCTCGAACACGATGCCGGGATCATCGGCATCAAGCAGGGTGTCGTACTCCTGTTGCGCGCAATCGGCGTTGTCGCGCAATTTTTGCAGGTGGTAACTCGTGGCCGCCCAGCGCCGCTGCAAGGCGATTCGCGAGTCGCGGAACAGCTCCCGCGCGCCCTGTTGGATCACGATGTCGCCATGGGTGGCGGGGGCGCCGATTTCCAGCAGGCAATCGGCAAGGCCATGGGCCGCGGCCAACTCCCGCAGCGGCGCCAGGTCGCTTGCGCGAACTTGCACAAGCACGCCGATCTCCTCGGCGAACAAATGTTCCAGCGCGGCGCCCTTCTGCGGCAGCCGCAACTCGAGTCCGCGGCGGCCGGCGAAGGCCATTTCGAGCGCGGCCGCGAGCAAGCCGCCATCGGAGCGGTCGTGATAGGCCAGAACCAGATTCCGCGCCCGGCACGCGCCAAGCAGGGCGATCAAGTTGCGCAACAGCGCGGGATCATCCACATCGGGGCAGTCGCCGGCGATGCGGCGGTACACCTGGCCCAGCGCGGAGCCACCGAGACGGTTGCGGCCGCGGCCCAAGTCGAACAACAGCAGGCGGCTGGGGCCGCGGTCGCCGCGCAATTGCGGCGTCCAGCTTAGGCGCGCATCGCCCACCGGGGCGAAAGCGCTGATGACCAGCGACAGCGGCGCCGTCATGGCGCGCTCGCGCCCATCGGCGTCGCGCCACAGTGTTCGCATCGACATCGAATCCTTGCCCACCGGGATGCAAATGCCCAGCGCCGGACAGAACTCCCGGGCCACGGCGGCCACGGTGGCGAACAATTTGGCGTCCTCATCGCCATGCCCCGCCGCCACCATCCAGTTGGCCGAGAGTTTGATATCGCCGATTCGCGCAATATCGGCGCAGGCGATGTTGGTCAAGGCTTCGGCAATCGCCATGCGCCCCGCGGCCGGGGCATCGAGCAGGGCGAGCGGTGCCCGCTCCCCCATGGCCATGGCTTCCCCGGCGTAACCGGTGTAGGAATTGAGCGTTACCGCGGCGTCGGCCACCGGCGTCTGCCAAGGCCCCACCATTTGGTCCCTCGCCACCTGGCCGGTGATCGTCCGGTCGCCGATGGTGATGAGAAAAGACTTGCTGGCCACCGCCGGCAGGGCGAGCACCCGGTTGATCGCCTCGGCGAGGTCGATGCCGTCGACAACAAGCGCTCCCGCGGGCCGGGGCGGCGACCGCGCTTCGCGGCGCATCGCCGGCGGCTTGCCGAACAGCAGATCCATGGGCAAGTCGATGGGGCGGTTGCCGAACTGTTCATCGCGCAGGGTCAGCCGCCGGTCGGCGGTGGTTTCGCCCACCAGGGCGAAGGGGCAGCGCTCGCGGGCGCAGATCGCCTCGAAGCGCGCGATGTCGGCGGCGTCGATGGCGAGCACATAGCGCTCCTGGGCCTCGTTGCACCAGATTTCGAGTGGCGACAGGCTCGATTCGGCGCTGGGAATCGCCCGCAGTGAAAACGCGCCCCCAGTGCCCGCGTCCTTGACGAGTTCCGGCAGGGCATTGGCGAGCCCGCCGGCGCCGACATCATGGATGAAGCGGATCGGGTTGGCGGCGCCGAGTTGCCAGCAGGCGTCGATGACTTCCTGGCAGCGCCGCTGCATCTCCGGGTTGTCGCGCTGCACCGAGGCGAAGTCGAGGGCCTCGCTCGCCGCGCCCGAAGCCATCGAGGAAGCCGCTCCGCCACCAAGGCCGATGAGCATGGCGGGCCCGCCCAGCACGACGAGTTTGGCGCCCGGGGCGAGCGCGCCTTTCTGAACATGCTCCGCGCGGATATTGCCGAGGCCGCCGGCGATCATGATCGGCTTGTGGTAGCCGCGCAATTCGCCGCCGACGCGCTCCTCGAAGCTGCGGAAATAGCCGCAAAGCGCCGGACGGCCGAACTCGTTGTTGAAGGCGGCGGCGCCGATGGGGCCGTCGAGCATGATCTCCAGCGCCGAGGCGATCTGGCCGGGCTTGCCGAAATCCGCCTCCCAGGGCTGGAGGAAACCGGGAATACGCAGATTCGACACGCTGAACCCGGTCAGCCCCGCTTTGGGTTTGGCGCCGGTGCCGGTGGCGCCCTCGTCGCGGATTTCGCCCCCCGAACCAGTCGACGCGCCGGGGAAGGGCGCGATGGCGGTGGGATGGTTGTGGGTCTCCACCTTCATCAGGATGTGGATGTCCTCGCGGTGGTGGCCGTAGCGCCGCGAGGCGGGGTCGGGGAAGAAACGCTCGGCGCGCGCGCCGGCCATCACCGCGGCATTGTCTTTATAGGCGGAAAGCACGCCGGCGGGCGCTGCCTGGTGGGTGTGCCGGATCATGTCGAACAGCGACTCGGGCCTGGCTTGGCCGTCTATCGTCCAGGTGGCATTGAAAATCTTGTGGCGGCAATGCTCGGAATTGGCCTGGGCGAACATCATCAGTTCGACATCGGTGGGATTGCGGCCCAGCGCCCGGAAGTTCTCCAACAGGTAATCGATCTCGTCGGGAGCGAGGGCGAGCGCCATTTCCCGGTTCGCTGCCTCGAGGCTTTCCCTTCCGCCACCGAGGATGTCAACCGAGCGCATGGGCCGCGGCGGCTGATGCGCGAACAGGCGGATGGCGGCGCCGGCATCGGGCAGAACCGCTTCGGTCATGCGGTCGTGGATCAGCCGCAGCCAGCTCGGGGCGACCTCGCCGGCGGCGAAACGATAGGCCACGCCGCGCTCGATGCGCCCGAGATGGCCGAGGCCGCAGTTGGCGAGAATATCGGTGGCCTTGCTCGACCAGGGTGAAATCGTGCCCGGCCGCGGCGCGACGACACAGCCCGCGGGCCCGGTTTCAAGTTCCGCGGACCATTCGACGCCGTAGCGCAGCAAACCCGTCAGCGTCTCGCGGTCCGCCGCGGCGATTTCGTCGCATTCAAGAAAGTGGATAAAGCGGGCGGAGACCGCCCCAGGCGCGGGACCAGCGGCCCGCAGCGCAATCAGCAGATTGGCGGTCTTCAACGGCGAGAGCGCCCTGCCCCCGAAAAGCACCAGCATGAACGGATTCCCGGAGCGAAAGCCGGCGGCGGGGCCGCCAGAAATCAGGCCGCAATACTACAGGATTTACCCGACGCCGGCACTGCCGAACGCCGCACCCCGCAAGCCGCGGGAAAACACCGGTTTGATCAGCGCCTGCGGGCGAAGAAAGCCTTCAGCAAGGCGGCGCAATCCTCCGCGAGAACGCCCTCGGTGACTTCGATTCGATGATTCAACCAAACTTTGCCGGCAAGTTGTTCACGGCTCACCACGGCGCCGGCCCGCGGTTCCCGCGCGCCGAAGACGAGCCGGGCGATGCGGGCGTGAATCATCGCGCCAACACACATCGCGCAGGGTTCGATGGTGACGTATAGCGTCGAATCCGGCAGGCGATAGTTGCCCGCTTCCATCGCGGCCTGGCGCAAGGCCAGGATTTCCGCATGGGCGGTGGGGTCCGCCCCGCTGATCGGCGCGTTGCGGCCCCGGCCGATTACTTCGCCATCCCTCGTTAGCACCGCGCCCACGGGGACTTCCCCAAGCGATTCGGCTTCGGTGGCAAGCCCCAGGGCAATCCGCATGAATTCCGCATCCCGCCCCGCGGCGGCCCCGGCATCAGCACTCACCGAACCGACTCCCGCATGATCTCCGAGCCATGGGTGTCCTCTTTGAGCCGCGCTCTTTGAGCCGCTCTTTGTGCCGCCCCAGCGATGGGTGTCCTGTTGAGTCGGTTGAGTCGATGGGTGTCCTGTTGAGTCGTGTTGATTCGGTTCCCGGCCATGGGTGTCCTCTCGATCTGCCTCTCGATCTACGTCCTCTCGATTTACGCATTCTCCCAAGCATGGCTGCCTTCTTTCTTTTGTTATGCGCTTCCCTTTGTTTTGGACAGGTCAATTCTAAAGAAGAATGCAAAGCGATGCACACTTGAATGGCGCGATGGTCAGTTACTGGGGATCGTTGAAAAAATGAAAAAAGCGCCACAGAATGCTTGAACACCTGCGAAAACTTCTGTATTGTCTCCCCCGGTTTCGGAGGCTTGCTCTCAAACTGGCTCTGAAATTGAAACTCCGGGTCACAGCGATTCGGGCAATGTGTCAAAGTGCAAGGTAACAGGAAACGAAAATGGCTATAGATGAATCGAGCTTGACCAAAGGTCAAATGAGAAAACTCGCCGCGCTGCGCAAGTCGCTCGGCGATGATATCGCCAACGACGCGTTCAGCAAGTGGCTCGCGCGGCAAGAAGCCGCAACGGCTCCGGTTTCCGACCCGGTGGCGGATCGATTGGTTGAAGCGCTCTCTGGATTGGAAGGCGACCGCAAGTTCAACCTCGGCCTTTACGGTTACACCGTGCGCCGGGCGAGGGGCAAGGGGCAGTCCGGCTTTGTGGCGGTTCGCAACGACAAGTCACGCTAAACCGGCATTACTCCCATTCGATTGTTGCGGGCGGCTTGCTTGAAACATCGTAAGTCACCCGCGACACATCGGGTATTTCATTCATGATCCGGTTGGAGACTGCCTCAAGCAGTTCCACATCGAGCCGCGCCCAGCGGGCGGTCATGAAATCCACGGTTTCCACCGCGCGCAGGCCGATCACCCAGGCGTAGCGGCGCGCATCGCCCACCACGCCCACCGATTTCACCGGCAGAAACACGGCGAAGGCCTGACTGACCCGGTCGTACACGCCGGCCCGGCGCAATTCCTCGATGAAGATGGCGTCGGCCAGCCGCAGGATGTCGCAATATTCCTTGCGAACTTCGCCGATCACCCGCACACCAAGCCCCGGCCCGGGAAAGGGGTGGCGGTAAACCATCTTGCGCGGCAGGCCGAGTTCGAGGCCGAGCTTGCGCACCTCGTCCTTGAACAACTCGCGCAGGGGTTCGAGCAATTCAAGCCGCATCGTCTCTGGCAAGCCGCCGACATTGTGATGGGACTTGATCACCCGCGCCTTGCCGGTCCTGGCATCGGCGGATTCGATGACATCCGGGTAAATCGTGCCTTGGGCAAGCCAGCGGACATCGGCCAAGCGCGCCGCTTCCTGTTCGAAAACCTCAATGAATGTGTTGCCGATTGCGCGGCGCTTGGCCTCGGGTTCAGCCACGCCCCGCAGCCTTTCGAGAAACCGCTCCCCGGCATCGGCGCGGATAACCTGGATGCCCATATTGGCGGCGAAGGTTGCCATTACCTCATCGCCCTCGTTCAGGCGCAACAGGCCGTTGTCGACGAAAACACACCACAGTTGAGCGCCGATCGCGCGGTGCAGCAAGGCCGCCACCACCGCCGAATCGACACCGCCGGAAAGCCCGAGCAGAACTTGGTCGGCGCCGACTTTTTCCCGCACCGAGGCAATCGCGTCCCCGATAATGTTGGCCGGCGTCCACAGCGATTGGCAGCCGCAGATCTCGTGGACAAACCGTTCGATGATCCGCTGGCCCGAGGGCGTGTGGGTGACTTCGGGATGGAATTGAAGCCCATACAGGCCGCGGTCATCATCGGCGAGGGCCGCGATCGGCGCGCTTTCGGTGGATGCCGCCACGGTGAAGCCGGCAGGCGCGGAGACGACTTTGTCGCCGTGGCTCATCCACACATCGAGCCTGGCCTTGCCGTCCGGGCCGATGCCATCCTCTCCATGTTCCCCGATTTGATCGCCGATACCCCGCAACAAACGGCACGGCGATTCGATGGCGACCCGGGCGAAGCCGAACTCGGACTTGTCCGCGGCCTCCACCCGGCCGCCGAAGCGCTCGGCCATGATCTGCAGGCCATAGCAAATGCCGAGAATCGGCACGCCGAGCGCATAGATGTGCTCCGGCGGGTTCGGCGCGGCTTCGATGCCGGCGGATTCCGGGCCGCCGGAAAATATCACCCCTTGCGGGGCGAATTCCCGGACTTCGGCTTCGCCGATCGCGTAATCGCGGATTTCGCAATAGACCCCCGCCTCGCGCACCCGCCGCGCGATCAACTGGGTGTATTGCGAGCCGAAATCGAGCACCAGAATCTTGCTGGCGTGAATGTCCGTCATGGCCATGGGGGGAATGATTGGCAGGAGTGATTCGGAAACTCAGTAAACCTGGTAGTTGGGCGCTTCCTTGGTGATGCTGACATCGTGAACATGGGACTCGGATATGCCCGGGGCGGTGATCTTCACAAAGCGCGTCTTGGTGCGCAATGCCTCGATGGTCTCGCAGCCGGTGTACCCCATGCTCGAGCGCAGCCCGCCCATCAATTGATGCACGATGGCCGACATCGGGCCCTTGTAGGGCACCCGGCCCTCGATTCCCTCGGGGACGAGCTTTTCGGCGCCGGAGTCGATGTTCTGGAAGTAGCGGTCGCTGGAACCCTGGGAGGACGACATCGCCCCGAGCGAGCCCATGCCGCGGTAGGATTTGTAGCTCCTGCCCTGGTACAGCTCGACTTCCCCCGGCGCCTCCTCGGAGCCGGCGAGCAGCGAACCCACCATCACCACATGGGCGCCGGCGGCAAGCACCTTGGCGATGTCGCCGGAATAGCGGATGCCGCCATCGGAAATCACCCGGACATTGGTTCCCTCAAGCGCCTTGACCACATTGGCCACCGCGGTGATTTGCGGCACACCGACGCCGGTGACGATGCGGGTGGTGCAGATCGAACCCGGCCCGATGCCCACCTTGACGGCGTCCACGCCGGCTTCGACGAGATCCCGCGCCGCCTCCGCGGTGGCGATATTGCCTCCCACGACGGCGATTTCCGGGTAGCGCCGCTTGATTCCGCGAACCTGGTTCAGCACGCCCTGGGAATGGCCGTGGGCGGTATCGACGACGATCACATCAACACCGGCTTCGACGATGGCCGCGGCGCGCTCATCGTTGTCGCCGCCGACGCCGACCGCCGCCGCGGCGCGCAAGCGGCCGAGCTCATCCTTGCAGGCGTTGGGGAAATCTTTCGATTTGCGGATGTCTTTGAGGGTGATGAGCCCGCGCAGCTCGAAGCCGCCGTTGACCACGAGCACCTTTTCGATGCGGTGGCGGTGCAGCAGATTCTTGACTTCCTCAAGGTCGAAGTCCTCGCCCACGGTGACGAGTTTTTCCTTCGGCGTCATGATGCTCGCGACCAGGGCGTCGAGATCGCTCTCGAAGCGCACGTCGCGGCTGGTGACAATGCCCACAAGCCCGGCGCCGTCTACCACCGGCATCCCGGAGATATTGTGCTCGCGCATGAGGTCAACGAGCTCGCGCACCCGGGCGCCGAGTGGAATGGTGATCGGGTCCCGCACCACGCCGCTTTCGAACTTCTTGACGAGCCGCACTTCCCGGGCCTGGCGCTCGACGCTGAGGTTCTTGTGGATGACGCCGAGCCCGCCTTCCTGGGCCATGCCAATGGCGAGCCGGGAATCGGTAACCGTGTCCATGGCGGCGGAAACCAGCGGAATATTGAGGGTGATCCCCCCGGTCAGGTGGGTGCCGAGCGAGACTTTCGCGGGCAGAACGGTCGAGTGGGCGGGCAGGAGCAGAACATCGTCGAATGTCAGGGCTTCTTCAACAATACGCAGCATGGGAGGGCAAATCCTGCAAAGTGCGGATTATAGCGGCGCCTGTTCGCCGTGTCAGCAACCGGATGGGTGTCCCATCACTCCTCTAGATGGGTGTCCCCTAACTCCTCGGCAGATGGGTGTCCCCTAACTCATCGACACAATCGGATGGGTGTCCCATAACTCCCAGATGGGTGTCCCCTAACTCCGCCCATAACTCGGAAAGTGGCTCCGACCGTCGTCATCTGGTGGGCTGTGTGTGGCGGACGCCGTGAACACATCCCTGTGGGCTTCGGGCTCGGCGTCCTGCCTCGCACGCCCGCTGCACACAGCCCACCAGATGACGACTCACTTTGTGCAGGCTTTTAGGAAGTCCAGAAAAAAGGCGCGTCCGCCTCGCGGCCCCTTGGGTAGTTGCCAGCGCCTGATAATCTGATTGCGCGTCGGATATTCAGGGTGGCGGAGTGGCTTTGCCGGGGAGGGGGGCGAAAGGGGGCGGTGGGTAGAGCAGGTTGAAGACGCGGCCGGTGATGGGAAGGGTGAGGAAGAGGGTGAAGTAGCCGAGGCCGCTGAATGGCAGCGCGCCGCCGGTCAGGATGAGGCCGCCCCAGCCGCAGATGACCGCGGTGGCGCCCACCATGGCGGCGAAGGTGATGCGGCGCCAACTGAGGAAAATCTCGTAGGCCGTCAGGCGCAGTTGTTCGCGGTGGCGCAGGCCGTTGAGGTACAGCCCGATGATGATCAGGGCGGCGCAGAGCACGCCGACCGCGGAAAAAACAAACATGCCGGAGACGTCCGTGGCGGTCCATTCGCCATCATCCACCATGATGTTGGCGCCGAAACGACCGCTGGAAAAATAGAATATGCCGGATTGCAGCATGAGCTTCAGCGGATAAACGAAGACCAGCACCAGCATGACGATCGCCAGGCTGAAGACGACGGTGATCCGGTCCTGCAGGCCGTAAATCCGGCTCCAACCGACATGGGACAGCCACAACTGGCCGATGAAATAGGCGCTGATCAGGAAGGCCGGTATGTCCCGGGCGGTTTCCACGAGTTGCGCCGGGCTGCGGGGAATTTCGTCGATGCTGATGACGAGCAGGGTCAGGGCGAAGGCGAAGGCGGCGTCGACGAAGGTCTCGACCCGTGTCATATTGTGGCCGCGAAGGATGACTCCGCCGTCCCGGGGGCAGGAGTCGATATAGTCGGCGGTAAACCTTTCCATTCCAGATTCCTCCCACGCGGAGTGACAGCGAATCCACACACTTGCATCGGCCCCCCACTATATAGAAACTCTGCGTGACGGAAAAACCCATATCCAGATTCATGCCTGAAAACAGCCCCGGCCAATCCCGTCTGCGCAAACTGCTGCGCGAGCCGATGACGCATTTCGCCGCGCTGGCCGCGCTGCTGTTCGGCGTCTACGGCATCTCGAGCCTCGGCGGTGGCGAATTGCTTGAAATCAGCCAGCGGGACATCGACGCCCGCATCTTCACGCGGGAATTGGCAACCGGCAGGGAGTTGACCGATGCGGAGCGCGAGCGGGTCGCCGCGCTGCACATCGAAGAGCGGATTCTCGCGCGCGAGGCGCGCAGGCTTGGGCTCGACCAAGACCCCCGCATCCACGACCTGCTCGCCCAGAAAATGCGCCATGTGCTCTCGGGCGATGTGATCCAGCCGGATGAAGCCGAATTGCGCCGCTATTACGACGCCAACCGCCCGCGCTACACGAGCATGGAAACCGTCGACGCCGATGAACTCGTGTTCGACAACGGCGAAGCGCTTGCCGATGAAGTGGCGGCAATGCTCTCCGCCAACGGCGAAGGCGAAGTCGAAGTCGAGGCGATGCTCGCGCTCGAACCCGGCTCGGTGGCGCCCCTGTTCCAAGTCAACCGGCTCGATCTGTCGAGCATTTTCAGCGATGAGTTTTCCGACCGGGTTTTCGCCGCGCCAACGGGCGAATGGATCGGGCCATTCGTCAGCAACCGCGGCCAGCACTGGCTGCGGGTGCGCGGGCGCGAAGGGGCGGAACTCGCCGGATTCGACGAAATCATCGACCGCGTGCGGCTCGACTGGATCGCCACCGAGGAAGACCGCCTGCTGCAAATCGAAATCGACCGGCTCTGGGACGACTATGTCATCGTCATCAACAATTAACCCGCCCAAAGCCGCGGCGCTGCTGCTGGCGCTGCTCCTGCCGGCGATTCCGGCCGCGGCCCACGACATCAACATCACCGGCGTCGCCCGGGTGATTCTGCTCGAGGAAGCGCCCGGCTCGTACCGGCTGTCGGTGGTGGATGCGCAAGTGCCGCCACTGTTCAACATCGAACGCATCCTGCCGCCGCGCTGCGCCGGGCTGCCACCCGCCGCCTTCGCCTACCGCTTTTCCTGCCAACCCGGCCTTGGCATCGACGACAGCCTGTCCTTCCCCTGGGGTCTTGCCGGCGTGCTGGTGATCGCCAACTGGCTCGAAGGCGACAGCGCAACCGCCTATGTTCCCGGCGACGGCGCCGGCATTGAAGTTCCGATGAGCGAACTCAAGGCCGGCGCGGGCGCCTGGACCACGCTCGCCGGCCGCTACCTCGTCATCGGCGCCGAACACATCCTGTTCGGCGTCGACCATCTGCTGTTCGTGCTCGGCCTGCTGCTGCTCATGCGCGGATTCTGGAAACTCGTGCAGACGGTGACCGCCTTCACCATCGCCCACAGCATCACCCTCGCCTGCGCCGTGCTCGGGTTGTTCCCCGTTCCCGGCGCGCCGGTGGAAGTGCTGATCGCGCTGTCCATCGCCTTCCTGGCCCGGGAAATCATCATGGGCCAGCGCGGCGAGACAACCCTGGCGCACCGCCGGCCCTGGCTCGTGGCCTTCCTGTTCGGCCTGCTCCACGGCTTTGGCTTCGCCGGGGCGCTTGGCGAGCTTGGCCTGCGCGAGGCCGACATCCCCCTCGCCCTGCTCTTCTTCAACATCGGCGTCGAACTCGGCCAGGTCGGTTTCATCTGCGTCCTGCTTGGGTGCTGGCATTTCATCCGCCGCATCGGCCGCGAACTGACGTTCAGCATCGAACGCGGCCTCGCCTACGGCCTCGGCGCCATCGCCACCTACTGGTTCATCGAACGCCTCCCCGCCATCGTGGTAGCCTAGGAGCCTGCGCCGTAGGAATTCGCGGCTGCAAATCCGCTCTCATCCGCGCCC
>JAPOTO010000121.1 GCA_026709135.1 Gammaproteobacteria bacterium | reverse complement strand
GTGGCTGGTGAGGGCGAGGATGCGGTCGTGGCGGGCGGGGCTCATGGCGTGGACATTGGCGCCGGTGCCGCGCCAGAGATCGTGCACCGCGGCGATGGCCTCCGGGTCGGTTGCCGTTTCCGGGCCCGCCAGCGGCGTCAGCACGACATTGCGCCCGGCGAACAGGTCGGGCCGGGCAGCGGCGAAACCGCTTTGCTCGGAGCCCGCCAGCGGATGTCCCGGCACGAAGCGCGGGCGGAACGCCGTCGGCAGGCTCGCGAGGGTTTCCAGCAAATGCGATTTGACGCTGCCGACATCGGTGACCACGGCTTGTGGCGGCGCGCATCCGGCGACTTCGCGCAGCAGCGCCGGCGTCGCGAGTGGCGGCGCGGCGATGACGATGACATCCGCGCCCGCGCAGATTTCGGCGACGCTCCCGGCCGCATCGATCACGCCATCGGCGAGCGCGGTGGCGAGGGCCCCGCCATCAACATCGGCCGCGGCAATCGCCATTTTTGGATCACTGCCACGCAGCGCCTTGGCGAGCGAGCCGCCGATCAAGCCGAGGCCGATGATTGCGATGCGCGATGTCATGCCTTTGATTTCATTCGGCTTTGCTCAGTCGCCGCTCGGTTGCCGCTCAGTTGTCGACGGCATAGGAGCCAAGAATCTTGACGGCGTCGGTGCGGTCGCCAAGGCGATGGAACAATTCCGCCACCTTGGCGTCCTGCCGGTGGCCTTGGAAGTCCATGAAGAAAATGTATTCCCATTTTTGATCCCGGGAGGGGCGCGATTCGAGCCGGGTGAGGCTGATGCCGAGCCGCTCGAACGGTTCAAGCACCCGGAACAGGGCGCCGGGGCGATTCTCGGCGTAGACAAGGATGCTGGTTTTGTCGCGCCCGCTTGGCGGCGCTGGCTCGCGGCCGAGCACGGCGAAGCGCGTGCGGTTGCCGGCCTGGTCCTGGATCGATTGCGCGAGCGCGCGCAGGCCATAGGTTTCGCCCGCGATGGCGCCGGCGATGGCGGCCACGCCGCCGCCCTCGGCGGCGAGCCGCGCCGCCTCGGCGTTGCTGACGCATTCGCGCAGCGCCGTTTGGGGCTGGTTGGCCCGCAGCCATTCGCGGCACTGGGCCAGCGACTGGGGATGCGAGGCGATCAGGTTGATCTCCGTGCGGGAAAACCCTTCCCGGGCGAGCAGATGGTGTTCGATGGGCACGATGCGCTCGCCGATGATCAGCGCGGGGCTGTCGATCAGGCAATCCTGGGTATGGTTCACCGCGCCTTCGGTGGAGTTTTCGATGGGCGCCACGCCGTGGTCGGCGCGGCCGCTCTCGACCGCGGCGAAGACTTCATCGATGCCGCGGCAGTCGAGCAGTTCGCAGTCCGCGCCGGCGCCGCGCAGCGCGGCCGCCTGGGAGAAGGTTCCCGGCGGCCCCAGGTAGGCGATTCTGCGCGTCAATGGGTCTGCTCCGGGGCGGCCTGGTCGGCGGGGGTGGATTGCCCGTCAAGGCCGTCTGCCTCCGCCGGCTCGTCAACCTGCTCGAGGCCGACGAGCTTCTCGCCTTCCTTGAGGTTGATCAGGGTCACGCCCTGGGTCGAGCGGCTGAGAATGGAAACTTCCGCCGCCCGGGTCCGCACCAGCGTTCCCTTGTCGGAAATGAGCATGATTTCATTGCTGCCATCGACCTGCACCGCGCCGACCACCGGGCCGTTGCGCTCGCTGGTTTTCATGCCGATGACCCCTTGGTTACCCCTGCCCTTGGCCGGGAACGCGGAAGTATCGGTGCGCTTGCCATAGCCGTTCTCGCTGACGGTGAGAATCTGCTTCTCGTCATCGGGAATGATCAGCGCGATCATCTCTGCGCCGGCCTTGAGCTTCATGCCGCGAACGCCCCGGGCCTGGCGCCCCATCGGCCTGACCTTGGATTCGCAAAAGCGCAGCGTCTTGCCATTGCTGCCGACGAGCATGATGTCCCGCTCGCCATCGGTGATCGCGGTGCCGATGAGGGTGTCGCCGTCGCGCAGTTCGATGGCGCGCAGGCCGACGCTGCGGGGGCGGGCGAATTCGCTCAGCGCGGTCTTCTTGACAAAGCCCGAGCGGGTCGCCATGAAGACGTAATGGTCCGCGGTGAAATCCTTCACCGCCAGCATCGCGGTAATGCGCTCGCCCTCTTCGAGGGATGGGATCACATTGATGATGGGCTTGCCCCGGGAGGTGCGCGCGGCGACGGGAACCTGGAACACCCGCAGCCAGTAGACCTTGCCGGCGCTGCTGAAGCACAGCAGGGTGTCGTGGGTGTTGGCGATGAGCATCCGGGTGACGAAATCCCCGCCCTTGACCGTGGCCGCGGCCTTGCCCATGCCGCCCCGGCGCTGGGCGCTGTAGTCGGCCAGCGGCTGGGTTTTGGCGTAGCCGAGATGGGAAATGGTCACCACGCGCTCTTCGGGGGTGATCAGGTCTTCCATCGTCAGGTCGTGCTGGCTGCCGACGATTTCGGTGCGGCGCCCATCGCCGTAATCCCCCCGCACCTGCTCGAGCTCTTCCCGCACAACCGCGATCAGGCGCTCGGGATTTTCGAGGATTTCCACATACTCGGCGATCTTGCGCAGCAATTCGCGGTAGTCGTTGACGAGTTTCTCGTGCTCAAGGCCGGTGAGCCGGTGCAGGCGCAGGTCGAGTATCGCCTGGGCCTGTTCCGGGGAGAGAAAGTACGCCTCCCCCTTGAGGCCATAGGCGGGATCCAAGCCCTCGGGGCGGCAGGCGTCGGCGCCCACGCCGCTGAGCATCTCCACCACCTGGGCCGAAACCCAGGACTGGGCGAGCAGTTTCTCCTTCGCCTCGGCCGGGGTCGGCGAGGTCTTGATCAGGTCGATCACCGCGTCGATATTGCCGAGCGCCACGGCGAGGCCTTCGAGCAGGTGGCCGCGCTCCCGGGCTTTGCGCAGCAGATGCATCGTGCGGCGGGAGACGACTTCGCGCCGGTGCCGCAGAAAGGCTTCGAGCACGCCTTTCAGGTTGAGCAGCTTGGGCTGGCCGTCGACGAGGGCCACCATGTTGATGCCGAACCCGGTCTGCATCTGGGTGTGGGAATACAGGTTGTTGAGCACAACCTCGCCCATGGTGCCCTTGCGCAATTCGATGACGATGCGCAGGCCGTCCTTGTCGGATTCGTCGCGCAGCTCGCTGATGCCTTCGATTTTCTTTTCCTTGACGAGTTCGGCGATGCGCTCGATGAGCCTGGCCTTGTTCACCTGGTAGGGAATCTCATTGACGATGATGGTTTCCCTGCCGCCGCTTTCGCTGTGCTCGACCGTCGCCCGGGCGCGGACATAGACCATGCCGCGGCCGCCGCGGTAGGCCTGGATGATGCCGGCCTTGCCGTTGATGATGGCGGCGGTGGGAAAATCCGGGCCGCTGACGTGCTCCATCAGTTCGTCGACGCTGATCTCCGGGTCTTCGAGCAGGGCGATGGCGCCATCGATGACTTCGGTCAGGTTGTGGGGCGGGATATTGGTCGCCATGCCGACGGCAATGCCGGAGGAGCCGTTGATGAGCAGGTTGGGGATGCGGGTCGGCAGCACATCGGGAACCTGCTCTGTGTCGTCGTAGTTGGGCGAGAAATCGACGGTGCTCTTGTCAAGGTCGGCGAGCAGTTCCTGGGCGATTTTCGCCATGCGGATCTCGGTGTAGCGCATGGCGGCGGCGGTGTCGCCATCCACCGAGCCGAAGTTGCCCTGGCCATCGACGAGCGGGTAGCGCAGGGAAAAATCCTGGGCCATGCGCACCACGGTGTCGTAGACGGCGCTTTCGCCGTGGGGGTGGTATTTGCCGATGACATCGCCCACCACCCGGGCCGACTTCTTGTAGGGTTTGTCGTGATCGTTGGACAGCACGCGCATGGCGAACAGGATGCGGCGGTGAACGGGTTTCAGGCCGTCGCGGACATCGGGCAGGGCCCGACCCACGATCACGCTCATGGCATAGGCGAGATAGGACTCTCGCATTTCGGTTTCAAGCGCGACGGGTGAAACCTGCGGGTCGGATTCGGGCATCTGGAGGCTGATTCTTGAACTGCGCTATGAAAAACAAATCGGCAAGCCGGGCCGGCGCTGGCGCCTCCCGGAACAGGGGCGAATCATAGCACGCCGGGGCGGCCCGGTCATTTGGCCTGCGGCTTCGATCCGTCGCCGTCAGGCGGGCCGCGCGCGGCGGACGCCGTAAACACATCCATGGGCGGCTGAGACATGTTGTTCATGCCATCCATGGCGCGACGCTTCTGGCTTCGACTGGCCCCAGTCTCGACATCCTGTCGAGCCGTTCGGCCCTCGAAAAGCAGTGCTTTTCGTCTGCTTCGCAGACCGGGCCTCACCCTGTCTCGCACGCCCGCCGCGCGCGGCCCGGCCGACGGCGACTTGCGCTGTGCGGAACCGGAAGGCTTCCGTGTTTCGGCACAGTGAGAATTACCGCGCTGCTTGAGCCGCTGCGCCGCTGTGCTGGCCCAAATCCAAAAATTGCAAATAATGCGATGAAATTGTTGCAAAACATGCGCTAGAATCATTGCAAAACATGCGCTAGAATCGTTGCAAAACATGCTTTACGAGTGAACTTCAAATGCGTTCCGATGCAACCGCCTACCTGCCGAGGCTGGCGGACGACGAGCTGGCGGCCCGGCTTGCCCGGGCTTCCACGGTCTTGATCGAGGGGCCGAAAGCCTGTGGGAAGACCGCGACCGCCAAGCGGATTGCCCGCAGCGAAGTATGCTTTGACGTCGACGCCAATGCCCGCTTGGCCGCTTCTATCGAACCGCAGGCCTTGCTTGAGGGCGAAACGCCAAGGCTTTTCGACGAGTGGCAGGTCGTTCCCGAAATCTGGAACCACGTGCGGCGCGCGTCGGATCAGCGTTCGGGCAGGGGGAAGTATATTCTCACCGGATCGGCTGCGCCGACGGACGACATCGCGCGCCATTCGGGGGCGGGCCGCATTTCACGGCTTCGAATGCGGACGATGTCGCTCTTTGAACAGGGTCACGCCAATGGCAAGGTTTCGCTCAGAGGCTTGCTGAACGGGGAAGCGATTTCGGCGGGCGAGCCGGGTTTGACGGTATCGGATATCGTCGAGCTGATATGCCGGGGCGGTTGGCCCGGCACGATCAGCGATAGTTTGGAAGAGGCCATGGGCTTTGTGCGCGACTATATCGACGAACTGCGCAGAACCGATGTGGAAAGCGTCGAAGGCATCCGCCACGACCCCGCCAGCGTGTTGCGCTTGATGCAATCCTTGGCCCGCAACACGGCAACGGAAGTCAAATTGGCGACTTTGGCGAGGGATGTTTCTGGCCGCGGCGAAAATGTGCAGGGGCGTACCGTGGCGGGCTACATGGAGGCATTGCGAAAACTGTTCGTTGTTGAGGAATTGCCGCCGTTCTCGCCGCATCTGCGCTCAAGGTCGCGCCTGCGGCAGGCGCCGAGGCAACATTTCACCGACCCGTCCATCGCGGTTGCCGCCATCCGCTCCAATCCACGACAACTGCGCGCCGATTTTGAATATCTCGGCCTGTTGTTTGAATCGCTGGTCGTTCGCGACCTGCGCATCCATGCTGCGCCGCGCGATGCCGAACTGACCCAATACCGGGATAACACCGGGCTGGAAATCGATGCGGTTGTGCAGACGGCGGCGGGCGCCTGGATGCCAGTGGAGGTGAAACTGGGGAACGCCAAGTCGGTTATCGATGCCGCCGCGGCAACCCTGCTCAAGTTCGCAAGCCGGGTGGACACCGCAAAAATGGGCGAGCCGGCCAATCTGCTCGTGGTGACCGCCACGGGTTACGCCTACCGCCGCCCGGATGGCGTAAGCGTAGCCCCCATCGGCGCATTGGGGCCTTGACTTGGCTTGGATGAACCGAAGCCGTAGCGTTTTCCAATAAGAAAGTGATGGTGAACGAAGGCTCGACCCAGGCGGGTTGAGTGGACGGGTTTCGTTCGGTGTTGGGGTGGATGTTGCCAATCGGCTGTTCGGCTTTCAAGCACGGCTTGGGTTGTTTTCCGGTTTGGCTCTCCGGCGGGCGCGGAACAGTTCACGCTGTTCCGTGTTGAGCCGCGTGGCGGCCGCCAGGTCGGACTGGGCGTTGGCGATCCGGTCGAGTTGCTCGAAGGTGATGCCGGGCTTGAGGCAGTCTTCGGTGCCGGGGGATGTGGTCGTGGCCGAAGTACTTGCGCACCACGTGGGCGTTCTTGCCTTCGACCAAGGCGTTGTCGTTGCTGCGCCGGGGGCGCGACCTGGTGAACTCGACGTGCAGTTTGGCGAGCAGGTCGGCCACCCGGCGGTTGACGTACTCCGAGCCGTTGTCGGCGTGCAGCCCCCGGATGCGGAAGGGCATCTGCTCCAGCAGGCCTTCCAGGACGGGCAGCAGGAAGCGCTCGGAGATGGCTTCTACCGCGGCCACCAGCTCGAACTGGGTCGTCTGGTCGACCAGGTTGATCAGGT
>JAPOTO010000017.1:1461-6464 GCA_026709135.1 Gammaproteobacteria bacterium | reverse complement strand
GTATGACCGGACACTTCATGTGTTCTAAAACCGGACACTTTATTTGTTCTCTACAGTTCCCCGCTCGCTGCGTTCCCGACATGCTCTACATCGCGATACGATCCTTGTTATGACAAAAGTGAACAACTCCAATATGCAACTTCCGGCGCATCCCGGCGAGGTTTTGCGCGAATGGATGAGGGGCAATGGCAAGACCATCGCCGAAACCGCCACGCTGCTCGATGCGCCCACTTCCCAGCTTAACCGTGTGCTTGCCGGCAAGGCACGGCTGTCCGCCACGCTCGCGCTGCGGCTCGAACGCATCGGCTGGAGCACAGCCGAAGTATGGACCCGAATGCAGGCCGCCTGGGAATTGGCCGCAGCCCGCCGCGCCGAGGATGCTGCTTGAGTGCGGTCATCGGAGCGAGTTTGTGTAGAGAGTGACGAATCTTTGATAAAATAATACGAGACCGAATCATCCAGCGTCGAAGATCCACCAAAAATTTCAACAAAAGGGAGCGATGGGATCGAAAAAAGAATAGTGGTTCGATGAGTTAGCCGAGGTCCATTGGAGTACCTCAAGTTTGATCTGTTAGTATCTTCTAAGCTAATTCACTTGACTTTTGGAAGCCATCGAACTGTTATCTCGCCTTCGCTCAGGATTTCGCCATTTTCTATCGCACTGATTCTAAATGGAATTACATCTTGTATGATTTCACCCGATTCATTTTGATTGTCAAATAGTATCGCACCAGAATCGCCTATATTGATCATTCGATTTCCAGCCCATCCATAAAAAAATCGTGATTGGTTAGTCTTGACTGCTACCCAACCTCCTTTTGTCTGTAGCGAGCTTCCCCATGGCGGGAAGCCGTTTTTCTTAAGTTCAAAAATGTATTCTGCTTCTGACTCTATATTTCTATCTCCCCTACAACCGGAAATCGCAGCTATGGCCTCCGCTTCATGGGCGAAGGGTAAGTCAGAAAAGTTATCTCGATAGCCTAGAGCTGGAGCCAAAAATGGAACTTCGATATTCCCTCCAATAAAGTCCTTCGAGCAAGACCAATTTAAAACTACTCTTCCCAGTGAAGTTCCGTCAGTTGGGATCAAGACGGTAACAGGATCAGATATGTTTAAACTCCCAAGTACTCCTAGTCCGTATCTGCCGGCGGTTGTGTTGTTGAAGCCACGCACTTCGATGTAGTAAGTTCCTGCCGCAATATTCACTTGAATCGAGAAGTTCTCCCCACGTTGTGGTTCTCCCGGAAGACCGTCGTCATCCTCGGCGATCACGTTTCCGGCGCTATCGTATAGAGTTCCGTAAGTATCTGTTCCACCCCATGTTCGTATTCGTAAATTCCCCGCTCCAGCTATGTCAATACGGAAATAATCTCTTTCGCCAGAATCAATCTCCAATCCCGAGGTAAAAGAAGGGATACCGATTGTAGTTGCTGACTCGAAGTTGTTTCCTCCTGCAAGATTTTCCGATACTGATAGCCTATACTCTCCTGCGGATTGATCATTGTAACCTCTTACTAGCAAGAAATAAGTTCCTGGATCTAGACTCGCCGTCAATTGGAAATTTTTGTATGCTCCATCATCATCATCTCTGCCAAACAAATTACCGACAGTGTCATAAAGCTCCCCATAGGTATCTGTCTTTCCAACGGTCTCCATGCGTATCGTTACGGATTCCGTGATATCGATGCGGAAATAATCCTTGTCACCGATCTGAAGCTGTCCTTCGGTGGTTGAAGAAAGACCGACCGTGGTTGCCGAATCGCGGTCGTCTCCGTGATCTTGATTGCTTATATCGTTATTCCCGCCAGTACCGGCATTCACTGATTGACCGCCATAACCGGGAGCACCCGCCGATTCACCGGCACCTGCGAGATAGAAGCGGAAATCATCTGGCAGGCCCTGAACACTGAAAGGGCCGCAAATAACAAATGCGCCCACCACGCATTCGTCTCTTGCCAGGAAGTTTCCCGGAAGGCGCAAGATGCCAGCCTGATAACCATCCGCATCAATCAAGGGCAAATCGGCTAGTTCTTGCGATTGCGCGAACGAAGCCATGAACATTGCGAATAATGTGGCGCAGAGCTTTTTCAATTTTTGTACTCCCAAAAGTAATGGACATGCATAATTCAGCACATTCACATCAACCACAATCAATCGAGTCCACCCATGAGTTCGTACAGTTTGGCGCGACTGTCGATATCCACGCCGGGCAGCGGGGATCCCTTCTTGGAGATTAGGCCCAGTTCGAGCTTGGCACGATGCGGAGTGGCATCTCCAAGTCCCCTCGGCTGGCCCATCGAGGTGTATGCCGAGCCGATTCTGGAATCGGACGGGAGAGCCTCTGGCTTGTCAATCATTTTCCATAGCCTTTTCCGCCATGCAGCCTGAACTATACTGCATTCCGCCGCAAGTCACAAGTGCCGTCCTACCGCAACTCCATAAAAAAATAGTCGTCGGTCATCAGTTCGCGGATGGAGGCGGGTCAGGGGCGGGCAGTAATCATGGCGAAATGAGGTGGCAAATCGCCATTTCCCACCAAGGTACTTTCTATGTCGAAGATTAGCTTGAGTACTTTTATAGATTGTGGATCGCTTTCCCTGAAATTTCCCGCGATGTCCAGCAACATAAACTGCATCAAGGTGCCGCCGGTGAAATTAAACTCCTCAATTTTGAAGTGACGCCTTAAAGCGTCATAGATGTCTTGCGAATGTATAGCTTCAGATGGATCGACTCGTTCAACTTCGGCAGGATCTGGAAAATACATCTGCTGTCTGACTTGGCCTCGATCATGATCGGCGTGAGAAATTCGATACTTTTTCGGGATCATATGAAACACTGATTGCATTACTTCTTTTTCACGATCACTGAACGCAAATCGGTTGGGTCCGATGTAGTCATTTACAAACAGAAAGCCATCGGGTTTTAAGGCGGCTTTGCATTTTTGTAAAATTCCATCGAGATCGGACATGTGATGCAACGCGGAATTAAAGTAGATCGCATCGTAATCCGAGTTTGGAAAGGGATTGGTTTCAACATTGCAAACACTGTAGGAAATGATATCAGCCATACCGGCATTGCGTGCTTCCGCTTCCGCTATTTCAATTCGTTTCGGTGCGAGATCAATTCCTTCAATTGATTTGGCAGTATTTATGCTCGCCAAATGTCGTTCTAAAGCTCCATCGCCACTGCCAATACTAAGTACGCGATCAACTGGACATTTCTCCCCAAGAAAATGCTGGACGCTGAAATTCAACCAGTGGTCATAATTTCTACCACCAGCTGCAAGTATCTGGTGATGCTTATTGATAATTGGATTCGCCAGCCAGTAGGTCTCGCCGTAAAAGCTTTCGTTGGTATGCTCGTCCCAGTAGTCAGCGACTTTGGCATCGACTGCCTCTTGATCCATGAGTTTTTCTTCAATGGGGAGGGTTTCTCCGTTATCTGTCATTTTTCTGGATCCTTTGCCGCTGCATGATCCGGTTTATACTGCATTCTGCTGAAAATCGCCATCCTCACCTACCGCAACTCCATCAAGAAATAGTCGTCATTCATCAGTTCGCGGATGAGGCGGGTTAGGGCGGCTTGGGTGGCAGTGGTGAGGTCTTGGGCCGTGCCGCGGCCGAAGAGGTTGGTTTGCCAGATGGTGCGGGCGCCGCGGTTGAGGCGCAGGGTTACGCGCATCGTCAATTGGATGCCATCGGCTGTTTCTTCGGCTTCGATTGAAGTCAGGCTGCCGCTGACGGTGTGTTCCGCTTCGCTGTCGCCGAGTGTGGCCCCGCCGTGCGCGAAGCCCTGGGCGAAGGCGTTGCGGAGCAGTTCGGCCATTTCGGCCTCGGCCCGGTAGCCGTCGACGATTAGGCTGCCATCAGTGAGGCCGCGTTCATCGCTGAACCCGCCGAGCCGCAGGCCGCCGCGCACACTGCTGAAGTCGGCGCGGTGGCTGCCTTCGTATTGATAGTTGACGTTGACCTGTTCCGCCGCCAAGGCGGCCGCGCCGAAAAGCGTTGACAGGGTGAACAACAGACTGCGCGGAATCATGGTGTCGAATCTCTTGTTGGATGACTATCCGCCGCCGGGCCCGGCGGACTTCGCGTAAACGACGAGGCTGCAAGGGTCAGGCGGCGTCCGCAGTATAGCCCAGGCAAGCGCTGATGGAGTCAGGGCTTGGCTTCAGGCGCCAGCGCCTAGGCGCGAGATGGTCAGATCGGGGAAGCGGTTGAAGTCCCGGTCATTGGTTAGGATGGTTTCGATGCCATGTTGATGGCACAGCGCGGCGATTTGCGCGTCGTGGACGAGATTCCCCTTGGCATCGCTTTCGCGCAGGGCCAACTCCAGGTGATGCAGAAAGTCCCCATGGGGCAGCGCGACGCGGCAGGACGGGGAGGCGGCCAGGCTGCGGATGAAGCCCATGGCCTGGGGCAGGGAGGATGGCGGAGAGAAGCCCCTGCGGTGCGTGACCACGCGCAGAAATTCCCCGATGCAGAACACCGGTATGGCCCAGGGCCGGGTGCCTATGGCGAGCTGGGTGACCCGCGAATAAGCCGGCCCATGCAGCTCGCATTCGGCGCGGTGGGCGTACACCAGGATATTGGTGTCAACCGCGATCATTGGCGTCGAGGAAGTCGTACAATGCTTCGCGGTCGCTCACGTCAACCGCGGGCGGCTTGGTTCCCCGCACGATGGGCGGGGCGAATTTGTACTTCTTTTCCGGCTCGTTGAGCGTCATAATTCGGGATTGGATCGCTTCTTCCATGAAGCGGGTCAGCGTGACGCCTTGCCGCCTAGCCGTTTTTTTGGCTTGCCGCAGAAGCTGGTCATTGAGGTTGAGGGTGGTCTTCATGGGTCGCGCCCGGTTGAGGTGTGGTTGAACCATATCAGTTCAGCCATATATATGGCAAGCCATGGCGGTCATCCGCGGCGGCTCGGCGAGCGTAAGGAAAGGCGGGCCGGCTGAGCGAGGCTGAACGGGTCCGCCGCCGATGCCACGGTGAATAGGTGAATAG
>JAPOTO010000017.1:0-1446 GCA_026709135.1 Gammaproteobacteria bacterium | reverse complement strand
GGTGAATAGGTGAATAGCAGAGCGAGACGGATGGATTGAAAATGGGCATGCTCAAGGATTTTCTCCGCTTGGAGGCGGCGGGCGGCGTTTTGCTGTTCGCCACGGCCGTGTTGGGCCTGGTGGCGGCGAACAGCCTGTTCTCCGGCTGGTACGGCGGCCTGCTCGACACCACGGTAGCGGTCCAGATCGGCGCCCTGGCGATCAACAAGCCCTTCATCCTGTGGATCAACGACGGCCTGATGGCGGTGTTCTTCTTCCTCATCGGGCTCGAAGTCAAACGCGAAGTGCTCGAAGGCGAGCTGTCCTCCCCCGATCAGATCATCCTGCCCGGGCTTGGCGCGATCGGCGGCATCTCCGCCCCGGCCGTCGTTTACAGCCTGTTGAACTGGGACAACCCAGTAGCCATGAGCGGCTGGGCCGTGGCGAGCGCCACCGACATCGCTTTCGCCCTTGGCATTTTGAGCCTGTTCGGCAAGCGCGTGCCGCCCACCCTGAAAATTTTCCTGCTGACGCTGGCGATTTTCGACGATCTCGCGGCAATCGCCATTATCGCCGTTTTCTACGCGGGCGATCTGTCCCTGTCGATGCTCGGGCTGGCGGCGGTAATCCTGGTTTGCGGTGTCGCGGCGAACCTGCTCGGCGTGCGGCGGACTTCGGTTTACCTGCTGATTGGCGTCGCCCTGTGGGTGACCGTGCTCCAGTCCGGCGTGCACGCCACCCTCGCGGGCGTGCTCATCGCCTTGTGCGTTCCGCTGCGGGAAGAGGGCGGGCACTCGCCGCTGAAAAGCGTGGAAGCCGACCTGCACACGCCGGTGGCGTACTTCATCCTGCCGCTGTTCGCCTTCGCCAACGCCGGCCTGGCGCTGAGCGGCATGGGCCTGCAGGATCTGACGAGCCCGGTGGCACTCGGCATCATCGGCGGCCTCGTGCTCGGCAATCCGATCGGCATCCTGCTGCTGACCGGCGCCGGCGTCGCGCTCGGCTTCACCAAACTGCCACCCGGAGTGAACTGGCTGCAAATGGCCGGCGTTTCCTTCATCTGCGGCGTGGGCTTTACCATGAGCCTGTTCATCGCCGGCCTCGCCTTTGAACACGCCGGCGGCGCCTATTACGATGTGGTCCGGCTCGGCATTCTGATCGGCTCGACCATCGCCGGCATCCTCGGCAGCCTGCTGCTCTGGCTAGGCATCAGGAACGGCCCCGCGCACCCGGACGCGGAATGATCGCTTGATGCGGCTTTCTTGGAACGAGATTCGCGCCCGGGCGGCGGAATTCGCCCGCAACTGGGCTGGCGCGAGCTACGAAAAGGGCGAAACCCAAAGCTTCTACAACGACTTTTTCGAGGTGTTCGGCGTCAAGCGGCGCAGTGTCGCCCGTTACGAGGAGCATGTCGCCAAGCTCTACGACCCCGACCTCATGCCACCCAACCTCCGCAAAGCCCACCAA
>JAPOTO010000112.1:2351-6488 GCA_026709135.1 Gammaproteobacteria bacterium | reverse complement strand
TTCATTGTCGCAAAACAAAAGCGTGGTTTTGTTTTGCTCGCGAATTCAATGGCTTACGCCATCGAATTCGGCGGTACATCCGTCTACCGCAGGGAAGCTCTGACTTAATCAGAGCTTCCCTGGTGACGCTTCGACCGCGGGCATGACCAAGCCGCGAATCTCCGCAAGACTAACCAAGTTGCCGCGCCGGGGCCAGCGCCGCCCCAGGTCGCCGCGCTAGGTTAGCTGATCCGCATGCCTGGTTTGGCGCCGGAATCGGGGTGGAGCAGCCAGATATCCCCGCCACCCGGGCCGGCGGCGAGGACCATGCCCTCGGAAACGCCGAATTTCATCTTGCGCGGTTTGAGATTGGCGACCACAACGACGAGCCTGCCGTCTAGCTCCTCCGGCGAGTAGGCGCTGCGGATGCCGGCGAAGACGGTGCGCTCGATGGCGGCGCCATCCGCTTCGCGGCCGAGGTCGAGTCGCAGCCTCAGCAACTTGTCGGCGCCTTCGACGAGGCCCGCTTCGATCACCCGCGCCACGCGCAGATCGACCTTGGCGAAAGCGGCGATATCGATTTCATCGGCGAATGGCTCGGTGGCCCCGGCGCCGGCTTGTGTTTCGCCGTCCGCTTCCAGCTCCGTGTCGTGCCCTCCATTCCAGCTTTGCCGGGATTCCTCGACCATGGCTTCCACCGCCTTGGCCTCGATTCTCGTCATCAGCGGCTGGAAGCGGTTGATCCGGTGGTCGAGCAGCAGCGAATCGAAGTCGCTCCAGGCCAGCGGCGCGATCGCCAGAAATTCCTCGGTTTTTTCCGCCAGCGCCGGCAACACCGGTTTCAGGTAGCCAGCGAGCAGGCGGAAAGCATTGATGCCCGTCGTGCAGATCGCCCGCAATTCCGGCGATTGCCGGTCCGCCTTGGCGATTTCCCAGGGTTTGCGCTCGTTGAGGTATTGGTTGGCCTTGTCGGCGAAGGCCATCACCAGGCGGATCGCCTTGCCGTATTCGCGTTGCTCGTACAGCTCGGCGATTTGTGGCGCGGCCTGGCGGATTTCATCGATCAAGGCGGCGTTGTCGAGCTGGTCGGCGAGCACGCCGGCGAAATTCTTGCCTATGAAGCCGGCGCAGCGGCTGGCGATGTTGACGAGCTTGCCGACGAGGTCGGCGTTCACCCGCTGAACGAAGTCTTCGAGGTTGAGGTCGAGATCATCGATGCCGGGGCCGAGTTTCGCCGCGAGGTAGTAGCGCAGGTATTCGGGGTTCAAATGGTTCAGATAGGTGCTCGCGTTGATAAAGGTGCCCCGGGACTTCGACATCTTGGTGCCGTCGACGGTGACGAAGCCGTGGACGAAGACCGCGTTGGGCGCGCGGTAGCCGGCGCTGGCCAGCATCGCCGGCCAGAAGAAGGTGTGGAAATTGACGATGTCCTTGCCGATGAAGTGGTAGAGCTCGCTGTCGCCGCCGGGCCGCCACCAAGCGTCGAAGTCGAGGCTCTCGTCATGGGAGCGCCGGCACAGGTTGAGGAAGCTCGCCATGTAACCGATGGGGGCGTCGAGCCAGACGTAGAAATACTTGCCGGGGTTGCCGGGAATTTCGAAGCCGAAATAGGGGGCGTCGCGGCTGATGTCCCAGTCCTGCAAGCCTTCGCCGAGCCACTCCTCGAGCTTGTTGGCCACCGCCCCGTGGACGGCGCCGCCGTCGATCCATTCGCGCAGCATGCCGCTGAAGGCCGGCACGGTGAAGAAGAAATGCTCGGATTCCTTCTCCACCGGCGTTGCCCCCGAGAGGGCGGATTTCGGGTTGATCAACTCCGCCGGGCTGTAGGTTGAGCCGCAGACTTCGCAGTTGTCGCCGTATTGCTCTTCCGCCCCGCAGCGCGGGCAGGTGCCGGTGATGTAGCGGTCGGCGAGGAAGAGCTTTTTTTCCGGGTCGAACAATTGGCGGATGTTGCGCCGGGCGATGTGGCCGTTGGCCTCGAGGGCGAGATAGATCGATTCGGCCAACTCGCGGTTTTCCGCGGAATGGGTGCTGTGGAAGTTGTCGAAGCCGATGCGGAAGCCCGCATAGTCGCGCTCGTGCTCGCGCTGGACACGGTCGATCAGCTCCTCGGGCGAGATGCCCTGGCTGCGGGCGCTGAGCATGATGGCGGTGCCGTGGGCGTCGTCGGCGCAGACATAGATGCACTGGTGGCCGCGCATTTTCTGCAGCCGCACCCAGATGTCGGCCTGGATCGCCTCCATGATGTGGCCGAGATGGATGCCGCCATTGGCGTAGGGCAGGGCGCTGGTGACGAGTATCTTGCGCTGGCTCAAGTGGGAATGCCCCCAAACGTTAATCGTCACCAAATGCGCGGCATCATACTGCAACGGGCCGGCGACTGCACCCGCCAAGCAAAGCGGCTTCGAGCCGTCGCCGGACGGGGACTCACGCTGTGCGGAGCCGTGGCACAATACGGCCCCGGTTGGGAGAGAACGCATGGCAATCAAATCGGATCGGTGGATCAGGGCGATGGCGCGGGAGCGGGGGATGATCGAGCCGTTCGCGCCGGAGCAGGTGCGCGCGCAAGATGGGCGGCGGGTGATTTCCTATGGCACTTCGAGCTATGGCTATGATGTGCGCTGTGCGAGCGAGTTCAAGATTTTCACCAATGTGCACACCACCGCGGTGGTCGATCCAAAGAATTTCGATGAAACGAGCTTCGTCAGCATCGAGGAGCCTTCGTGCATCATCCCGCCGAATTCCTTCGCCCTCGCGCGCACCGTCGAGTATTTCCGCATTCCCGCCAACGTGCTCACGGTCTGTCTCGGCAAGTCCACCTATGCCCGCTGCGGCATCATCGTCAATGTCACCCCGCTTGAGCCCGAATGGGAAGGCCATGTAACACTCGAGTTTTCCAACACCACCCCGCTGCCGGCCAAAATCTACGCCGGGGAAGGCGCGGCCCAGATGCTGTTTTTTGAAAGCGACGAGCGCTGCGAGACGACGTATCGCGACCGCGGCGGCAAGTACATGGGGCAGAAAGGCGTCACCCTGCCCAAGGCTTGAATCGCGTCAAGAAAATGGCGAACAAGCCAAGCATTGACGCTGCGGCCCGCAGCGTCAAAAAACCGTCATTGTGAAAAGTCTGCGCCAGACTTTCACAGTATCTGTAACTCGCTGTTTCTATTGATATTTTCTTGCGAATTGATGCAATGATCCAAGTTGGAACGAATCTTGCTGAGCTTCACTTATCCGCTCGGTTTATGCCGTGCGGGCCGTGGATTGAACCGCGTCGGCCACGCATCGGCCCGCAGCTAATCCATACATCGACAGGAAGTTGCAGAAGTTTAGCCCGGAAGCTGGCGAAAAATGCGGGAGTGGCTGGCACCGACAAAAGCGGCACCGGAAGCTGGAAACAAGCAGGGAACAAGGGGAGCGATGAGCTCGGCAAGAGACTATCTGGCGGAGAGAGAGGAGAGCAGGGAATGGGCTCGCCGCACGGTGGAGAAACACGCGCCGCTGGTGAACCGCATCGCCCGCCATTTGCTCGCCCGGATGCCAGCCAATGTGCAGATCGACGATCTCGTCCAGTCCGGCATGATTGGCCTGTTGGATGCGGCGAAAAAGTACGATCACACCAAGGGCGCGAGTTTCGAGACCTATGCCGGCATCCGCATCCAGGGCGCGATGCTCGACGAGGTGCGCAAGGGCGACTGGACGCCCCGGTCGGTTCACCGCAAGTCCCGGGAAGTCGCCAAGGCGATCCAGAAGATTGAAGCCCGCACGGGCCGCAACGCCTCGGAAAAGGAAATCGCCGGCGAGTTGAAAATCGATCTCGACACCTATTTCAACATCCTCAAGGATTCCTCCGGCACCCGGCTGTTCAGTTTCGACGAGATCAACGAAAGCGCCGACCCGGCCCTCGAACTCGTCGAGGGGGACCTGCCCGACCCGGCCGACAACATGCAGCAGGGCCGCTTCCGCGAAGATCTGGCGAGTGCCATCGACACTCTGCCCGAGCGCGAGAAGCTGGTGCTCTCGCTCTATTACGACGAAGAACTCAACCTCAAGGAAATCGGCGAAATCATCGGTGTGAGCGAATCCCGGGTGAGCCAGATCCACAGCCTCGCGGCCCTGCGGCTGCGCTCGAAACTCTCCGTCTGGCGCTAGGAGCCT
>JAPOTO010000112.1:0-2338 GCA_026709135.1 Gammaproteobacteria bacterium | reverse complement strand
CTAGGAGCCTGTCTCCGCGGCTGTCCCTGCGGCTATTCCTGTCTTCGCACCGTTATAATTCCTGCCAAGTTTTCCTCTGGACCGGCACCCAGTGACCGCGCGCTCCCGGCCCGCCCAGCCCCTGCTTGAAGTCCGCGCCCTCGGCTGCGAGCGCGGCGGGCGGCTGTTGTTCCGCGATCTCGAATTCTCGCTCGAAGCCGGGCAAGTGCTTCAGGTCCGCGGCGGCAATGGCTCGGGCAAGACCACCCTGCTGCGCATCATCTGCGGGCTCAACGACGGCTATACCGGGGAGTTGCGCTGGCGCGGCGCGGCGATCGCCGGGCGCCGGGACGAGTTCCACGCCGAGCTGCTGTATCTGGGCCACCGGGTCGCGGTGAACCGGGTGCTGACGCCGCTGGAAAACCTGCGCTGGAGTTGCCGCCTGCGGGGCCGGGCCGGCGACGGCCGGATTCGCTCGGCGCTGGCGGAAATGGGGCTCGGGGGCTATGAGGATTCCCCCTGCCACGCGCTGTCGGCGGGGCAGTACCAGCGCGTGGCGCTGGCGGGGCTGCTGCTGGCGAAGGCCGGGCTATGGGTGCTCGATGAGCCTTTCACCACCCTCGATACTGGCGGTGTCGCCCTGCTTGAGCAACTCGTGGCGGAACACGCGGAGAATGGCGGGGCTGTGCTGATCACCACCCACCACCGGCTGTCGCTGCCGGGGTTGCGGGCGCTGACGCTGGGGGTTTCACGATGAGGCGCGGCGAAGCAAGCCCCCCGCTTTCGAGTTCGCGCCCGGGTGCCAGCGCCGGCGCGGCTTTTCTCGCCACGCTCAAGCGCGACTTGCTGATCAGCCTGAAGCGGCGCAACGACATCCTCAATCCTTTCATGTTCTTCATCATCGTCGTTTCGCTGTTCCCCATCGGCATCAGCCCGGAAAGCGCCATGCTGCGGCAGATCGCCGCCGGGGTGGTCTGGATCGCCGTGCTGCTCGCGTCGATGCTGTCGATGGACAATCTGTACCGGGCCGATTACGAGGACGGCTCGCTCGAGCAATTGCTGCTCAGTTCCCAGCCGCTATATCTGCTCGTGTTCGCCAAGAACATCGCCCACTGGCTCGTCAGCGGCTTGCCGGTGATCGTCGTTTCGCCCCTGCTCGCATACATGCTGGCGCTGCCGGCGGCGGGCTATCCGACGCTGGTGGCTTCGCTGCTGCTCGGCACGCCGGTGGTGGGTCTGCTCGGCTCGATCGCCGTCGCGCTCACCGTGGGCCTCGGCAGCCGCGGCCTGATCCTGGCGGTCATCACCGTGCCGATGAGCGTTCCGGTGCTGATTTTCGGCACGCTGGCGGTGCAGAACGCCCTCGCCGGCGCTTCCCCCCTCGGCTATCTCGCCCTGCTGGGTGCGATGCTCGCCGCCGCGGTCAGCCTGGCCCCGGTGGCAACCGCCGCCGCGCTGCGGATTTCGCTGAATTGAATTGAGGGGCAAACAGCAACAGTTTGTGGCCCCGCCGCAGCCCCGGATGCGGCTTCGGTTACAATAGCCATCGAATTCGGCGGCACTTCCATGTGCCGCGGGGAAGTGGGTATGGCAGGCAGATGGCAATGGTTTCACCGGCTTGGGTCGCCGAAGTGGTTTTATGACAAAACCACCCGCTGGCTGCCTTGGCTGATCGCCGCCATGGCGCTGTTTCTCGCCGTGGGGGTGGTCTGGGCCTTGCTGTTTCTGCCCCAGGACTACCAGCAGGGGCACACCTCGCGGATTCTGGTCGTGCATGTGGCGGTGGCGGGGACCTCGCTGTCGTTTTTTCCGCTGATGGCGGTGGCCGGCACGGTGACCCTGGTCTGGCGCATGAAGCTCGCCGACATGGTGGCCAAGCACGCCGCTCCGCTTGGTGCCTGGTTTTCGTTCATGACCTTGGCGACCGGTTCGATCTGGGGCAGCGTGATGTGGGGCACCTGGTGGGAATGGACCGACAGCCGGCTGGTGTCGGTGCTGTTCCAGTTTTTCCTGCTGCTCGGGGTGATTTCGCTCCGCGCCGCCATCGAGAACCCCGAAACCGCCGCCCGGGCCTGCGCCCTCCTGTCCATCGTCGGCTGCATCAACGTGGTGGTGATCAAGTACTCGGTGGATTGGTGGAACACCCTGCACCAGCCCTCAAGCCCGATTTCGATGGAAGTCGGCAGCCCCAACGGCCCCGAGTTCTGGGTCGCCACCGCGGTCATGATCGTGGCGGTGTACCTGTTTCTCGCCGTGAGCCTGATTCTCGCCACCCGCAACGAGATCCTCGAACGCGAAAGCAAAACCGAATGGGTGCGCGACCTGGCGCTGGCGAATGATTCCGCGACTTCGCTGCGCG
>JAPOTO010000074.1 GCA_026709135.1 Gammaproteobacteria bacterium | reverse complement strand
GCGGCAATGGTTGTGCGCACGAGATTCTGGATAAGCCGCTGATAGATTTGGGCGGCGGCCTTTCCTCACTAATCATTGAAGACCGCGAAGATCGGGTGTGAAGTAAAGAAAAGCAAAAATGACCGCGCCGAGAAAAAAGCTGATCGAGGTCTCCCTGCCGCTCGAAGCCATCAATGCGGCCTCGGCGAAAGAGAAACCGCCCCCGCATGGCCATCCTTCCACGCTCCATCTTTGGTGGGCCAGACGCCCGCTCGCGGCTTGCCGGGCGGTGCTGTTCGCCCAGCTTGTCGATGACCCCTCGGCTTGGCCGGAAGAGTTCCCCACCGAGGCGGACCAGGTGAGAGAGCGGGATCGACTGCACGAAATCATCAAACAAATGGTGCCTTGGAAGGCCACCAACGACGAAATCATCATCGGCAAGGCGCGTTACGAGATTGCGCGCTCGATTGCCCGCGGACGCGGCGAGACCTTGTCGAAAGACAGCAAAGCCGAGGATGTGCTGAATTACCTTGCCGAGCACGCGCCACCAGTTTGCGATCCATTCTGCGGCGGCGGCTCGATTCCGCTTGAGGCCCAGCGGCTTGGGCTTCGTGCCCACGGCTCGGACCTCAACCCAGTTGCCGTGCTGGTTTCCAAAGCAACCTGCGAGATTCCACCCAAATTCGCCAACCGCCCCCCGGTCAATCCCGACAGCGACCGCATTACGAACTACAAGGGCGCCCAAGGGTTGGCCGAAGACATCCGCTACTACGGCCGCTGGATGCGGGACGAGGCCGAATCCCGCATCGGCCACCTGTACCCGAAGGTCCGGGTTACCGCAGCCATGGCCGCCAAACGCGAAGACCTCAAGCCATACGCCGGCAAGGAGTTGACGGTGATCGCTTGGCTTTGGGCGCGAACGGTTGCCTCGCCCGACCCGATGATGCGCGGAGCGCATGTGCCGCTCGTGAGTTCATTTGTCCTGTCGTCGAAAAGGGGTAAGGAAGCAATTGTTGTTCCTGAAGTTAGCCGGGAAAACCAGTCGTATCGCTTTTCGATTAAGGCAAGCGCGATCTCGCCAAGTCAATTAGCGGTAGCAAAGTCAGGCACAAAGGCGGGCCGTGGCTCTAACTTCACCTGTCTTGTGACGGGTTCGCCGATTTCCGGTAGTTACATTAAGGCTGAAGGAAAGTCTGACCGTTTGGACGCGAGGCTTGTGGCGGTTGTTGCGGAAGGCACTAGAACTCGAGTATATCTGAATCCGAATGAAGAAATAGAACATATAGCAAAAAGCGCCGTGCCGGATTGGAAACCGGAAGCAACTATTTGCGGAAGCACTCAATATCTGGGAATCAAACCTTATGGAATAACAAGATTTGATCAATTGTTTACTGATCGTCAACTCTCGGCACTGAAAACGTTCTCGAATCTGGTTTCCAAAGCGCGCGAGCAAGTGCTGGCAGATGCGCTAACTTTAATGGAGTCAAACACTACCCCCCGAAATTTACTAGATGCTGGACCCGATTACACAGCCCACTGGCTGCAAGATTCAGCCCGACTAGACGATGGAGGCAAAGGTGCGGACGCCTATGCTGACGCGGTGGCCATATACCTTGGCTTGTGTGTCAGTCGGCTAGTTAATCGTGGATCAAATCTCAGCTTCTGGGACACTGGTGGAGCTAAAGTTCAGCAAGTTTTCGCCAGACAAGCACTTCCGATGGTATGGGATTTTTGTGAAGCCAATCCGTTCAGCGATTCGAGCGGAAACTTTGTCGGCCAAGTGGACTATCCCGCAAATGTAATAGCAAGCTCACCTTCAGCCTCAACTCAAATAGCAGTAATCCAGCAGGATGCGGCTGGAAACTCTCCGTTAGTGAATCAAGCCGTAATCACAAGTGATCCGCCGTATTATGATAATGTGCCATATGCTGATATTTCAGATTTCTTTTACGTATGGCTACGGCTGACTTTATCAAATATCCTACCGGAGATTTTTCGTCGATTACTTACCCCAAAAGAAGAGGAGTTAGTTGCATTCTCTCACAGACATTCAGACAAAAAAGCCGCCGAGAATTACTTCATGGAAGGTATGGCACGTGTTCTAAAAAACATCCATAGTTCAAGCGCCCCCGACTTTCCCATAGCTTTGTATTATGCGTTCAGACAATCAGAAATAGCAAAGGAGGGACTTACTTCGCCAGGGTGGGCAACTTTTTTGCAAGGTGTGGTTGATGCTGGGTACATGATCGGCGGTACTTGGCCAATAAGGACTGAGCTTGCCGGGGCTTTGAAGAAAACGCGCAACGCTCTTGCTTCATCCATCGTCTTGGTCTGCCGCAAACGACCACCGGATGCACTTTCAATCACCCGCCGTGAGTTTGTAGCAAGACTCCGCTCAACCTTGCCCGATGCGCTTTCCAAGATTCGTGCCGGAGGTGTAGGACCCGTGGACATGGCGCAGGCCTCGCTCGGTCCCGGCATGGGTGTCTTCACGGCAGCCTCGAAGGTGCTGGAGCCCGACGATTCGCCAATGACCGTCCGCACCGCCATCGCGCTCATTAACCAGACCCGGGACGAAATCTCCGGGGAAGAGGCGAGCGGCTACGACGCCAGCACCCGCTTTTGCATCGACTGGTTCGAGGCTTTCGGCATGGACAAAGGGAAATCCGGCGACGCCATCACGATGGCTCAAGCCTACAATGTGAGCATTGAAGAACTCGCCCACGCCGGAGTCGTCCATGCCCAGGGAGGCTCTTTGCGGTTGTTGAATCGCGATGAATTGCCAGCGGACTGGAACCCGCAAACCGACAGCAATCTGACTGGTTGGGAATGCGCCCAGCATCTGGCGCGGGTGCTTGATTCGCGTGATGGCGGCATCGAAGCCGCCGCAAAACTCTACGCGCAAATGCCGCAGGAACACAGCGAGGCCGCGCGCATGTTGGCCTACCGCCTCTACGACATCTGCGAAAAGAAGAGCCGCGCCGCGGAAGCGCAAGTCTGGAACATGCTTGCCCAAGAATGGCAGGCCATTGAAGAGGCCGCCGCGAAAATCGAAACCCAATCCAAAATTGAAGGGCTGTTCTGAGCGGAAGCCATGGCAAAAACCAAAGCGAAAAATCCGACTCAAGAAGCCAAGCAGCGGGTAGAGCAAGGACTGGAAGCGCTCCGGCAAGGACTTGACCCCTATGTCGCCAAACATATGGAAGACCGCCACGGGAACAACTGGCGTCAATACGCAAGCCGGGCGCAGGGTGGCGGTGCCGGCAACGACCTCGATGTCTATGCGCTCCTCAAGACGCTTTTGGACAACTGGCAAGACCTGTTCCGCAACGACGACAGGCTTCGCAAGGCCCGCAGTTTCGTTTCACTTTGCATCGACGCCCGCAACAACACCGCGCATTTCGCCGGCAAACTCGAAGCCCGCGAAGCGCTGCGCCACCTAGATGCCATCCGCGAACTCTTGGTTGCCATTGGCGCGGATACCCAGAGGCAAACACTCGACTTGCTTTATGAGGAACAAAGCGGTGCGGACAAGCAGGCCCCGCCCACCAAATCCGCTGGCTTGGAACTCGATGAGCCAGCCCCGCCATCGAAGCTGCGCCCGTGGCGGGAAGTCTGCGAACCCCACCCGGACGTGCTCGAAGCCCGCTTTTCCGACGCCGAGTTCGCCGCCAACCTCGCCCTTGTGGACCAGGGCGAAGGCAGCGAGGAATACCTCGACCCGGCGGCATTCTTCCGTATCACCTATGCGACCGAAGGGCTAAAACGTGTGCTGACCACCACGGTCGCCCGTCTTGCCGGCACAGGCGGCGACCCGGTGATCGGCCTGCAAACCAATTTCGGCGGCGGCAAAACCCATACGATGCTGGCGCTGCATCATCTGGCCGGCGCGGTTGAGGCTGGCTATCAGCCGAAAGAGCTCACTGGACTCGGGGAAATTTTCGCCGTTGCCGGTGTCGAAACCCCTGGCCGCGTCAACCGGGCGGTGTTTGTCGGCACCCACAAGGGTGCCGCGGAAGCCATGCACATCGAAGGCGGCCGCGAGATTCGCACGCTTTGGGGCTATATCGCCTGGCGGCTCGGCGGCTGGGAAGCCTTCGACAGCATCGCGGACTCAGAAAAAGCGCGCACCAATCCCGGTTCGGAAAAACTGATCCCAATCCTGCGCGATGCCGCGCCCTGCCTGATTCTCATGGATGAAGTCGTGGCTTTCGCGCGGCAGTTGCGCGGGCTGGAATACGATGCCTTCCACGCCTTCATCCAGTCGCTGACCGAGGCCGCGGCCGCTGTCCAGGGCGCGGTTGTGGTTGGCTCGCTGCCGGAGTCCGGGGCTGAGGTCGGCGACGAACAAGGCAAGGATGCGCTCAAGCGGCTTGAAAAGATCTTCGGCCGGGTGCAATCCGCGTGGACGCCGGCAAGCGGTATCGAAACCTTTGAAATCGTCCGCCGCCGCCTGTTTCAACCTTTGGACGAAACAGGCGAGAAAGCCCGCGCCGATACGATCAGCGCTTTCCGCAAACTCTATCGCGACCACCGGGCGGATTTTCCCGCCGAAGTGCGGGAAACCGCCTATGCGGAACAGATGCGCCGGGCCTGGCCGCTGCATCCCGAGTTGTTGCGGCGGTTTTCCGGCGATTGGTCGGTATTGGAAAAGTTTCAGAAAACCCGGGGCATTCTCAAGATCATGGCGAATGTGGTTTACGCCTTGTGGAGCAGTGAAAGCAATGCCCCCATCATCATGCCAGCCCTGCTTCCCTTCCGCGACACCAAGGTGCGCACAGCACTGCTTGAGCCGCTCGGCGACGCATTCGGGCCAATTCTGCAAGGAGAGGTTGACGGCGAAGCATCGCTGACCGCGAAAATCGAAACCCAACGCCCGCGCTTCTCAAAGACGCGGGCGGCAACCCTCGCCGCCCGGGCGGTGTTTTTCGCCACCGCGCCGCACAATGGCGCGGCCCGCGGCGGCATGAGCGGCACCGAGCTTCGCCTTTCCTGCGCCCAGCCCGGAGACCAGATCGCGATCTACGGCGAGGCATTGCAGGAAATCGCTTCGCGCTCGGCCCACCTCTACCGCGATGGCGACAGCTACTGGTTCTCGCCGCAGCCAACACTCAACAAGCTGGCTGCGGACCGGGCACAGGACATCGGCGACGAGCAGGCCGATCTGCGCATCATCGAACTGTTGCGCGAAGAACAGCGCAGCCGCGCCGGCTTCCCCCGGGTTCACGCCGCCCCGGACAACCCCACCGATATCGACGACCGCCGCTCGACAGCCCTGATCATCCTGCCGCCATCGGCACCCTATGAAGCGGGTGCGGAGTCCAAGGGGGCAATCGCGGCCAGCGAAACGATAGAACGGCGTGGCAGCGGCCAGCGCCGCTTCCGCAACGCCTTGCTATTCATCGCCGCGGACGCCAGCAACGTCGGCACGGCCCGGGAAAACGCCCGCCGCGAGCGGGCGTGGCACTCGATCGTGAATGACCGCGATCTGAACCAGAACCTGACCCTGGCCCAGGCGGACGACGCGAAATCCAACGCGGACCGCAACTTGGAAGCGCTGCGACAAAGCATTCGCGGCGCCTGGGTGCAGGTGCTCCACCCGACACCGCCCGACAGCGGCGATTCGCAAGGCGGGAGCGGCTACGTCATTCGTTCAACGCGAATCGTGAACCGGGGCGGGGCCAAGAGCATCCCGCAAGCGGTATGGGACAAGGTGAGCAACGACGGCACCGTGACCGGCGAGATGGGGCCGAAAAACTTCCTACAAAGCCTGGAGCCGATCTGGCCCGAGGGCCGGAATCATCTCGCCATCAGCGAAATCCGCGACTGGTTCGCGTCCTATGTTTACCTTCCACGCCTGCGCGACGAGGCGACCTTGGATGGCGCAATCCAGCGTCTCGTTTCGGATCTGGCATCGCGATACGCCTTCGCCTCGGGATTCGATGGGGAGAAAGGAGAATACTCCGGCGTGATCGACAATATCGGCGTGCTGCACAACATCGGAGAGGGTTTGCTTGTGCGCCGCGAGGCCATCCAGCGGGAAGAGCGGGAAGGTGGAGAATCGACAGGGACATCGCCACCCGGCCTTGTCAACCCCGATCCGCCGGGCGGAGGCGAAAACCCAAATCAGCCTCCGCCGCCACCCAAACCCCAACCCGGGCCGAAACGTTTCTTTGCCACCATCCCCATCGAAGCGGAGCGGGCTGGACTCGATGTCGCGAGAATCATGGACGGCTTGCTGGTCGAACTGACGCGCACCAAGGGTTCAAGCCTTCGCTTGACTCTGGAGATAGCAGGCGACATCAGTGGCCAGGCGGATGAAGGCTACCCCGAAGACGTGGTCGAAACTGTCAAAGCCAATGCCCGCGACCTCAAGCTGGATGACGGAAGCTACGGATTCGAGCAGGATTGAGGGAAGTCCCGCGTAATCGGTTTACTGGTTGATAATAGCCCACAACCTTTGCGGGGTTGCTGGCATGTCGATGTTGTCGGTGCCTAGGGCGTTGGCGATGG
>JAPOTO010000046.1 GCA_026709135.1 Gammaproteobacteria bacterium | reverse complement strand
TTGCGCCAATATTCGCTCGCCAGCCGGTAGTTGTAGCTCGAAATAGACAGGCTGAACCCGCAATACGACATCACATCGACAAAACGCCCGCTCTCCCCCGTCGCGAATTGCCGCAGGCCGGGATCCCAAGCCCGCGACGGCCCGAGCGCGCCATCGACCCAGGGATACTCGTCATCGGTTGCGACCGCGCCGCAGCCCGGCGTATGGGCGAGGCTCAGATTGTGGCCGAACTCGTGGGGGATCACCCGGAAGATGGACAGCGGGCTCAGGGCCACCTGCCCGGAGATGTAGCCAAGCCCGTTCTCGCTCAGGTCGGTGATGCCATGGTAGAACTCGTCCGGGTCGGCCTGAAGATTCCACAGCCGCAGCAGATCCTCGATGGCCGGACCAATGTTCCGCGCGTCGGTTTGCAGCGGCTGGCCGATGCGCGCCTCAACCTCGTCGGCGATGGGCATCAGCCCCCGCATCCCGCCGAGCAGGGCTTCCGGGTCGATGTTTTCCCACCAGATGTCCGCGCCCTTGTCGGCGAGCCGCACCGGAATGAAGGTGACGCGAAGTTTCGGAACCGGCTCGCCATCCAGCGCGACAGCCGGGCTGACATTGTCGGTTTCATCGGTTTCGGCGAGCAGGTTATCCGGGTCGATGACATGCACCACTTGGTTGCCGGCCCGGTGCAACTCCCCCGGCAAGTGGAAAACGTACTCGCTGCGCCAACGGCCCGCCCCCACCGCCACGGTGCTCGGCGGCGCGGCCAACTCGAGGCTTTCATCCAGCACCGCGCCGTTTTCATCGAGCACCCGAGTGATTACCGGCGGCGGCGTCTCCACCTCATGATCGACGCTTGCGGCGAGCGCCACCCACCGCCCGAGAATGGGCGTCTGGTGCTCGATCCTGTTGCTGTCACCGCTCCCGGCCCAGTTCCATTCCATGACGAGTGGCCCCTGGAAGTGGGCGACGGCGTGGTGGGAGGCATTGCCGTTGTCCGCGGGGTTGGCGGAAAACGCCGGGGGCGCGGTCGGCGTCGATATCGGCGGCGGGGCGAAAGCGCCGACCAGGTTCCCATTGGCGCTGAAATCCAGCCCGCCCCGCGCCACGCGCTCCCAGTACGCCCACGGCACCGGGCCGGTGAGGCGGTTGTATTGGACATTCAAGCTGGTCAATGTTTCCAGCCCCGCCAATTCGACCGGCACCGTGCCGGTCAGCCGATTCCGATTCAGGTTGATCGAGTAGATATCGGGAAACTCGCCGAATATGGCGGGAATCGGGCCGGTCAATTGATTTTCGCCCAGTACCAGCCACTCCAATTCGCGCAGCCGGACCAGTTCCTTCGGTATCCGGCCAGTCAACCGATTGTTATGCAGATCCAGCAAGATCAGCTTCCGCAGCAAGCCAAGCTCGGGTGGAATCGGGCCGGTGAGATCGTTGCCAGCGAGATCCAGAATGGTCAGTTCCGGGAATTGCGCGATTTCCACGGGAATCGCGCCGCTGAAGCGGTTGATTGACAGATTAAGCCAGCGCAGACGCCGCAATCCGGCCAACCATGGCGGCACCGGCCCGGACAGCCTGTTCCCATCAACCTGAAACGTCTCAAGATTCGCCAGTCTGGCGAGCGCGGGCGGAAGCGGCCCACCCAACTGGTTGGCGCTGAGCCGCAAGTCCCGCAGCGCGGATAAATCGCCATATTCGGCGGGGATGCTCCCCGACAGGTTGTTGAATGCCAAGTCCAGCGATTCCAGCGCGTCCAGCTGCGCGAACTCCACTGGCAGCGCGCCCCTGAGCCGACTATCGGACAGATTGATGGCCCGCACCCGATCATCCCGGACGGTGACACCCGCCCAATCGACCAGCTTCCGCTGCGGCCCGGTTGCCCATTGCCGCAGCGGGTGGTCGTCGAAAACCTGGTTCGCCTCGATTCGCGAATTCGCGAACGACACCAAGATCTGGCAGTCGGCAACCAGGCCGGGGTGGGCACCGGGGTCGTCGATGAACTCGCCGTTGGAACATCCATCGGCGTCAATCGTCCCGGCCGCAGTGACAGCGGCCGTGACGGTGCCGGCCAGCGGGCTGGACACCGGGGCTTTGCCGGAAGCGGGGGCTGGGCCGCCGCCCGACCCAGCCACTGCTCCAGGATTCGCGCCGGCACCGACGAGATCCGGCAGGCTGGCGCGCAAGACTTCGTTACCGTCCGCATCGACAATGACGATTTCCCGGGCCGCGCGCAATGGCGGCGGCGGACGGGCGGCCCACATCAAACCGCCATCCTCCTTGATTCGCGTCACCGCAAGCGGCTCGGCGTGAAGCCGCGCGCCGGCGCGGTCGAAAAGCAGCAGCGTGTGGCCGCCGCCATCCGCGGGCCGCCGCGGCGGCCTCGCCGACCACTGGGCCTGCTCCAGGCTCCACTGCCCGCCGGGGCGAACCACGCCGGAGAGCGCCAGACTGTCGCCACCCGCCGGCGCCCGGGCTCCGTTGGTGTCCGCCGAATCCTCGGCCGAACCACCGCCTGGCGGCAATGCGGTGACGGCGCTGGTGGCGGTTTCCACACCTTGGGCCAGCCAGTATTGCGTCAGCTTGCGATAGTTGTAGCTCGAAACAAAATGGCCCCAGCCGCAATAGGACATGATGTCGGAGGCGTAGCTGCCGTCTGGCCGGTCGCCCTGCTCGACCCAGCGCCGCCAGTTGGGATCCCAGCCACGGCCCGGCCCCAGCCGGCCGTTCGGATGGGGGTACTCCACATCGGGGTAATCCGCGGCGCATCCCGGCGTGTGGGAAAGGCTGAAATTGTGGCCAAACTCGTGTGGGATCGTGCCGTGCGGCGAAGCGCTGCTCAGCGCCGCCCTGGCATCGATGAACGCGGTGCCCCGGGCCAGGGTGTCGGAGATGCCGTGGAAGAACTCGTTCTCCCGCGCTTCGAGGTTCCACCTTTGCAATATCTGATAGAGCGCGTCGTTCCGGTTTCCCGACGACATCCACAAAGGCTCGCCGATGCGCGCCTCGTAGTCGTCGGCGATCGGCAGCATCGCGCTCGTTCCCCGCATCAGGGCGTCGAGGTCGGCATCGGTGATCCAGGGCTCGTCGCTGGTGAACTGCACCGGGATGAAAGTTACCCGGAACTTCGGTGGCTGCTCGCCATCGAGCACCACCGCTTCGCTGATATTGTCCGACTCGTCGGTCTCGGCGAGTTCGTTCTCCGGGTCGATTTCATGGATGATCCGGTTGCCGGCCTGAAACCATTCGCCGGGCAGGTGGAACAGATATTCGCTGCGCCAGCGGCCCGGCGCCATTTCCGCGGTGGCTGGATGCGCGGCTTCCGCCAAATTCTCCGCCAGCACCGCGCCGTCCGGCCCGAGCACTCTCGTCGCCACCGCGGGGGGTGCTTCCACGCCGTGGTCCACGCGCACCGCCAGCACCGCCCAGCGCCCGAGGATCGGTGTCTGATGGGCGATGCGGTCGCCTTCCCAGTCCCATTCCAGCACCAGCGGGCCCTGGTAATAGGCGATGCTGTGATGCGAGGCGTTGCCATTGGCCGAGGCGCTCGGGGAATAGGCGGGATTCCGCTCCCGCTGCGGCAACGGCGGGTAGCCAGTCAAAAGGTTGCTGTCGATCTCCAGATACAATTCACCGGAGTCGGTGCGCTCCTTGAACGCCCAGGCGACTTCCCCGCGCAGGCGGTTGCCGGTCACAATCAGCGTATCCAGCTGGGGCAAGCGGGCGAATCCCTCGTGCAGCGGGCCGCTCAAGCGGTTGTTTTCCAGCCACAGGGATTGCAGGTTTTGCAGCTCGGACAAGCCAGGCGGAATAGTGCCGGTCAATTGATTGTCGGAGGCGGAAAACACTACAAGCTGGCGCAGATCGCCGATTTCCGCGGGTATGGGGCCGCTCAACTGGTTGCCATCCACAACGAGGAACCGCAATCGGCGCAGTTGGCCCAATGCGCCGGGAATGGGGCCGCTCAGCTGGTTTCCGCCCAGCCGCAGCGATGCAAGCTGGGCCAATTGGCCGAGTTGCGGCGGTATTGCCCCGGTCAAGGCGTTGTCTTCCAGGATGAGGGCCGTCAAATCGCCGAGCCTTGCCAGCGATTCGGGAATTTCACCCGACAGTTGGTTGGCGCCCAAGTTTAAGTTGACCAGATTCGTCAACTGCCCCAACTCGGGCGGGATTTCCCCGGACAAACCATTGTTCGCCAGCCACAGCCAGTACAGTTCCCGCAACCCGCCAAGCGCCCGCGGAATCCCGCCGCTGAGCACATTCGAGGAAAGATAGAGTTGGCGCAGGTTGGTCAGTTCGCCAAGCTCGGCGGGAATCCGCCCCGATAGATAATTTCCCCGCAGATCCAGCGTGTTGAGGGCGTCGAGTTGGCCGAGTCCCGCGGGGAAACCACCCCGGAGATCGCTATCGGCCAGCAGCAGCTCCACCACCCTTCCGCCCTCGACGGTGACGCCCTCCCAATCGCCGAGTTTGCGCTGCGCGCCCAACCCCCAGCGCCGCACCACATTGTCGTCCTTGATCAGGCCGGCGCGGATGAAATGGTTGGCGAAACCGACCATCACCCGGCAATCATCCGCGAGCGCGGCGGAGGACTCGGTCCCGTCGATGAAGTCGCCATTGGCGCAACTTTCCGGGTTCAGCAGCAGCGCGGGGTCGATATCGGCTTCGACCAGGACCGTGAACCGCAATTCGGCGGTTTCCCCGTGGTAATCCGTGGCCGTGTAGCTGAGCTCGTATTCACCGGGCAGCCAGGGCGCGCCGATGAGTTGGCGCTTGGCGGCATCGAAGCGCAGCCCGGGAACCCGGGGTTTCAAGGAATAGGCGATGGGCTGGTTCCCCTCCCGCGCCATTGGCAGTTGCAGCGGCGCGATTTCCCGCCCGAGGGTGAAAGTCCGGTTGGGCGGCGCCACACCAGTGAAACTCGGCGCGGTGTCGGGGCCGGCAACGCGGATATCGAAGAAGTAGAAATCCTGCTCGCCATCGGCGTCCCGCACGCGGTAGGCCATTTCGTAGGTGCTCTCAACCGTTGGCGCGCCAGTCAGGCGGCGCGAATCCGCATCGAACCGCAATCCGGGAACCGCTGGCTCGAGCGTGTAGCGCAGGGGTGGGTTGCCCGCTGGCGAACCCGGCAGCTGCAGGGGATCGATGGGGCTGCCGAGTGGATACACCCCGGTGAAGGGCGGCACATCGCCGAAAAACGGCGCGGTATTGGCCGAGGGGTCGGGATTGGGATCCGGTTCGGGGTTGGGCGGTGGCCGCGCCGTGTTCGCCCGCGCAAGGGTCGGGGCCAGGGCCGCGAAGGCGGCGCCATGGATCGGCAGGCTCACCGCGCTCGCGCTCGGCGCGCAGTCGAGTTCGGCCGCGCTTTCCGCGGCGCCGGCCAAGTCCGCCAGCGGAACCAGATCGGTCGCCCGCGCCGGGATGCGCCGCAACCCGGCATCCCGGCGGCCGCCGTTGGCATCAATGAGTTCGATTTGGCAGCCGGCTTCGACCTCGTGATCGTTGTTGAGCACGAGGAACTGCTCGTTGGCGCCGGGCACCAGCGGAAACTGGAGCCGGGAGGCGGGGTTCACACCGGGCACAATCGCCATCGCCGCCGGATTGCCGGGGGAACCAATAGTCAACAAACTGCTTGCGGCGGCGGGCCCGGCACAGGCGAGGCGGGCATAGCCGAACACCAGGCCGCGCCCACCAAGGCTCGGCAGGGATAGCTGCTCTCCATGGGCGGAAAACGCCAGCTCCGCCTGCCGCCCCGAGGCGGAAATTCCCCCGGTCGCGCCGAATCTTCCGCTTTCGAGGCCAGCCCCGCGCAATTGCAGCGAACAATCATTACCACCGTCGGCGAGGTTGGTCACCAGCAATCGCGAGCGGAAACCATCGCCATCTGCAATCAGGGGGAGGTATTGAACCAACTGGCCTTTGGCGTCTTCGTTCAAGGCAACCGCCGGCAGCGCGGCGAACACCGCGCCATTGACCGGCAGCGCCACCGCGGCCACCGGCTGCGCGCAATCGATCCGCGCCGAGCCGAAGTCCATCTCCGGAGGGATTCCGATCAGCTCGTCGAGGCGGCGCAATCCGGCTGATGCGCCGGGAACCGCGACTTGAGCCCCGCCGATGCTCGAACCGATGTCGTCCACAAGTTCGATCGAACACGTAGCGGCGGCCGCCGATTCGTTTATCAGAATGAGGCCCTGCGCGCCAAGCCGCGGCAGCACGGGGATCTGGAAACTGTGACCGGGCCGCAGGCTTTCCAGCGCGGTGATTGAAACTGGCCCGCCGGCATCGTGCCAGCCCAGCAACATGCGGGCGGCAACCGGTTCCTCGCAGTCCAGGGTGGCGTAGCCGAAAGTCAGCGCTTGATCGAGGCCGCTGCGCAGAACCAGATTCGGGTTTGCCCCATCGAACGTTATGCTCGCCCCGCCGCCATTCGCTGGCGCCAGCGCGGGATGCGCCTCGAAGATGCCGCTGCCGAGCCCCGGCCCCCGCACATCGAGCTCGCAACGGTTGGCGGCGCCGGCAGCGTTGGTGAGAAATAGCAACAGCTCGGAACGAAAGCCGCCGCCGTCGGCGATCAGGGG
>JAPOTO010000057.1 GCA_026709135.1 Gammaproteobacteria bacterium | reverse complement strand
GGCCCTCGAAAAGCGATGCTTTTCGTCTGCTTCGCAGACCGGGCAACCTGCATTCTGACAAGCTGTTCATGCCATCCATGGCGCAACATTCCCGGTTTCGCCAACCCCCAGTCTCGCCATCCTTGGCGAGCCGTTCGGCCCTCGAAAAGCGATGCTTTTCGTCTGCTTCGCAGACCGGGCAACCTGCATTCTGACAAGCTGTTCATGCCATCCATGGCGCAACATTCCCGGTTTCGCCAACCCCCAGTCTCGCCATCCTTGGCGAGCCGTTCGGCCCTCGAAAAGCGATGCTTTTCGTCTGCTTCGCAGACCGGGCCTCACCCATTACAATTTGAATCTTGGAATCGGACTGGCGGCGGGACAATGAGCACCCAAGGCGGCGCTGGCGGCGTCACCCTGACGCGGCTGAAGAAAATGAAGCGGGCGGGCGGGAAGTTCGTCTGCTTGGCGGTGTATGACGCCGGTTTCGCGGCGGTGGCCTGCCGGGCCGGGGTCGAGGTGCTGCTCGTCGGCGACTCGCTCGGCATGGTGCTCCAGGGCCACGACAGCACCCTGCCGGTGACCATGGACGACATGATCTACCACATGCGCTGCGTGAAGCGCGGCAACGAGGGCGCCCTGCTCATGGGCGACATGCCATTCATGAGCTACGCTTCCGAGGCTCAGACGCTGGAAAACGCCGCGGCGCTGATGCGCGCCGGGGCCCAGGTCGTCAAGCTCGAAGGCGGCGCCTGGATCGCCAACACCACCCGCCTGCTCGCCGAGCGCGGCATTCCGGTCTGCGCCCACATGGGGCTGACGCCGCAATCGGTCAACCGCATCGGCGGCTTCCATGTCCAGGGCCGCGACACCAGCCAGGCCCAGTCGATCATCGAGGAGGCGCAACTGCTTCAGCAATCCGGCGCCAGCCTGCTGCTGCTCGAGTGCGTGCCGGTGGCGTTGGCGAAAACGATTGCGGAAACGCTAGAAATTCCCGTCATCGGCATCGGCGCCGGCGCGGAAACCGACGGCCAGATCATGGTGGTTCACGATGTGCTCGGCATCTCGCCAATCACGCCGAAGTTCGTCAAGAACTTTCTCGCTGAAGCCGATGGCGGGATTCAGGATGCCATCGCCGCCTACGTCAAGGCGGTGAAGGAAGGCGCCTTCCCCGCCCCGGAGCATTGTTTCCACTGATGCGAAGCGCTACTCGGATTGCGGAAGCCCGGGCTATTCTGGACCAGTCGCGGATGCGCGGGCGGATCATCGGCCTCGTGCCCACCATGGGCAATATCCACGCCGGCCACCTCGCCCTGCTCGAGCGCTGCCGGCAGGAATGCGATTTCGCCGTGGCGACGATCTTCGTCAACCCGCTGCAATTCGGCCCGGCGGAGGATTTCGCCGATTATCCCCGCACCCTTGAGCAGGACCGGGAGTTGCTCGCCGCGAATGGCTGCGACCTGCTGCTGCATCCTTCGGTTGCCGAAGTCTACGGCGACAATCCCGAGTGCTCGACCCAAGTGCGCGTGCCCGGGCTTTCCGGGCGCTTGTGCGGCGCATCCCGGCCGGGGCATTTCGATGGCGTCGCCACCGTGGTCACCAGGCTGCTGAACTACGCCGGGGCCGATGTGGCGTATTTCGGCCTCAAGGATTACCAGCAATTCCTCATCATCCGCAAACTCGCCACCGACCTCGGCATGGCAACGCGCATTGCCGGCGTCGAAACCGTGCGGGAACCCGACGGCCTCGCCCTGAGTTCGCGCAATGGCTACCTGTCCCACACAGAGCGCGCGGCGGCACCGGCGCTGCACCGCGTGCTGCGGGAAATGGCGCGGCGAATCGAGACGGGCGCGCGGGACTTCGAATCCATCGCCGCGGCTGGAAGGCGGGAACTCGCCGCCGCGGGGTTCCGCATCGATTACCTCGAAATCCGCAATGCCGACAGCCTCGACCCCGCCACCGCGGAACAATCGAACCTCATCATCCTCGCCGCCGCCCACCTCGGCCGCACCCGCCTCATCGACAACCTGCGAATCGACGCCGGCGGCGCATAATCCGCCCGTTGCGCCAGCTTGTCGGCGGCGATTCCAAGCCCAAACCCAAATACCGCAATCAGTCCGAAGTTGTTAGACTGCTCCGTTTCGCCAAGTGGGAAACCCCGCATGAACCAGCGAATCAAGGCGGCGGAATTGCCGGGTTATGTCGGCCGGGAAATCGGCGTCACCGACTGGCTGGCGGTCGAACAGGCCCGCATCGACCAGTTCGCCGATGCCACCGACGACCATCAGTACATCCACGTCGATGCCGAGCGCGCCGCGCGAACCCCGTTTGGCGGCACCATCGCCCACGGCTTCCTCACGCTGTCGCTGCTCAGCGCGCTCGCCTCCCGCGGCGGCGGAATCAAGCTCGAAAACACCGTCATGGGCATCAACTATGGCCTCGACCGCGTGCGCTTCGTCAATCCGGTCCGCTCCGGCCAGCGCATCCGGGCCCGGTTCACGCTCGCTGGCGCCGAGGAGAAAAGCCCCGGGCGGTTCCTGCTGCGGTACGCGGTGACCGTTGAGATCGAAGGCGAGGAAAAGCCCGCCCTGGCCGCCGACTGGCTGGGGATGACCGTGGTTGATCAGACTGATTGAGGCCGCGCAGTCCTGACCACAATCGCGAGTCGCTGTCGCGCTTGATCAGAACACTTCCATCCCGGCGGCGTTTTTGGCGAATCTGGTCCGCAGCGGGGGCAGCAGGTCGAGGGCGAGCAGGCCGAGGCGGCGGATCGAGGCCCGCGCGGCGCTGTTCCCCGAGAACAGGCCGACGAGCATGTCGGTGAGCCGCACGGTCTTGTCCTGATCGAACGCCTGCCGATCGAGATAGCCTTGCAGCACCGCCATATCGCCGGGCGGTTGCCCCTTGCCGGCGGCCTCCCCGAGCACTTCGGCCAATGCCACGCAATCGCGCAGGGCGAGATTGAAACCCTGGCCGGCAACTGGATGCAGGGTATGGGCGGCGTTGCCGAGCAGCACCAGGCCGGGCCGCGCCTGCTCGCTGGGGCGGATCAAGCGCAGCGGAAAACACGAGCGGCGCCCGATTCCCGCCACCCGGCCCATGCCGGGGCCGAACTCTTTTTGCAGGCGCGGCAGCAATTCAGCCTCGGGCAACCCGCAGTATTCCCGCGCCGATTCCGCGGGCAGCGTCCACACCAGCGAGGCCCGCGCAAGCCCATCCACACTCGGCAGCGGCAGCACCGCGAGCGGCCCGCTTGCGGTGAAGCGCTCAAAGGCGGTGCCGCGGTGGGATTGCGCCAGCGCGATATTGCCAGCGAGGGCGAACTGCCCGTAATCCTTCACTTGCCGGCCGATGCCGAGTCGCCGCGCCATGGGCGACATGCCGCCATCGGCCAGCACCATCAGCGCGGCGGTCAATTCCGCTTCGCTTTCATCTTGGCGGATGGTCAGCTCCATGCCATGCGGCAAAGGCTTGGCCGCGACGACATCCGCCGGCGCCAGCAGTTCGATATGCTTGGAAGCGGCAACCCGCTCGAGCAACACGCCAGCCAGGGCATGGTTTTCAATGACGTAGCCCAGGGCCTCGATGCCATGCTCGCGGTGGTCGAAGCGAACGCCGCCAAGATGGCCCTGGTCGCTCACTTCGATTTGCTTGATCGGGCAGGGCGCATCGCCCAGCGCTTCCCAGACGCCGAGCGATTCGAAGATTTTGCGCGAGCCCCAGGAGATCGCCGTCGAGCGCGCGTCGAAGCCGCCGGCGGCGGTTCCGCCTTGCGGGCCGGGTGCGCCAGACGCAAAAGCCTCGATCACGCAAACCGGCTGCCGCGCGCTCGCCGCGGCCAGCGCGAAGCTCGCCCCGGTCAGGCCGCCGCCGACCACCACAATCGGTGGTGGTGTCGTGTCATTCAGTGGCATGCCGAAAATTCAAGCGGCCATGAAGGCTTCGATTTCGTCGGCGCCGCGGGGGGCGCCCTCGCTGAGCACGCGGTTGCCGGACTCGGTCACGAGCACATCGTCCTCGATGCGCACGCCAATGCCGCGCCAGCGCGCATCGACCTTGTCGTTGCCGGGGGCGATGTAGATTCCCGGCTCGATGGTCGTCACCATCCCCGGCGCGAATTCGCGCCAGTTTTCGCCGTCCTTGTAGCTGCCCACATCGTGCACATCGATGCCGAGCCAATGGCCGACCCGGTGCATGTAGAAGTCCTTGTATGACTCGGCCTCGATGGCTTCTTCCAGCGAGCCGGAAAGCAGGCCGAGATCGAGCAGTCCCTCGACGATGGCCCGCACCGAGGCCCGCTGGGGCGCATCCCAGGGGGCGCCGGGGCGCACCGCTTCGATGGCGTCGGCATGAGCCCGCAGCACGATCTCATATATCTCGCGCTGTTCAACGCTGAACCGGCCGTTGGCGGGGAAGGTGCGGGTGATGTCGGCGGCGTAGTGCCCGTATTCGCAGCCGGCATCGACCAGCACGAGGTCGCCATCGGCGATGCGGGCCCGGTTGCTGACGTAATGGAGCACGCAGGCGTTCGCCCCGGCGCCGACGATGGAACCATAGGCTGCGCCGCGGCCGCCGTGGCGCAGGAAAGTATGCAGCAACTCGGCTTCGAGCTCGTATTCGCGGACCCCCGGCCGGCAATAGCGCATGATGCGGCAATGACCCTCGACCGAGATGCGCGCGGCCTCCTCCATCAGGCGGATTTCTGCGTCGCTCTTGATCAGCCGCATTTCGTGGAGCAACTCGTCGAGCAGGAGGAATTGCGCCGGCGCCGGGCCGCCGAGCCGGGCTTTTTCCCGCGCGCTTCTGGCCCAGCCCAGCACTTGCCCGTCGAAATCCGCCTCCGCGCCAATGCGGTAATGGATCCGCTCGCGGCCCGCCATCAGTTCTGGCACGACTTTGTCGATCTCTTCGATGGGCAGCGCCTGGTCCACGCCGAGGGTTTCCACCGCCGCCTCCGGGCCGAGCAGAACGCCCTCCCACAATTCCTTTTGCGGATCCTTCGGCTGGCAGAACAGCACGGTCTCGCCCTCTTCCCGCCCCGGAATGAGCACGAGCAGGGCCTTGGCTTCGGTGAATCCGGACAGATAATAGAAATCGCTGTCCTGGCGGTGGGGGTGGTTGACATCGCGGCTGCGCACGCGCTCCGGCGCCGCCGCGAGCAGGGCGATGGCGCCGGGGCCGAGCTGCGCCATCAGCGCCGCCCGGCGTTGGTGGTATTCCGCTGATTGCGTGTTCATGCCTTGATGCTCTTGCTCATGGCGTTCATCGCGCTTATCGCCGCATTATTGACCGGCTTCGCGCGCGGCTCTATATTCACGGATTGAATCCAGACGGATGCCCGTCGAATGCACGATAACAGAATTGAAGCGCTGCATGGCAAAGTCGACGCGCTGATCGAACTGTGCGGCGCCCTGCGCGAGGAAAACCGCGCGCTCAAGGCGGCTGAGCGCGATTTGCGCTCCGAACGCCAGCAATTGCAGGAGAGGAACCATGCCGCCAAACAGCGGTTGCGGACGGTCCTGGCGCGCCTGAAGGCCTTGGGGAACTCTGATTAAATCAGAGCTCCCCCGCGAGCATACGCAAGGGAGGCCTGACCGGGCCGGCGGCACTCCCATCCAGCCCGGCCCGATTCCAGCGGAAACCGAAATGACCAGCGACAACAATTCCGTTCTGCTCACCATACTCAATAAGAGTTACTGGGTGAACTGCCCGCCGAGCGAAAGAAGTTCGCTGCTCGAATCCGCCCGCTATCTCGACGAGCGCATGTACCGCGTGCAGCGCCGCGGCAGCAAACTCGACCGCGAGCAAATCGCGGTGATGGTCGCGCTCAACATCACCCATGAATTGCTGAAAAACCCCGCCGGCCAAGGCGGCGGGCCACTGTTCGACGACGCCCGCCTGGCCCAGCTCGAACAAAAACTAGACTCCGCCCTCGACAACCCCGAACCCACCGAAAACTGAAGCGCCGCGGCCCACGTAACTCCCCTCCTTTTCAAGGAGCAGCCCCGAAGGGGCGGGGTGGTTGCCCCGGGCCAGTGCGGCGCCTGCGGATGCGGGCGGTTCGCCCAGAGCGAGAGACTGGCGGCTTATCGTTAACGCGAAGATCGAGATGGAAGCGTGATACCGCAGGACCATATCAGTGAATGGCGTGACAGGGCTCCCTGGAATGAGAATTTTCAGGTCGAGCAGGATTTGATCATCAGCCGTGCGCTCACGGAGATTTTTTCCGATCATGTTCTCGCCAGGGCATTGGCGTTTCGGGGAGGAACGGCGCTATATCAGCGGCGCAAGGGCCGCGATCTATTCGATCTGGCAATTGGACTCGCGGACGAGCGAAGCAATGCCAAAAGAATTGTGGGTGTGTTTCTGGAGTACATGGAGCAAGAAGGGCATCGCGTGACCCGCACGATGTTCGAGAGAAATCTTGCCGAGAAGCTTGACAATCCGCAATTCGGCGAGGACATGAGCGCCCTTCTCAGGTTGGGCTACGAGTGGCGGCCAACAGAAGCGGCGCAAACGGTTTCCCGCAGGTTGGTCCCACTCCTCCCTGGAAAGGCATGGAAAGGTTGAATTTGGTTGTCGCCCGCTGCGGCGGCGGGTTCAACTCTCCCCCTGTGAAGGGGGAGTGGCGCGAAGCGGCGAGGGGGTTC
>JAPOTO010000192.1 GCA_026709135.1 Gammaproteobacteria bacterium | reverse complement strand
CGACCATCATGCTCCCCGCCGAGGCGAGAACCTACCGCGACAAAGGCTGGGCCCGGTGGATTCCCGTGGTCGCGGCCCTCGAATGCCTGGAGGAGCGGGCCACGCCGTAATCCATCATTCCAAGCGGAGTAACGGGGACTAAACGGGCTTGCCCAAGTTTAGTCGCCGTCTGGCGGCGACGGGTCGAAGCCACCAAACCAGCGCCCAACAAAAAACAACAACTTCGGGATGGGTTTGAAACATCCGGGAAACTGGCTACACTGCGGGCCAATTTCCACTGGATAGATCATGCAAACGCACACCATCGCCCTGCTTGACGGGGACGGAATCGGGCCGGAGATTATGGCCGAGGCCGTCAAGATTCTGCGCGTCGCCGAATCGCGCAACGGCATCCGGCTTGAGCTCAAACACGGGGCCTTTGGCGCCGGGGCTTGGTTTTCCCACGGCGATTCGTTTCCCGAGGCGACCCGCCAACTCTGCGACCGCGCCGGGGCGATTTTGAAAGGCCCCATCGGGCTCGACCACGAACAGACCGAGAAAATCCCGGTGGATATGCGCCCGGAGCGCGGCGCCCTGCTGCCGCTGCGGCGGCGCTTCGACACTTTCGCCAATTTCCGCCCGGTGCGGCTCGCCGGCGGCTTGACGCATTTCTCGCCGTTGAAGCCGGAGATCATCGCCGGCGGCATCGACATCATGATGATCCGCGAACTCGTCGGCGGGTTGTATTTCGGCGCCAAGGAAAGCGGGCGCGACGACGCCGGGCGGCGTTATGTGAAAGAAACGCTCGAATACGACGAAACCCAGATCGAGCGCATCGCCCGGGTCGCCTTCGAGACCGCCCAGGGCCGGAAAAAAGTGCTGCACAACATCCACAAAAGCAATGTGCTGAAATCGAGCGTGCTGTGGAACGAGGTGCTCGGCGAAGTGGGCGGGGAGTTCCCCGGGGTCGAGGTGCGGCACATCCTCGTCGATGCCGCGGCGACTTATCTCTGCCTCAACCCGCGGCAATTCGACGTGATGGTGATGGAGAACATGTTCGGCGACATTCTCAGCGATCAGGCCGGCGGCATCCTCGGCTCACTCGGGCTGATGCCCTCGGCCTGCCTCGGGCCGGAGAAAGCCTATTACGAGCCTTCCCACGGCTCGGCCCCGGATATCGCCGGCAAGAATATCGCCAATCCCTATTCGATGATCGGCTCGGTGGCGATGCTGCTCGACATGAGCCTGGGGCTGCGAGACGAAGCCGGCCATGTGTGGCAGGCGATGCGGTCGGTTTTCGACCAAGGCTACACCACGCCGGACCTGGCAAGGCCCGGGGCGGATTCCAAGACGATCTCTACGCGCGCTTTTGGCGATCTTGTCGCGGAGCATTATGCCGCCGCGCCGGCAACTGCAAGTTGACCATGCGCAGGGTGGCCTTGACCGCCGCGAGCACCTGATTGGCGTCCACCCCCCTCGTTTTGAGCTTGCGCCCGGCGACCTGCCAGGTGATGAAGCACTCGGTGAGGGCGTTGGTCTGGCCGCCGCGGGGAATGTGGACCTCGTAGTCGACGAGTTCGGGCAGTTCGAATTCATGGGGCGCGAGAATCTTGCCGAGGGCGTCCATGAAGGCGTCGAACCCGCCGTTGCCCACTCCCGAACTCTGGCTTTCCCCCTCGCCGATGGCGAGCCGCAGGCTGGCGGTGCTGTCGACATCGAGGCCGGTGTTGATGTAGCAGTTGAGCAGGCGGACGTGGCGGGCGCCTTCGTCCTGGCGGTCTTCGAGCACGTCGGCGATGATGACTGGCAGATCGTCGATGGTGATGATGTGCTTGGAATCGCCGAGTTCGACGATGCGCTTGAGCACCGCGGCCTGCTCTTCGGCGGTGAGGCTGATGCCCAACTCGTCGAGATTGTTGATCAGCGACGCCTTGCCGCTCATCTTGCCGAGGGCGTAGCTGCGCTTGCGGTCGAAGCGCTCGGGGCTGAGCCGCGACAGGTACAGGCCGCCCTTGAGGTCGCCGTCGGCGTGGATGCCGGCGGTCTGAGTGAACACATCGGCGCCGGTGACCGGGGTGTTGGCGGCGATGCGCTTGCCCGAGAAGTTCTCGACCATGGCGCTGAGGGCGGCGATGCGGGTTTCGTCGATGGAAAGCGCGACCCCGGCCTTGTCGCGCAGCACCACGGCGACTTCCGCGAGGGAGACATTGCCGGCGCGCTCGCCGAGGCAGTTGACGGTGCAGTGGATGCAGCCCACTCCCGCCTCCACCGCGGCGAGGACATTGGCGGTGGCGAGGCCGTAGTCGTTGTGGGGGTGGAAGTCGAATCGCAGGCCGGGAAAGCGCCCGGCCATGCCGCCGAGATAATCCCCGACTTCGGCTGGCGAGAGCATGCCCAAAGTATCGGGCAGCATGAAATGGCCGATGCCTAGGCCCGACATGCCTTCCACCAGCTCGAAGACGTAATCGCGGCTGTCGCGGTAGCCGTTGGACCAGTCTTCGAGGTAGGCGTTGACCGCGAGACCTTGGCTTTGGGCGTATTCGACCGTGCGCTCGATGTCGGCCAAATGCTGGCGCATCGTCTTGCCGAGTTGCATGCGGCAGTGTTTTTCGCTGCCCTTGGTGAGCAGGTTGATGACTTTGCCGCCGGCGCCGCGGATCCAATCGGCGCTGCGCTTGTAATCGACAAAGCCAAGCACTTCGACGCGCCCGCCGAAGCCATTCTCCCCGGCCCAGGCGCAAATCCGCGCCACCGCTTCGCGCTCGCCCTCGGAGACGCAGGCCGAAGCGATTTCGATGCGGTCCACCCCAAGGGTGCCAAGCAGCGCCCGGGCGATGCTCACCTTCTCGTTGCCCGAAAAGGAAACCCCCTGGGTCTGCTCCCCATCCCGCAGGGTGGTGTCCATCAGGACGATATGGCGTTGTTCCGCTGAATCCATCATGCGCCTGATTCTAGCAAATCCAATGCGGCCACGGCGCGCGTTGACCAGGAAGATGTCGCGAATTTCCAGCCTTGGAATCCTGTATGCTAGGGCAACCGCATTTAACGTGGAAGAAGGAGCGGGGAATGACCAGCCAAGCAACGCTCTTGGGACGAATCACCGCGCGACCTGATGTGTTCAATGGCAAGCCCATCGTGCGCGACATGCGCATCTCCGTGGAGTTGATCCTCAGCTTGATGGCGCAAGGCGTCTCCCACGAGGAGATTCTCGACGACTATCCCGATCTGGAGCCGGACGACATTCGCGCCTGCACCGCCTATGCCCACGCCGTCATCGCCGGCGACAGCCTGTCCGCGGTGACTGTGGGAGAAGCGTGAGATTCCTGGTTGACCGGTGCGCGGGCCACAGGCTCGCGGAATGGCTGCGCGCGGGCGGGCACGATGTGCTCGATTCCAGACCAGAGCCGGGACAAAGTGGTTTGGCACAACTTAGCTTCGCGCAGAATGACAGATTTCATGGCAACCGTCGCGGCTTGCAACAGATTCGCTTGCCGCTATACTGCCTTGCCATTCGGCGGGGGCCGGGCGGGAATCCGGTTTGGGAAGCAGGGCATGGCGGTTCAGGTTTGTGTTGCGAAGGAAACTCGCGCTGGCGAGCGGCGGGTTGCGCTTGCGCCCGATGCGGTTAAGCGGTTGCTTGGCAAGGGAATGCGGGTGGGTGTTCAGGCCGGGGCCGGAGAGCCCGCCGGCTTCGCCGATGCGCTTTTCGGCGAGGCCGAGATCGTGGCCGACGCCGGTGCGCTGCTTGGCAAGGCCGATATCAGCCTGATCGTCAATCCACCCGATGCCGCGCAGATCGCCCTGCTGCGAGAGGGCTCGGCGCTGATTGGCTTCCTCGACCCGCATTCCGGGCTTGACCGCTTCGCGGCGCTCGCCGCGCGCAAGATCAGCGCCTTCAGCGTGGAGTTGATTCCGCGCATTTCCCGGGCCCAGGCCATGGACGCGCTTTCCTCCCAGGCGAGCATCGCCGGCTACAAGGCGGTTTTGCTCGGGGCGGGGCATCTCGGCAAGTTCTTCCCCATGCTCACCACCGCCGCCGGCACAATCCGGCCGTCGAAGGTGCTGGTCATCGGCGCCGGCGTGGCGGGTTTGCAGGCGATCGCCACCGCGCGCAGGCTCGGCGCGGTCGTCGAGGGCTACGATGTGCGCGCCGCGGTCAAGGAGCAGGTTGAATCGCTTGGGGCGAAATTCGTCGACACCCAGGTCGCGGCGGAGGGTAGCGGCGGCTACGCCAGGGAATTGACCGAAGCGGAACAAGCCAAGCAGCGGGAAATCCTCGCCAAGCATATCGCGGGGGCGGATGTGATCGTCACCACCGCGGCGATTCCCGGCAGGCCATCGCCGCGGATCATCGGCGCCGAACTCGTGGCGGAAATGCGCGGCGGCTCGGTGATCATCGATCTCGCCGCGGAAGGTGGTGGCAACTGCGAACTGACCCGGGCCGGGGAAGTCGTCAATCACGGCGGCATCATCATCGATGGGCCGATCAACCTGCCGGGGCAAATGGGCGCCCACGGCAGCGAACTGTATTCGAAGAACCTGCTGGCCCTCCTCGACCTGCTGGTCAAGGAGGGCGAAATCAACATCGATCTCGAAGACGAGATCATCAACGACAGCCTCGTCACCCACGCCGGCGCGATCCACAACGCCGGCATCCGGGAGCGGTTGCGGGCGGCCCAGGGCTGAGACCGGGGCCGGGGCTGGGGCGGAACAAGAGGGCGAACGCAGATGATTGAAGGACTCGCGGCGATTTACATTTTCCTGCTGGCGGGCTTCACCGGGTACGAAATCATCGCCCGGGTGCCCGTTATCCTCCATACCCCGCTGATGTCGGGATCGAACTTCGTCCACGGCATCGTCCTCGTTGGCGCGATGTACGCGCTCGGCATCGCCGAAACCCCCACCGAACAGGTCATCGGCTTTCTCGCCGTGCTGCTCGCCGCCGGCAACGCGGTGGGCGGCTATGTCGTCACCGAGCGGATGCTCGAGATGTTCAAGTCGAGCGGAAAACCCGGCAAAGCGGGAACGACTGAAACATGAATCTGATTATTGATGCGAGTTATCTGACTGCGGCGATTCTGTTCATCGTCGGCCTCAAGCAGATGAGCTCGCCGGTTACGGCCCGGCGCGGCATCGTCTGGGCGGGCCTCGGCATGCTGCTCGCCACCCTGGTCACTTTCGGCACGCCGGCATTGCTGGAAAGCGAACAGTTCGCGGTCAACCTGTCGCTGATCATCGCCGGCATCGCCATCGGCGGCGGCTATGCCTGGTTCAGCGGCAGGCGCGTGGCAATGACCGATATGCCGCAAATGATCGCCATATACAACGGCATGGGCGGCGGCGCGGCGGCGGCGATCGCGGCGGTGGAGTTGCTCAAGGCCGGCGAGGCGCACCCCGGCGGGAGCGCGGCGCTTTATCTCGGTATCGATGTGGCGATTCTGGCGATTCTCGGCGCGGTGATCGGCACCATATCCTTCAGCGGCAGCATCATCGCCTGGGCCAAGCTCGACGGCCGCCTGAAGCTGAGCCGCATCGTGCCCGGGCAGCATTATGTCAACGCCTTGCTGGCGATTGCCACGGTGGTGTTCGCCGTGCTGGTCTATTTCTCGGTCGATCCAACAACAATAGCGATTTTCTTCGCCCTCGCGCTCATCGTCGGCGTGTTCATCACCGTGCCGGTGGGCGGCGCCGACATGCCGGTGATCATTTCGCTGTTCAACGCCCTCACCGGCCTCGCGGTGGGCTTCGAGGGCTATGTGCTCGGCAACGCCGCGATGATCATCGCCGGCATCGTCGTCGGCTCGGCTGGGTCGCTGCTGACGCATTTGATGGCGGTGGCGATGAACCGCTCGGTGGCCAACGTGTTCTTCGCCGGTGTCGGCACCGGCGCCGCGGCGGCGGATGGCGAACAGAAGGAGATGAAGGAAATCCAGGCCCAGGACGCGGGCATCGTGATGGCTTTCGCCAGCCAGGCGATCATCATTCCGGGCTACGGCATGGCGGTGGCCCAGGCCCAGCACAAGATCTGGGAGCTCGTGCAATTGCTCGACGAGCGCGGGGTCAAGGTCAAATTCGCGATTCATCCGGTGGCCGGCCGCATGCCGGGGCATATGAACGTGCTGCTCGCCGAGGCTGGCGTGCCCTACGACATGATCTACGATATGGAAGACATCAACGCCGATTTCAGCAACACCACGGTTACCCTTGTCATCGGCGCCAACGACGTGGTGAACCCTTCGGCGAAAACCGACACCGCCAGCCCGCTCTACGGCATGCCGATTCTCGACGCCATGGATGCGGAAAACGTCATCGTCATCAAACGCGGCCGCGGCGCCGGGTTCTCCGGCGTGGAAAACCCGCTTTTCTTCGCCGACAACACCAAAATGCTGTTCGGCGACGGCCAAAAAGCCGCCAACGAACTGATCCAGGCGGTGAAGGAGCTATAATCCAAAGAATACAAGTTGCTCTTTCTTGGTGGAGCCCCGGGATCATTTGGCTTCGATCCGTCGCCGTCTGGTGTGCGGGGTTGGGCGGACGCCGTAAATACTTCCCTGTAGGCTTCGGGCTCGGCATCCATGCCTCGCACGCCCGCCCAACCCCGCACACCAGACGGCGACTTACGCAGTGCAGGCCCTAGGAGCCTGCGCCGTAGGAATTCGCGAAAGCGAAAATTCGATATCGC
>JAPOTO010000108.1 GCA_026709135.1 Gammaproteobacteria bacterium | reverse complement strand
ATGGCGTGCAATATCGTGGTCTTGCCGCAGGCCGTGGGGCCGACGAGGGTGAGAATCTCGTCCTCGGCAAGGGCGAAGCCAAGCCCCTCGACCACCCGGGTGTCGCCATAATCGACACAGAGCCCGCTGACTTCGAGCATGATTATCGTCGCTCCCCGACCGCGCCGAGGGCGGAGCGCCGCTCGCCGGACAACATCAGGGCCAAGCCCAGCCCCGACATCAGCACCAGCATCAGGCCGGGAATCGCGGCGCGGCCGAAGTATCCCGCCTCGTAGACGCGCCACAGATACGTCGCCAGGGTCTCGAATCCGGTTGGCGCCAGCAGCAGCGTGGCCGGCAATTCCCGCATCGCCTCAAGAAAAACCAGCGCGGCGCCCGCCACCATGCCGCGGAATGTCAACGGCAGCGACACCCGCCGCCACAACTCCCACGGCCCGGCGCCGAGCAGCCTCGCGGCGTTGGCCAGGCTGGCGTCGAGCTGCCCCGCCGCCGACCGCACCGCGCCCACGGCCAAGGGCAGAAACCGCAGCACATAGGCGAACACCAGCAGGCCAAGGGTCTGATACAGGAAAGGCGCCTGCAATCCGACATAGACCAACGCGGTTCCCATGACGATGCCGGGCACGCCGAAGCCCAAATACGTTGTCCGCTCCAGCAGCCGTCCGAAGCGGCCGCCAAGCGCCGCGAAGGCGACCGGCAAAGCCAGGGCGACGGCGGCGCAGGCCGCGAGCAGGGATGCCAGGGCGGAATTCCAGGCGAGGGCGAATTCGAAGCCGCCGCCACCGTCGCGCAGCAGCCAAACGCTGAAAACCGCCAATGGCAAAGCGATGGCGAGCAGCGTAACCGGTGCGGCGGCGATCAGGCACAGGATCGATTGCCAGGCCCGCGGCCAGATCGCCAGCGCCCGGCCCGGCCGCTCCGGGGCCGCGGCTATCCGCGATTCCAGATACAGCACCAGGCCAACGATGGCGAGCAATTGCAGCGACAGCATCGCCGCCTGCTCCAGCCCGAAGGCGTTGTACTCGACATAGATCGCCCGGGTGAAGGTGTCAAGCCCCATGATCGCCGGCGTGCCGAAGTCGGAAAGGGCGTACAGCGCCGCGAGCAGGCAGCCCGCGGCCATGCCCGGCGCCGCCCGCGGCAGCGCGATGCGCCACAGGCTGCGCGGCAGGTCGAGGCCGAGGGTGCGCGCGGCGTTGATCTGGCTGGCGTCCTGGCTCAGCAGCGCGGCCCGGGTGGTGAGCAGCACAAAGGGATAGGTGTAGAGCGTCATCACCAGCGCCGCCCCGAACAGCCCCCGGGCCGAAGGTGTCGCCAATCCGGTCAGGTTTTCCAATTCGCCACCCGGGCCAAAGGCGGCGTAGAAGGTGAATGCGCCGATATAGCTTGGCAGCGCCAGCGGGGCGGCGAGCAGCGCCAGCCACAATCGCGGCAGGGGCAGGCGCACATGGGCGGTCAGCACCGCCAGCGGAACGCCCAACAAGAAGGCGCCAAGCACGCTGAGCAGCACCAGCAGCAGCGTGTTCGCCAGCAGTCGCAGGTTTCCCGCCGAGAACCACGCCGGGCTGTCGCCGAGCAGACTGAACAGCACCAGCACCGGCGAAACCGCCAGCAGGGCGATCACCAAAGCGAATGGATAGGATCCCGGCCAGCGGTTCATCGCGCATCGACCCGTTGCGTCATAAGATATCGACAAGTCGAGTCATTAGACATCGGCAAGCCGAGTCATTGACATCGGCAAGCCGAGTCATAAAACACCCGCTTCGCGCATGAGATTGAGCGTCGGACGCAAGTCGGCGAGCCGGGTGAGGTCGATTTCAGGTGGCGAGATGCTCGCCAGGTCCGGCAACCCCGGCGGCGGCGCGACACCGGCCACCAGCGGAATCTCGTAGGCTTCGTTGGCCAGATAGGTTTGCACTTCCCGGGTGAGCAGATAGCGGATGAAGTTGATCGGCAACTCGCCATCGCCGAGGGCGAGCACGCCGGAGGCGTTGACCAGGCAGCCGGCGTCGCCGCGGGTGAAGGCCATCGCCACCCTGGCCTCGGGCATGCCCGACTTCAGCCGCAGGGTGTAATAGTGGTTGGCGAAGCCGATTTGCGCTTCGCCCCGCTCAACCGCCATGACGACGCCGAGTTCCCCCGCGTAGGAAATCGCCGATTCATTGATGCCGCGCAGCCAATCGGCGGTGGCCCGGTCGCCTTCAAGCAGCCGCATGGCGGTGACGAAAGACTGGAACGAGGCATAGGCTGGCGCCCAGCCAATGGCGAGCCCGCTGCCGGGGAGCGACATGATGTCGCGTGGAATCCGCTCGGCCGTCAATTGATCGGTATTGAACGGCAGCGCGCGGATGCGCCCCGTGACCGGCGCCCAGCGCGGATAGCGAAACGCCGGCCGCAGTTGGCGTATCAAATCATCGGGCAACTCCCGGGCCAGGCCGGCCTCGTTGATCAGGCCGATGGCGCCAGAATCGACCGCCCAGAACACATCAGCGCGGCCGACCCCCGCCCCGGCTTCGGCGACTATCGCGTTGGCCAGCGCGGCGGTTGGGCCGCGCCGGATATTGAGCGTGAAGCCGGGATTGCGCTCTTCGATCGCCGCCAGCACATTCTCATACAGGCCACCTTCGCCGCGGCCGAGATACAGCGTCAGCTCGCCTTCAAGCGCGGGCAACTCATCAACCGGCACCACGCCGGAAGACTGGGCCGCCGAAACGAGGCCGGGGCTGGCCGGAAATGGCAGCGAGGCTAGTGTGCCCGGGAGTGCGCCCGAGACCGCCAGCCCCCGCAGGAAGGAACGGCGTTTCATTCAGAACACGCTAAAACACGCTGGTGCGATTCTGTCCGGCTTCTTCCAATAGCGACTTGGCCCGGTCCAGCTTGCTTTGCATCGACAACACCACGCCGCGCACCTGATCGAGACCGGCGCCGCCTTCGAGTGCCTGGGGCAAGGTCACGTTGAAATCGAACTCGAGGTCCACGACCAACTCGGCGTCTTGTTCGATCAGCATGCCCTCCACGCCCTCGAAGCGGGTGAGGTAGGTGTCGAAAACGATGCTGACCGCCTCTTCCGGCAAGCGTTCGGCGTATTTGGCCACCACCCGGTCGAGACGCTGCTTGATTTCATCGACTGTTTCGGCCGGCGTGGCCGCCTCGGTGACTTCGATCACCGCGGAAAGCCCCCGCTGCTGGAATTGGGCGGCCATTTTCACCGCGCCGAGGCCCTGCCACAGCGACTGTTCCAACATCGCCTGCTGAACGCGCACTTCGCCAATCGGGGCTTCCGCCTCGATGGCTTGGCGCACGCCGAACAGACCCTGCCAGATCGATGCGTAAACCGGGATGTAGCTGGTCTCGATCGCCGCGTGGAAGATGACCTCCTCCCAATGTTCCACGATGGCTTCCGGGTTTGCTGCCGCCAACCCGCCGCTTTCGTAGGCGTCCACGATGCCGTCGATCCGCTCGATCAGCCAGACGACTTCATCGCCGTACTCGAGCAGATGCGCCTGCAGGTCATTGACATGATCGCCAATCGGTCCGTTCGCCGCGGCATTGCCGGCCCCGAGCAAGGCGGCCAGGGCCAGCGCTGGAATCGAGTTGGGAAGCTTTAAGTTCAGGCATTTCATTGCGTTTTCCTGTGTTTGCGGAAAGCCGCAAATGATAACGATTATCAACAAGCGCGTAAACACCGCCAGGCTCACTTGAAACCCGGGCTTTCCACTAGAATGATGCTGGAAGTTGCCAGTGTGCAGGTGGGAAACAGCATTGCGCGATCAGGCACAGCGAACTGATTCCGGTGGGCCGGGGTCCGCGGGCCAAGCGGAGGCGGCTGGCGTTGTTGCCGACCTACGCTGGCTCGCCACCGCCTGCGGGCTGCTGCTGGGCCTGAAGATCTGGTTCGCCTCGCGGCTGGACCTGTACAGCGATGAGGTGTTCTACTGGCTCGCCGCCACCGAACCCGCCATCGCCTACAGCGACCTGCCCTTTCTCACCGCGTTGCTCGCCGGCGTCGGTTCCGCCCTCGACCCCGGCAATCCACTCGCCACCCGCTCGCTGTTCCTGCTCGGCGGCGCCTGCCTGCCCGCCGCGGTCTATTGGCTCGCCCTGCCGTTCAAAGGGCGGCGGGACGCCCTGCAAGCGGCATTCCTGAGCATTTGCCTGCCGCTTGGCGGTTTTCTCGGCCTGCTCGCGGTGCCCGATGTGCCCATGCTGCTGCTCGGCCTGCTCAGCCTCGGCTGCCTCGACCGCGCCCTGCGCCATGATCGCAGCCGCCACTGGCTCGGTTTTGGCGTTTGCATGGCGCTGGGCCTGTGCAGCCATTACCGCTTCCTGCTCTACCCCGCCGGCGCCGCGGCGTTCCTGCTGTTTTCCGGGATGTCTTCCGGGGACACCCATCATTGGCGCAATCCGAAGCTTTGGCTTGCTGGTGCAATCGCGGCATTGGGGCTGCTGCCATTGGCCTGGGCCAACTTTTTCGCCAATCTGGATAGCGCGAGCTTCTATTTCATCGAACGCCACCCTTGGCGGTTCGACCCCGCCGGCCTGCTTCATGTCCCATTGCAGGCGCTGCTGGCGACGCCGCCGCTGTACGCGCTGCTGCTGCTCAGCGCCTGGCTGACCTGGCGGGCGGGCAACTCGCCCAACACCCGGCTGTTGCTATGGTTCTCGCTGCCGCATCTGCTGGTTTACGCCTTGCTCGCGCCCTGGGCCGATGCGAACAGCACCAGCGCCCATTGGCCCCTGCCCGGCTACTTCCCGCTGCTCGTCTTCGCCCCGGAAGCGCTGCGCCGCACACGCGACTGGCTGCGGCAGCGATGGCGGCCGCGAAGCGCGGCTGCGGCGGCGCGGGCGATTCCGGCCATCGGCTTCGCCGGCGCCCTGCTCGCGGTGGCGGGCATCGGCAGCCAGTCCTTGCAGGGCGAGTTGCAACCGGTGCTCGGTGCGGGTGTGCTGTCGGAAAAGATGGCGGGCTGGGCCGAGTTCAATGAACACACTGGCGCGTTGCTGGAGACCGCGTTCAGCACCGCGCCGGTTGTCGTCACCGGCAATTATCCAACCGCCGCGCAGTTGCAGTACGCCGGCACGGCGGGCGGCGCCTACACCCTAGATCTCGACAAGGCGCTTCGCGACGGGCGCCTGTGGCAGTTGGAAATCTGGCAACGCACTGGGGCGTTCGTGCGGCAACGCGCCGGCGAATCGATGCTGTTCATCACCGAGGACTCGGCGCTCGATGTCGAGCGCAAGCACGCGCTCATCGCCCGGGCCTGCGGCCTCGTCGACGCGCTGGAGCAGATCGATCAGCTATCGCTGTTCCAGGGCGACAAGCGCTTCAGCTATTACCGGGGCGAGTCGATTCTTGCGGTCGGCGGCGATAGGGCGCATCCCTGCCCTTTTCCACCCCGGGCGTGGCTCGACGAGCCGGCGCCGGGGGCGGATTTGACCGGCGTGGCGGCGGTCGGCGGCTGGGCCTACAACGAGGATCTTGGTGTCGCCCGGGTGCGGCTCTATCTCGACGGCGAAGCCATCGGCGAGGCGGAATACGGCCTGCCGCGGCCAGACGTGGTCGCGGCCACCAGGCTGCGAAGCGATCCAAACCAGCCGAACCTCGGATTCCGCGCCAGCATCGATACCCGCGAATTCGACCCTGGATGGCATGAACTGGCAATAGGCATCATCGACAGCCGCGGCTTCGAGACGATCCACGGCCGCCGCGAAATCAATTTCACCCGCGGGCAACCCTGAGGCCGGCACAGGCAGCATAGGCAATCGAGGCCTGCCCGCGGCACAAGGATGGAATTGTTCGGAAAATTAGTACGGCGAGAGTACTTCGACGGCGATGCGCCATTCGCCGGTGCCGATCAGCCGCCACAGGCGCAGATAGTTGGCGCGGAAGCCCGATTCCCCGTCGGCGCCGGCCTCGGACATGGTGCCGTAGGTGTAGCCGAGCTCCTGCGACGCGGCGAGATAACCGCCAACATGGTTGAGATTGACCGGCAAGGTGGCTTCGAGCCGGGTGTCGAGAAAGGCGCCGTACACGGTGCTCGCGTCCTCGGCGCCGACCGCTGGCGCCATGCCGGGCAGGTAGACCCGGGAGTTTTCCATGCCCCAGCGCAGCAGCGCCCGGCGGCCGCCGCGGAAATTGATCGAGCGGCCGAAGGTGTGGTCGGATTCAACGAGGGTCGCCATCGGCTCCGGGTCCGCCATGGCGACATGCACCGGCGCGGTTTCGGCGAGCACCGGCAGGGTGTCGTTGAAATCGGGCTGCACGTCCATGCTCAGAAAGCCGGGAATAAACACGCCCAAGTCGGCCATGAGTTCCCAGCGGATGCCCTGCTTGCGCCAGATCGAGATGAGGTGGCCGAAAAAATCCCTGCCGGAATCCTCGCCCGGATTGATAATGACCACCGGGCCGGCCGACAGGCCGAGGTCGCCAGCGCGGGAAACATCGATGTAATGTGCCTCCCAGCTCAGCTCGGCGCCGCGGAAGGTTTCGGAGGAATACAGCTCGAGCGCGTCCACCGGCCCTTCGCGGAACACCACCGAGCCTTGGCCGAGGAATTCGAGGAAGGCCTGGTGGCGGCCGATTTCGAGCGCGCGGTCGGCATAGCTTTGGTCGGCGGCTTCGAGTTCCAGCCAAGACTCGTATTGCCGATCCTCAAGCCACTGCGGCTGGGCCGCCAAGGCAGCCACTTGGGCGAACAGCAGCAGCGGCAGGGCCGCCCATCTCTTCCGATTGCGCTTCAAACCAAGGCCCCCGCAAACAAGCAGTCACCGCCGATGGTACTACACTTCCACCCGCAGCCCTTTTGGCTTTGTGGCTTCGACAAGAACGGC
>JAPOTO010000084.1 GCA_026709135.1 Gammaproteobacteria bacterium | reverse complement strand
GCGAAAATTCGATATCGCCGCGCCCTTGGCTGATCGATTGAGGCGAATATTGGCATATATTCAACGAAATTGAGCAGCCAAGGGCGCGGATGAGAGCGAATTTGCAGCCGTGAATTCCTACGGCGCAGGCTCCTAGCAAAGCAAATACGCCAACGGTCGTTTATGCGAATGCTGTGCTGACCCTTGCGATCTCCGCTTAAAGCTTCCAATCGGTTTCCCGGTGGTATGCGCAAGTCGTCAAGACTTTTGGCACTGTTCAGCATCATCAGTTTTGCCTGCGCGCGACGCTGGATGTCAAACGGAAACTTCTTGCACCGCTGACGATTCGCAATCGACTCGGTGTTCACGTCCTTGAAACTTCGAATCGTCATGTGACCTTAGTACCATATGCTAATGGTGTCAAGCACTAATATACTGACGTTGAATGCTGGCAGCCGGAGCAAGCTGGCCCGGGCGGGAGCCCGGGCCAGTCGAGAGGTTACACATTCCCCGCGAGGGATTGGTCGAGGGTGAACTCGCGGTTGCCGATGGGGAGTTCGCGGATGCGTTGGCCGGTGAGGATGTAGAGGGCGTTGGCGACGGCGGCGGCGACCGGCGGGGTGGCGGGTTCGCCGAGGCCGCCGGGGGGGTTGTCGGATTCGACGAGATGCACGGCGATTTCCGGCGTGTCGGCCATGCGCAGCATTTCGTAGTCGGGGAAGTTGCCTTGCACGACCTGGCCGTTTTCGATGGTGATGGCGCCGTGCATCGCCGCGGTGAGGCCGAAGATGACGCCGCTTTCGATCTGCGCCTCGGCGCCGTCCGGGTTGACGGCCCAGCCGCAGTCCAGCGCGCAGGTGACCTTGTGGACGATGGGCCGGCCATCGGCGCCGATGGAAACCTCGGCGACCTGGGCGGCGATGCTGCCGAAGCTCTCCTGCACCGCGATGCCGAGGGCGTGGCCTTCCGGCAGCCCGCTGCCGTAGCCCGCGGCTTCGGCGGCGACTTGCAGCACATTGCGGTGGCGCGGGTGTTGCTGAAGCAGGTCCATCCGCAACTGGTAGGGGTTGATTCCCCGGCGGTGGGCGATTTCATCGATGAAGGATTCGATGAAGAAGGTCTGCTGGGAATGATCGACGCTGCGCCAGGAAGCGATCGGCACATGGGTTTCGACATCGACGACGCGGATCGACTGGTTCGGAATCCCGTAGGGGATGTGCGCCGCGCCTGGGACTTGGATCGGGCCGGTGAAGCGGTTGTGCCAAGCGGTTACGCGGCCCTCGGAGTCGAAGGCGGCGCGGAAGTTGCTGTGCACCGCGGGGCGGTAGTAGTCCTGGCGCATGTCCTCCTCGCGGCTGAGGATGGTCTTGACGGGAACATCAAACTCTTTGGCGATGAGCGCGGCGTGGTCGATCACATTCCAGGTGAATGGCAGGCGCCGGCCGAAGCCGCCGCCGAGATAGCTGTGGTGGAAGGTGACGTCGTCCTCCGCGAGGCCGGCGGTGGAGGCGGACCGGGCCTTGATGGCGAGGGCGTCCTGGGTGCTTGTCCACAGGTCGGCGCGCTCGCCCTGGATATGCATGGTGCTGTTCATCGGCTCCATCGCGGCGTGGGCGAGATAGGGCACGCGGTAGCTCGCCTCGAACACGTCGGCGGCTGCTTCGATGGCGGCTTCGGCGTCGCCGGACTCGAAATCCTCCGAGCTGTCGCCGGCGGCGAGGGCGGCGTCGAAGCGCTCGGCGAGCATGGCGCTGGAAACATCGTCGTTTTCGGTGGCCTCGAATTCGGCCTTGACGAGTTCGAGTGCCTGCTTGGCGCGCCAATAGTTGTCGGCGACCACGGCGTAGCCGTCTTCGAGCTCGACGACCCGCCGCACGCCGCGCTGGGCGAGCGCTTCGGCGGCGTCCACCGAGACGAGTTTCGCGCCAAACACCGGCGCGAGGCGCAGGGCGGCGTAGAGCATGTCCTCCGCGTGGGCGTCGATGCCGTAGGGCGCGCTGCCGTCAACCTTGGCCGGAATGTCGCGGCGCGAGATCGCCTTGCCCATGATGTTGAACTCGGAACGGTCCTTGAGCACCGGGTTTTCCGGCGGCTCGAGCGCGGCCGCGGCTTCGGCAAGTTCGCCGTAGGCCAGCGAGCGTCCACTGGCCGGATGATGCACATGGCTGGCCTCGGTGGCGCATTCGCCAACCGGCACGCCCCAGCGCTCCGCGGCGCATTCGAGCAGCATCTGCCGCGCCGCCGCCCCGGCCACGCGCAGGCTGTTCTCGCCGGTGAAGCGCACCGAGGCGCTGCCGCCGGTGGTTTGCAGATTGGCGATCCGCGCCGCGGTCAGGGCGCCGGCGCTGACCATCCCGGTGAGAAACGCCGGCAGCAACTCCCCGGCGAAGCCGGCGACGATGGCGTCGTTGGCGAACAGGTCGGTGGCCGGGGCCTGTTCGATATCGACGAGTTCCAAGTCGGCGTCCATTTCATCGGCTGCCATCTGGCCGAGGGCGGTGTGGATGCCTTGGCCCATTTCGGCGTGTGGCACGTAGACCGTGACGCGGTTGTCCGGCGTCAGGCGGAGCCAGGAAGTGACAAAGCGTTCGCCGCCCTCAACAAGGGTGTCGTTGGCGAGGCGGTGCCGGCTCGGCCGGGTGGCCGCGTAGCCGATCAGCAGGCCGCCGCCGGCGACCGCGGAAACCAGCAGGAATTTGCGTCTGCTGAGTTTGGGTTTGGGCTTGGTTTCGGGCTTGGTTTCGGTCATGGCTGGACTCCTAGGCGGTGTTGCCGGTGGCCATGGCCGCGGCGGTGTGGATCGCCTTGCGGGCCCGGGGGTACGAGCCGCAGCGGCAGATGTTGGTGATGCCGGCGTCGATGTCGGCGTCGGTGGGCGCGGGATTGCGCGCCAGCAGCGAGGCCGCCGCCATGATCATCCCGGACTGGCAATAGCCGCATTGCGGCACCTGATGGTCGATCCAGGCCTGTTGCACCGGGCTGAGGCCCCCGCCACCAGCCGCGGTGGCGAGCCCTTCGATGGTGGTGACATCGCGCCCCTCAACGGCGCTGACCGGCGTGATGCAACTGCGCATGGCGTTGCCGTCGATGTGCACGGTGCAGGCGCCGCAGTTGCCGATGCCGCAGCCGAACTTGGTTCCGGTCATGCCAAGCTCGTCGCGCAGCGCCCAGAGCAGGGGCATTTCAGGCTCGATGTCGAGTTCCCGGGTTTCTCCGTTGAGTGTGAATCTGGCCACGATTTCTCCGATGGACTGACAATTGAACGGGGAAGTATAGGAAAACAGGGTGCGGGATTCCAGAGAGTCGGCGATAATGCGGCGAGACTGATTTTGGCTTTGGATTGTCGTCGCCTTGGTCGGAAAGTGGCTTCGAGCCGTCGCCCTCTGGCGGGCTGTGCGGAAACCGGACAGTCTAAACTTCGGCATAATGAGAATTGCTGGAGGCAATGCGGCGGTTTACGCTTCGCTGCGTGTGGAATGCCGGAGGGGTAAACGACGATGAATTGGAGAATTCTGGGTGCCGAGGTGGTGGGCACTTATGCGCTGGTGTTCACCGGCTGTGGCGCGGTGGTGGCGAACGATCTGTTCAATGTCGGCTTTGGCGCGCTCGGGATCAATATCGTTTTCGGCCTGGTGGTGATGGCGGTGGTGTATTCGCTCGGCAACGTCTCCGGGGCGCATATCAACCCCGCGGTGAGCATTGCCTTTTGCGCCTCGGGCCGGCTCGGGCGCCGCCTGCTCGCGCCCTATATCGCCGCCCAGTGCCTTGGCGCCATCGCCGCCGCCTTCACCCTGCGGCTGCTGTTCCCGGAACATTCCGGCTACGGCATGACGGCGACGCTGATCGACACGCCGCGCACTTTCCTGTTCGAGGTGCTGCTGACCTTCGGGCTGATGTTCGTGATCTTCAACGTGCTCAGCGGCAATGGCCCGAAGAAAATCATGGCGGGGCTGGTCATCGGCGGCGCGGTGACCCTGCTCAGCATGTTCGGCGGCGGCGTCACCGGCGCGTCGATGAATCCGGCGCGCTCGCTCGGCCCGGCGCTGGCGGCGGGCAATCTCGAGCTGCTCTGGCTCTACCTCACCGCCCCACCCATCGGCGCCCTGCTGGCCTGGCCGGTTTCCCGCTGGCTGCAAGGCGACGACTGGATGGCGTAGACAAGTGAAGCATTCTCTCCCACCGGCGGCGACGGGTCGAAGCCACAAGACCACAATACGCTCCAAGCGGTTGACGCGGGCGCGATTAACCGGACAATAGGCGCGGCGTTTCACGGAACCAACATCGATCCGCATCAACCCGCTGGCGAACGATCAGCGAACAGACAACAGACAGCACACAAAAGGTATGCACATGAACAGAATCACAGGCGGAAGCCTTTTCCTGGCACTGGTTTTCCTCGCCGGCTGCGCCAGCGCGCCGCCCCCGGCGGTGGGAGTGTGGGGTGTCAACATGGACACGCCGCTTGGCCCGATTCCCGTCACTCTCACGCTCAATGCGGACGGCTCCGGCATGATGTCGGCCGACCCGCTCGGCGACGCGCCGGTGGCGGATGTCTTGTACGACGGCCCGAACGTGTCTTTCAGCACCGAGATCGACGCCCAGGGCCAGACGGTGATGCTCGACTTCAGCGGCGCTGTCGAGGGCGACACCCTCGATGGCGCTTTCGCCACCGATTTCGGCGACCTTCAGGTGACTGGAACCCGCCAGTAGCCTCGTTCGGGGCGCGGCCCTTAAAACCGGTCCGCGCTGGCTGCCTCCCAGTCGCGCCGGAACCGCTCCCCGGCACCGCCGGTCAGCAACTGGCCGGCTTCGAGCTGGGGGTTCAGCTCCGCGTGGCTGAGCACGCGGTCGCCGCGGCGGGTGAACAGATGCCCGGGGCCGAGCGCGTCGGGGCCGCTTAATCCCATCGCGCCGCATAGTTCGAGCAAGGCTCGCACCGTGGCGCGCTGGAAGCGGCAGACCCGCTCGGCCTTTTCCCCGACCTTGACCGCCCTGGCCAGCGCCTTGTCCTGGGTGGTGATGCCGGTCGGGCAGCGGTTGGTGTTGCAGGCCTTGGCCTGGATGCAGCCGAGCGCGAGCATCATCGACCGCGCGGCGTTGACCGCATCCGCCCCAAGCGCGATCTTCTCCAGCATGTCGTAACCCGTCGCCGTGATGCCGGAGGCGATGACCCGCACGTCTTTTTTCAGATCCGCCCCCAGCAGAATCTGGCTGACGAACCACGTCGCCTCGAGGCATGGCGCGCCAAGCCGGTTGGTGAATTCCACCGGCGCCGCGCCGGTGCCGCCTTCGGCGCCGTCGACGGTGATGAAGTCCGGCACAATCCCGGTTCGCAGCATCGCCTTCACAATGGCGCAGAACTCGCTTGGTTTGCCGATCGCCAACTTGAAGCCCACCGGCTTGCCGCCGCTCAGCTCGCGCAGCCTGCTGAGGAACTCGAGCAATCCCATTGGCGTGTCGAACTCGGGATGGCGCGGCGGCGACAGCACGGTCTTGCCCGCCTCCACCAGGCGGATTTGGGCGATCTCCGCGGTAACCTTCGCCCCCGGCAACACCCCGCCATGGGAAGGCTTGGCGCCCTGGGACAGTTTCAACTCGATCATCTTGACCGCATCGAGCCTGGCGCGCTCGGCGAAGGCGCCGGAATCGAACCGGCCGTCGCGCTGGCGGCAGCCGAAATAGCCGGTGCCGATCTGCCAGATCAGGTCGCCGCCATGCCGCAGATGGTGGGGGCTGATGCTGCCTTCGCCGGTGTTGTGGGCAAAGCCGCCGAGTTTGGCGCCCCGGTTCAGCGCCATCACCGCGTTGGCGCTCAGGGCGCCGAAACTCATCGCCGATATATTGAGCCGCGAGGCGTCATAGGGCTGTGCGCATTGCGGGCCGCCGATGCTGGTCCGGCCGTGGCCCGCGTCGAGATGTGTAGGGGCAAGCGAGTGTTGCAGGCTGCCATAGCCCTCTTCGAGCAGGTCGCGCTGGGTGCCGAAGGGGATCGTGTCGGCCAGGTCCTTGGCGCGGGAGTAGACGATGTCGCGGCGCTCGCGGCTGAACGGGCGCTCGTCGAGGTCGTTGGAGATGAAATACTGGCGCATTTCCGGGCGGAACGACTCGAGCAGATAGCGGATGTTGACCAGCACCGGATAGTTCCGCCGCAGGTTGCTGGCGCTGAAGAAGTAGTCCCAGGCGCCGGTCACGGTCCAGGCGAGCAGAACCAGGAAAACCAGCAGCCGCAAAGGCATCGGGCCGGATGGCGCCAAGCCGGTTCCGTCGCCGCCCAGCCACAGCCAAGCCAGGCTGAGCGGCATCAGCACCAGGGCAATCAGCAGGTAAAGTCGGACAACCGGCGTCAAGGCGTTCCACCCGCAACGAAAATCGGCGGCAAACCCAGTCTACGCCAAGTGGCAGCCGAAGTTCACCCCGGCCCCAGGGGGTGAAGTTCGATATATAGCGGGATCCGGGCCGCGCGGGCGGAAGGTTGTTTTGCGCTAAATTTCGCCCCGACATCCTGTCGGGGCTCAAATCGGTTCGACTTCGCTTTCGGCCATCCCTGGCGCGCTCAGTCTCAACGACGCGCAAAACAACCTTCCGCCCGCGCGGCCCCCAGTGGAAGTCCTCCCGGTCGCCTCGAAAAACGACCACTGTATGACCGGACACTTTATTTGTTCTCTACACGCGAAGGGCTGCCACTTGAGCGATTTTTCCTGCTTGTGCTAGCATTCGCTTGAATCGAGTGGAAAAACCCCTCTCGAGCAACAAACAACGTTCAGCGGACAACAGCGAGAGGGTCAAGGCCGTGAACATGACAACAACCCATTCCAATATTTGGGGGGGGGGGGGGGGGGGGGGGGGGGGGGGGGGGGGGGGGGGGGGGGGG
>JAPOTO010000060.1:2862-7035 GCA_026709135.1 Gammaproteobacteria bacterium | reverse complement strand
CGCGAGCTGGGTTTAGAACGTCGTGAGACAGTTCGGTCCCTATCTGCCGTGGGCGCAGGAGATTTGCGAAGAGTTGCCCCTAGTACGAGAGGACCGGGGTGAACGAACCGCTGGTGTTCGGGTTGTCTCGCCAGAGGCATTGCCCGGTAGCTATGTTCGGACGGGATAACCGCTGAAGGCATCTAAGCGGGAAGCCTCCTTCAAGACGAGATCTCCCTGAGGATCCGGGCTTGCCTGGCTCCTCCTGAAGTGCCGTTGAAGACGACGACGTTGATAGGCCGGGTGTGTAAGCGCTGTGAGGCGTTGAGCTAACCGGTACTAATTGCACGTGAGGCTTGATCGCATAACCAGGGGTTTAGTTATCCCCGGTTTGCGAAGCGAGCGGAAAACGCAGCGATCGTAACGATGGTTTTCATGTGGAAACTTTCATACGGAAACAGCGCTTGGCGACTTGCCCAGTGGCATGCTCCATGTCTTTCAACCGGATTGGCCGCGACTGATCCCTGGGCATTGGTCCTTGAAGGGCCGGTTTGCGGCGACAGTTTATGCCTGACGACCTTAGCGAGTGTGAACCACCTGATCCCATCCCGAACTCAGCAGTGAAACCACCCAGCGCCGATGATAGTGTGGGGCCTCCCCATGTGAAAGTAGGTCATCGTCAGGCACCATACAAAGGCCCCCCAGCATTTGCTGCGGGGGCCTTTTTGTGTGGTGTCCGATAAAAGCGGCACCATGAGGCTTCGATTCACGCCTCATCGTGATGGTGGTCTATCGCTGAAATTCGAAAAACGCTTGGATAAGGAGTCAGCAGAGGTGCAACCCATGAAACCGGTTTGTTTGATTATCGGCGCGGGCGCGGGAATCGGCGGGCATGTGGGCAAGCGTTTCGCCCGGGAGGGTTTCCATGTGGCGCTGTGCCGGCGCACTGATCGGGAAGGCCTCGACCGGCTCGTGGCGGAAATCGAAGGCGAGGGGGGCGCCGCCTCGGGTTATCTGCTGAACGCCGCCGAGGAAAACACCATCGAAGAGCGCATCCGGGCTATTGAAGCCGAAACCGGCCCCATCGAGGTGGTTCTCTACAATCTCGGCGCCCAGATTGGCGACCGGCCACTTGAAGAGACTCCGCTGAAGGCTTTCGAGCTCGGCTGGCGCATGGGCACATTCGGCCTGTTCAGAACGGCCTCCGCGGTTTGCCCGCCGATGGCCCGCCGCGGCCGCGGCACGCTGCTCGTCACTTCGGCGACGGCGGCCATGCGCGGCAACGCGGGGCAGCACTCCCACGCCGCCGCCATGGGCGGCCGGCGCATGCTTTGCCAATCACTCAACGCGCAATACGCCCCGCTTGGCATCCACATCGCGCACATCGTCGTCGATGGCGCGGTGGATGCCCCGGACACCCTCGGCAAGATGCTCGGCCCGGAGCAGTTCCAGCGCCTGCGCGAAACCCGCGGCGCCAGGGACGACCTGCTGTTGCCCGCCAGAATGGCCGAAACCTACTGGCACCTCCACCAACAGCACCGCTCCGCCTGGACCCACGAATTGGACCTGCGCCCATACGCCACCCTCCCCTGGTGGAACCACTAAGCCCCGCCGCGCAATTGTTTCAAATCGTAGTGAAGCCTTGGGTTTTCTTGCGCGGGCAGGGTGGATTGCTTATTCTTGCCTGCCGTTTCGAACCTGCCCGCCCATTGACAAAAAATCCGGAGAGTCCTGGATGAGAAGAGCAAAGCCCTTGATTTCGTCTTTCGCCGCGGGTGCCTGCATCCTCGCCATGGCGCCACTGGCCGCGGGTCAGACTGGCACCGGTGTCCACGCGGGAGACTGGCCCACCCATCACGGCAACGAGCTCGCCCAGCGCTATTCGCCGCTCGACCAGATCAATGCCGGCAACGTTGGCTCGCTGCAACTCGCCTGGCGCTTTTCGACCGGGAACATCGGCCCCCAGCCGGAGTTCAACGCCACTTTCACCCCGCTTGAAGTCGATGGCGTGATGTACACCTCGATGGGCGCCACGCGCAACGTCGCGGCCCTCGACGCCGCCAGCGGACAATTGCTGTGGCTGTGGCGCCCGCAGGAAGGCGAGCGCTTCGACGCTGCCCCGCGCAAGGGCTCGGGCCGCGGGATTTCGTATTACCGCTTCGGCGACGAGCGCCGCATCATCACCGTCACGCCGGGCTTCTTCCTCGTTTCCCTCGATGCCGAAACCGGCATCCCCGACCCGAACTTCGGCGACAACGGCCGGGTTGACATGTTCGCGGGCCTGCGCCTCGGCCAAGGCCGCGACGACGTTGACATCGGCTCTTCGATGCCGCCCTTCATCATGAACGATGTGGTCGTCGTCGGCCCGGCGCACCGGGTTTCGATGCGGCCGCCGTCAAAGTACAACGTCAAGGGTGATGTGCGCGGCTTCAATGCCCAAACCGGCGAATTGCTGTGGACTTTCCGCACGATTCCCGAACCCGGCGAGGTCGGCATCGAAACCTGGCTCGGCGACGGCGCCGAGATTACCGGCAACGCCGGCGTCTGGGCCACGATGTCGGGCGACCCCGAGCTTGGCCATGTCTATCTACCCACCGAATCCGCCACCGGCGACCGCTTCGGCGGCGACCGCCCCGGCGACAATCTCTTCGCCAACAGCGTGGTGGCGCTCGATATCCAAACCGGCGAGCGGCAATGGCATTACCAACTCATCCACCACGACATCTGGGACTGGGACAACCCCTCCGCGCCAGTGCTCGCGGACTTGCCCAATGGCCGCAAAATCCTCGCCCAGGTCACCAAGCAGGCTTTCATCTACACCTTCGACCGGGAAACCGGCGAGCCGATTTGGCCCATCGAGGAATTGCCCGTTCCCGCCGGCGATGTGCCGGGGGAGTGGTATTCGCCGACGCAGCCTTTCCCGACCCGCCCGCCCGCGGTGGACCGCCAGGGCTTCACCGAGGACGACCTGATCGACTTCACCCCGGAATTGCGCGCCGAGGCCTTGGCCGCGCTCGAAGATTTCCGCCTCAGCCCGAGTCTGTATTCGCCGCCATCCGAGAAGGAGGCCGCCGATGGCACCCGCGGCACCTTGAGCCTGCCCTCGGCCATCGGCGGCCCCAACTGGGAAGCGAGCGTGCTGGACCCGGAAACCGGCATTCTGTATGTGCCTTCGCGCACGGTGATCTCGGTGCTTTCGGTGGAGAAGGATCCGAACTCCGATATCGATTTCAGCATGGCCTTCGGCGTGCGCGTCCCCCGGGTGCGGGGAATTCCCCTGGTGCAGCCGCCCTATGGCCGCATTACCGCGCTGGATATGAACGAAGGCGAAATGCGCTGGCAGATCGCCAACGCCGACACCCCGGAGAACATCGCCAACAACCCGGCGCTGGAAGGCGTTGAGCTGCCGCGCACCGGCGTCGAGACCAAATCGGGCCTGCTGGTCACCAAAACCCTGCTGTTCGCCGGCGAAGGCGTTGGCGGCGGCAACATCTTCCGCGCCCACGACAAGGCCACCGGCGATATTCTCCACGAGATCGAACTGCCAGCCACGCAAACCGGCGTGCCGATGACCTATGAGCACGACGGCAAGCAGTACATCGCCATGGTCGTCAGCGGCGGCGGCACCCCCGCCGAGATCGTCGCCTACGCATTGCCGTAAAGAGACAGGAGAGACGAGATGAGAAAGTTGTTGCCGGCGTTGCCGCTGCTGCTGATTGGTTTCCCCGCCCTCGCCCAAACCTGGGTGATCGACCAGGAGCAATCAAAAGTCATCTTCCACTACACCTACACCGGCGACCCCTACCAGGGCGAGTTCCGAAACGTCGACGCCGTGTTCGAGATCGACCCGATGAACCCCGGCTCGTGCAATTTCACCGTGACGATTCCCATCGGCGATCTCTGGCTCGATTCTCCCGAGGCCATCGACTATCTGCTCGACATCGAGCTGTTCGATGTCGATCAGTTCCCAACCGCGCGCTTTGAAGCCGCCGAATGCCGTCTCAACTCAATGGATTCCTTCACTTCCAGCGGCAGCCTGACGATCCGCAACGTTACCCGGCCCATGAGCTTTCCGTTCACTCTCAGCGTCGAGAACAACGACGGCCAACTCGGCTTCCGCCTCAACAGCAAGGTGACGATCAAGCGCCTCGAATACGGCGTCGGCCAGGGCTACTGGGCAAGCACCGCCGAAAT
>JAPOTO010000060.1:0-2673 GCA_026709135.1 Gammaproteobacteria bacterium | reverse complement strand
CGGCACCGCTGGCGCTCGCCGGCTGCGACCGCATGTTGACGCCGGATTTCGAAACCGAAATCGCCGAAGTCAGGGCGGGGCAGTTCACCCTCGACCCAAACCACGCGAGCCTGCTGTGGAAGCTCGACCACCTCGGATTTTCGACCTTCGTCGGCAGCTTCAACGATTTCGACGCCAGCCTCGACTTCGACCCGGAAAACATCGAAAACTCCAGCCTCGAAGTCATCGTCAACACCGCGGCGCTCGATGTGAACCTGCCCGAATTCGAGGAGGAATTGCGCGGCGAAAACTGGTTCAACGTCGCCGAGTATCCCCAGGCGATTTACCGCACGACTTCCTTCGCCGAATCCATCGACGAAGACAGTTTCCTCTTCAACGGTGAATTGACCCTGCTCGGCACCACCGCGCCGGTGCAACTCGAAGTCAACTTCAACGGCGGCGGCCGCAACTTCCTCACCCGCAGCTACACCGTCGGCTTCTCCGCCAGCGCCAACTTCCAGCGCTCCACCTTCGGCCTCGACCGCTTCGCCAACTTCGGCGTCGGCGACGAAATCGAACTCGAAATCCACGTCGAGTTCATGGACACCAGCAACCCATCCTGATTTTGTTCCGCCCTTCATTCCGCGCGAATTCGCGGAATCTGTCCCTCACGCGTTCGCGGACATCAGGCCCAGCACGTCGCAGACGCGGTTGGAGTAGCCCCATTCGTTGTCGTACCAGCTTAGGGCTTTGAGGAAGCGGCCGCCGCCGACTTGGGTGAAGCTGGCGTCGAAGATCGAGGAGTGGGGGTTGCCGATGATGTCGGAGGAGACCACCGGTTCCTCGGTGTATTCGAGCACGTCCTTGAAGCGCGGGCCTTGGGCGGCTTCGCGCAGGGCCGCGTTGACTTCCCCGGTGGTGACGTCCCGCTCGAGTTCGGCGAACAGATCCACGACCGAGCCGTCTGGGACCGGCACCCGGGAGGCGATGCCGTCGAGGCGGCCGTTGAGTTCGGGAAGGACCTGGCCCACGGCCCGGGCGGCGCCGGTGGAGGTGGGGATGATGTTCTCCGCCGCGGCGCGGGAGCGGCGCCAGTCGGAGTGGGGCACATCGGCCAGACTCTGGTCGTTGGTGTAGGCGTGGACGGTGTTGATGATGCCTTCGCGGATGCCGAAAGTATCGTGCAGAACCTTGGCCAGCGGCGCGAGGCAGTTGGTGGTGCAGCTCGCGTTGGAGACGATGCGGTGTTCGGGCCGCAGGCCGTCCTCGTTGACCCCCATGACGACCGTGTAGTCGATTTCGTCCTTCGCCGGCACCGTGAGCAGGGCGCGTTCGGCGCCGGCTTCGAGGTGCATCGAAACCTGCGCCTTGCTGCGGAAAACCCCGGTGGCCTCGACCACCGCCTCGACGCCAAGCTCCCTCCACGGCAGGTCGGCGGGGTTGCGTTCCTTGAGCATCCGGGCCCGGGTGCGCGAGGTGACGAGTTCGGCGTTTTCGATGCTGACCTTGCCGGGGAAGCGCCCCATCACCGTGTCGTAATTGAGCAGGTAGCGCAGGGCGTCGTTGTCGAACAGGTCGTTGATGGCGACGATTTCGATGTCGGGCCGGAACTCGGCGATGCGGAAAACCGCGCGGCCGATGCGGCCGAAGCCATTGATTGCAATCCTCATTACGCCGCCTCCCGTTTGCGGTTGCCGTCGATTTTCGCGTAGGCCCCCACCACATCGAGGATCCGGCGGGCGTGGCCGAGTGATTCGTGCCAGGCGAGAATCTTGAGCATCCGCGCTCCGGCCGGCATGCAGCCTTTCAGATCGACGAGCAGGGACTTGCCGCAGTCCCGCACATCCGAGGAAACGATGGGGTCGTCGGTGGTTTCGATCAGTTCCGGCTTGGCCCTCGCGGCTTGCCGGAACAGCTCGCGCACTTCGTCGATTTCGGCTTTGCCGTCCTTCAGCGAAACAGTGATGTCGAGCATCGAGCCGGTTTGCACCGGGACGTTGAGGGCGTAGGCCGTCATCCGGCCTCGCAGTTGCGGCAGGAGGCGCTGAATCCAGCGCAGGGCGGGGGTGTCGTTGGGGATGATGTTGCGCGCCCCGGAGCGGCTGCGGCGGTAGTCGGCGCCGGCGTAGTCCTGCAGGCTCTGGTCGCTGGTGTAGGCGTGAACCGAAGTCATCGTCGCGTGTTCGATGGCGTACCGCCTCGACAGCACCCGCAGGGCGAGCGCCGTGGCGGTGGTGGACGCCGAACCCGCCGAGACGATGCGGTCTTCGGGCGCCATCTCCCCATCGTTGACGCCGAACAGGACCACCCGGTCGATATCGTCAACCGGCAGCATCGAGGTGACAACCCGGGCGGCGCCGCTGTCGAGGTGCGGGGCCAGATCATCCCGGGAGCGGAAGCGCCCGGTGGCGTCGATGACGAAATCGACCCCGAACACATCCCAGGGAATCTCGCCGGGCTTCGCCGATGACAGCAGGCGGGCGCGGGAGCCCGCGCTCACCAGGCTGTTGTCTTCCAAGCGAACCCCGGCGCCGCGGCCCATGTCCTTGTCGAGCAGATGCCGCAGTATCTCCGGCTGGCCGATGTCGGAAACCGCGACCACCTCGAAGCGCTCGTCGGCGAGCGCCAAGCGGAAAATCTGCCGGCCGATCTGGCCCAGCCCCATCATGCCGATCCGAATCCGGCTCATTCGCA
>JAPOTO010000005.1 GCA_026709135.1 Gammaproteobacteria bacterium | reverse complement strand
TTGTTAGGACTTGGATGTATTCTGGATCTGTATTGTCGTAATTGTTTCGATTGGGGATCAAGCGTCCGATAGTGTAGTTGCCGAAATCCATTTGAATGGCATGATCAATGGCTTCGCAAACAGTTGGGTCGGGCGTACCGTCACTCGTGAATGTAGATCCCGTGTTTGGAAACGGCGCAACAAGATTACGGCTAGCGGTCTTGGGTAGCATGACACAACTCTTGTGCCGGGCTACCTCTATGATGCCGAGTGCATAATCCCGCATCATGGCATGGTGGGTGGCATTGCGCGCGTTGGGGCCGAACATCTTGCGATAGAGAGTGATAGCCAAATCTCCGAGCCGAGGTCGAAACGTCGGTGCCGCCTCCGAGTCAACCAAGGACAAAGTCGTTCCATAGGCAGCCGCCAGCATCCGTTCCGGCACATAAGGATCATTAAACTCAAGGCTAGTCAGGACATGGGAGAAAAGTACTTTGGGAAAACGTTCGCCTATCAACACAAGCGCCTTTGTCACTAAGTCGCGGTCACTCCGAACGACCGTTGTAAGAACCAGTGAGAGCAGTACAACAAGTTCCGTCGCGGAGTTCTGAGATATGCTTTCCACATTCAGCTTCCTCGCCCAAGTCAATAGACGACGGATAGTGGGCGACGCATACTGTCGCCGAAGGTACTCAGACCATCGTAGATCGCGATTGGGCATGGGATAGCGCATGAGTGTATCGTAAAGACGACATGCGCGGTATGGGTGCTTAGGTTTAGTTGCGACGGCTACTAATGCATCAAAAATCTGATCGTATTCCCACGATTCAGCATTTAGGTATTGGTTGATAACGACCGATGTACCTTCAGTGAAAGTCGCAGGATTGCGCCAAAATATGCCTTCGATGAATGGATTGAAATATGCATCCAACCTCTGATTCCTTAGAGGCAATACAAACAATAGCTCGCGCTGCTTGGATGGTATTTTCATCCCTACTCGCTCTGGGAACTCGGTGATTAGCGCTTCCGCCAAGCCAGGTTCCGCGTACTTTTGGTTATATAGATTTGATATTCGGAAGATTCGGGCGAGCGGGGAATTTCTCGTGAAACTATGTCTGATCGTTTCCGCGGATGATACATCGAGATACATTTTCAGCAGATGCCGAGCGATCAAGTGGTCACTGAATCGTTGATAAGGAAGACGAAAGACTATGCGAGGCTTGGGCCCGGAATTCGTCGAGCACCAAAGAGCATCCTCTTCGATGAGGCCATTTGTTCGTAGCACTTCGAGGAGTTGGCGCCTCTGCACTGGTCTCAATGCTGGATAATGAGCGGCAACGATGCGATCAGCTTCCGACGGACGAACATAGGTGCGCAGATTCTCCGCCATGCACGGGGCGAAACCGGCGAGCCTCCTATCAACAATTTGATCGCTTCCCTTCAGCAATCCCCAGCACCCTTTGGATCTCAGATCATATTGACACTCTATCGACTTGCCAACATTATTGACAAACGATTCAAGGACATAATTCAGTCCTTTCTGGCCCGAGGCTATGCCTGCGAAACCTTGTGACAGCTTCTTGCCAGTAAGGTTTTGGAGGGATTGGCAAATCAGTTTCAGTGTCAATGGTCGCGAGAATTCTCTGTTCAGCAGAGGTACTTCAGTTAGTGGTAGGTTGTAATACTCGAAGAAGGTCGCCTGAGCGTCGAACTCCTGATCGTCAAAACCGAAGTGCTTTATCTTGTGGAACCGTTCTAATTCTTGCTTGTTGATAGCGATGGTTTCAAACAGAGTTCGGCAGGTCAAAATCAATCCGATGGTCGGGCGGTCAGCAACTAATGCTTGAAGAGAATTAATGGCCTTTTTCCATTCTGCGCGAATACCTTCGTTTACACCATCTACAATTACAACTGTTCTTTCGCCGGTTTGGTTCGCCAACTTCTCAAGTTGATCGAATAGATAGTTTGCTGCACAATCTCTTGCAATTCGATGACAGATTTTGGCGACAATGTTGTCTTGAAAATTCTTAGCTAGCACAAGAACAGTTGCTTTGTTTCGATCAATTCTATCTTGTAGGAAATCGCACATCAGATGAGTTTTACCTGTACCCCATTCACCGCTTATCAATAAATTGGGATCAATCAGTACTTTGAACCTCGAGCTTTCGATATACTCCTTTTCAGCGAGAACAATGTTCAGGCATCGATCGATAAGACCTATATTGCTGCGAATGTTTTCGAATTCAGGTGAACGATTTTTGTCGTTCATTCTTGGACGAAGATCGGATTCTCTCTTGCGCCAGTGCTCTACATCAGTCAGCAGATATTTCTCTATGATTGAGAGAAATTTCGACCAATGCTCTACTGCGCTCTTGTCCCTGTTGCGTAGTCGACTCATCATCGATGGTAAGAAGGTGCGAGCATCATTAATTTGACTCTGAATTTGTTTGGAGTGTTGACTGCAATACTTGACATGTTCCCAAGCCTCGAAAAACGTATTCAGCACCGACTCAAATCTCTCACGGGCGGCAGCCCCACAAGCAACATTCTCAATTGCCTCAAAAAGTGATTTGATCCTGAGATTCGGCGCGTTAGGATCGACTCCGGGTGTATATCTATGTCCGGCCTGCTGGATTTGATCATTTCCTAGGACAGTCAGTGCTGCCAAGATGGATCTGTGAGATGCGGACATAGCTACAATTCCAGTTAAGGGCTGCGCGAGCAGTCTGCCGATTTGCGAATCGGCGGCTTCCGATTATCTAGTACTTCCAATTCTCATGGGTTAGCGGTGCGAAATTCAGTTCGTCACGGTGGCTGCGCCATTTTGGCATGGCGGTGTCCATCAGGGCGTGGAAGCGGGCGTTGTGGAGGCGTTCGTGGAAGTGGACCATTTCGTGGACCAGCACGAAGGCTAGGCAGGCGGGCGGTTTTTTGGCGAGTTCGAGATTGAGCCAGATGCGGCCGGCTTTGGCGTTGCACGAGCCCCACAGCGTTTTCATCCGCTTGATGCGCAATTCCTGAACCTTGACGCCGACTATCGGCTCCCATTCCGCGCACAGCGCCGGCAGGCGGGCCTGGAGTTCGCGGCGATACCAGCGGTAAAGCAGCGCTTCCCTGGCCGCGCGGTCGGCGCCCGGCGGCACGCGCATTTCGAGGAAGGCGCGATTGCGGATGCGCACGCTTGGGCGTTTGGCGCTTTCGATCACATCAAGCCGGTAGCGGTGGCCCTCGAAGTAGTGGGTTTCGCCGGTGACGAATTCGCGCGCCGATTGCCGGGGCTGGGCGGCGAACCGCGCCCGGCGCTGGCGAATCCAGCCGAGTTTGGCAACCACCGCGAGCCGAACCGCCTCCTCGCTGAGCCGCATTGGCGCGGACACCCGCACGCGGCCCTCCGGCGGGTAGACGCCGATGTGCAGGTGCTTGATGCGCTTGCGGGTGACTTCGACCGCGATATCGGCAACTTGCAGCAGATGGCTTTCAGTATTCACGCTGGGCCTTGGCGATTGCAAACAGTTCATCGGCCAGATCGTCATCCGGCAGCACTTTTCTGATGGCGTTGCGCACTTTTTTCTCTTTCATGGGGTGGCCGCGGAAGTCGGCCATTTTCGCTTTGCGGATCGCGTCATCGACGGCCAGCGCGGCGGATTCGGCGGTTGTTGCACCAGAGTCTTTGGCTTGTAGTTTGGCAAGCAGCGCATCGAGCCCCGGCCAATCCCGCAGCAGATCGAAGATCGCTTGCCGGGCGCCGCTGTTGATCGCCTGGGGATAGCGGGCCCGGTCCGGCCGCGCGATTTTCCGTGCGAGTTCGACAATTTTCGCCAGATACGCCTGATAGTCGAGCGCCTGCCGCTTGCGCTCGGCGATCAGTTCTTCCAGCAGGGTGGACATGTGCTCGTAATAGCGCGGGTTGACCGCCCTCTCGTCGATGATGAGCCGCCGGACATTGTTCTCGATGGTTTCGGCGGTGGCCTCCTTGCTGCCGCGGATGCCATCGGGAAGCGAGGCGAGTGCGTCCTCCCCCCGCTCGATGATGAGTTGCACCAGCGGCAACTCGTCAAAGGCGGAAATCTTCTCGCTTTCCCCGGCGCGGATGTACGTGTCGAGCAGGTGCCGCATATCCGGCTCGTACCGTTTGAGGTCGATGTGGTCGCCGCTGCCGAGTTTCACTTCTTCGCGCGCTTTCGCGAAATGATCGACTTCATCGCGGATGGTTTTCGCTTCCGCCACGGTGTATCCGGCGGCTTGCATCTCATTGGCGATGTCGGCGTAGGCGCGCAGGTAGGCCGCCGCCATCTTGTACAACGCGAGGCGTTTGGGCTCGTTCGCCTTGAGTTGGTCGGCGTTGCCGCTCTCGGCGGCGCAGAAGTAATGGAAGTAGGCGGTGGAATCCTTCGGCGGCTCGACCGCCTCGCACAGCGCTTTGACCGCTTCGCGGGCTTCGCCGAGGCGTTCCCGGGCCTGCTTCAGCCGGTTTTTCAACAGTCCGGCCACATCGTCGCTGTCGTAGGCTTCGAAGGCTTCGCCGGTGTAGTCGGAGATGGCCCGGTCGAGTGATTTGAACAAATCCTTGTAATCGACGATATGGCCGTACTCCTTGTCTTCGCCATCGAGCCGGTTGACGCGGCAGATGGCTTGGAACAGGCCGTGGTCCTGCATTTTCTTGTCGATGTAGAGTGCGGAGGCCGACGGCGCGTCGAAGCCGGTGAGCAGCTTGTCCACCACAATCAGCAGCTTCATCCGCCCCGGCTCGTTGATGAAGCGCCGCTTCACCTCCTTCTCAAAGTCATCAACCTTGCGCATCGCCCGGTCTTCCGGTTCGCCGAAATGCTCGGCGAGCATCTTGCGGTAGATGTCGTACTTGCGCAGTTTCTCGGTGAGTCCTTCGCCGCTTTCCTCGCCTTTGATCGACGCCGCGGTCGGTTGATAGGAGGTCACAATGGCGCATTTTCCGGCAAGCGCGGTGCCGCCGAACATCCCGAACAGCCGGCAGGCGGAGTGGATGCTGTCGGAGATGAGCAGGGCGTTGCCGTGGCCGCTCTTGAGGCGGCCCTTGGTTTCCATGTCGAACACGATGTCGGCGACGATCTTGCGCAGGCGGTCCTCGGCGCTCGTCACCGCCCGCATCGTGCCCCAGCGCTGTTTGAGCTGGGCTTTGGCGAGATCGGTCAGGGCCGCGGTCTTGGCCTCGAACCACTGGTCGATTTTGGCTTGGGAGGTGAGTTGCTGGTCGATGTCCCTGGCTTCGTAGCGCAGGTCGAGCACGACTTTGTCGCGCACCGCCTCGTCGTATTTGTAGCTGTGGATGTACGGCCCGAAGATTTCGATGCTGCGGGCTTTGTCGGCTTTGAGCAGGGGAGTGCCGGTGAAGCCGATCAGCGTTGCTTCGGGCAGCAGCGCCTTCATCGCCCGGTGCAGCTTGCCCGACTGGGTGCGGTGGCATTCGTCGACGAAGACGAAAATCTCGCCTTTGGCTTGGAAGTTCCGCGGCAGGTTGTTGCGGATTTCCTCGATGTACTCATCGATTTCCCCGGCGCTGGCTTCCTCGCGCGCGCCGAACTTGTGAATCAGCGAGGCCATCAGCCAGAATTCTGCGGATTGCAGCGCGCCGGCGAGGTCGGCGCCGCTGCCCGCGCGGTGGATGTTCTCGTCAACGCCCTTGAAGACTTTCTCGATTTGCTCGTCGAGCTCCTTGCGGTCGGTGACGATCAACACCCGCCCGCCGGTGACGTTTTCCCGGATCCACTTCGCCAGCCAGACCATCAACAGGCTTTTGCCGCTGCCCTGGGTGTGCCAGATGATGCCGCCCTCGCGGCTGGCGACATGCCTGCGGGCGGCGACCGCGCCGAAGTACTGGTTGTGGCGGCAGGTTTTCTTCACACCGGCGTCGAACACCATGAAGTCGTGGATGATTTCAAGCAGCCGATCCCCGCCGCAAAGCTGGCCGAGTTCGCGCAGCAGTTGGTTCCCGCCGGCTTCGGGACGCGCCTCGGCTTCCTTCCATCGCAGCCAGTACTTTTCCGGGGTTTCGATGACGCCGTAGCGCAAGCCTTCGGTCTCGTTGCCCGCCATCAGCAGTTGCAGCGTGGCGAAGAAGGGCTGGATGAATTCCGCTTTCTGGTTGTCGAGGTTCTGGCGGATGCCTTCAGCCGCGGAGACGGTCGAGCGCTTCAGTTCAATCACGCCGAGGGCGATGCCGTTGACATAGAGCACCACATCGGGGCGTTTGTCGTTCACGCCCGCTATGGTGACTTCCTCGGCGATGGCGAAGTCGTTGTTTTGCGGATTTTTCCAATCGATCAGCCAGATCGTTTGGGTCTGCTCGCCGGGTGCCGGCGGCGGTTTCACGCCATAGCGGAGCAGGCCGTAGACTTCGCGGTTGGCGTCGTAGAGGGTCTTGGCGCCGCCGATGGACGCGGCGCGCTTCAGTTTGTCGATGGCTTTGCCGATGATGCTTTCGCCATGGCCTTGCAGCCGCAGCCATTGCGCGAGGAGGTCCGCTTCGATATTGGAATTGCTGGAGCGGTCGATCCAGTTGCCGAGGTAACTGTAGCCGAGCGCGCCCTGGAAAAACCCCACCACCCGCCGCTGGGTCTCAATCTCGCGCTCGCCGACTTTGCTCATTCTCCGGCGCCGTCTTTACCGTGGTTTGCGCTGGCGGCGCGGCCCTTTTCGGCAAGTCGATACTTTTGCAGCCGGCTGCGGAGTTTTTCCGACAGCGTGTATTCGATTAGTTGTTCGTTCACGAGCTGCCGAACCACTTCGTTGAGCTGCCCGGACACCGTTTTCTGGCCCAGGTTTTTCGACAGCTCGGTCTTCGACATCGGTACACTTTTAAACAGTTCAAGCACCCTGGCCGCCATGGCGGACGCGCTCGGCGACGCGGCTGCGCGCCATTTCAATGCTCGGCAGCGCCAAGTATAGCAATTCGACGCGCCATTCGGCCCGGCGGTGTTCCAGCTGAGCATGATCCAGCCGGGTATGAGTAGACGGCGGGAACCCCCTCCCCCCTTCGGGGTACTCCCCCTTAACAGGGGGAGAGTCGGCCCGCCGGCGCGGCCCGGCAAACTCCCCTCCTTTTCAAGGAGGGGTGCCCCGAAGGGGCGGGGTGGTTGCCCC
>JAPOTO010000033.1 GCA_026709135.1 Gammaproteobacteria bacterium | reverse complement strand
CGCGCTGAACACGGCCCGGCGGACGGCGACGGATCGAAGCCACGCGCATGGCAAATATCAAGGGCCAAACAAGGACACCCACCAAAATCAAAATGCGAATGCTTGCAACTATGCTAGATTAGGCCGCCAAGCAGCGCCCGCAAGCTTTCCCCATGGCTGGCATCTTCCGATGAACCTCGCCCACGGCAGCGGCCAAACGCCGCCCGGCGCCCGGTTGTACCGGCGTCTGCTCGCCTACGCGGCGCCGTTTCCAGGCAGCATCGCGCTAGCGGTCCTCGGCTTCATCCTGTTCGCGCTGACGACCCCCTGGCTCGCCTGGTGGTTCGGCTGGCTGACCGACGCCATCAGTTCCGACAACGCCGCGGAACTGCGCGGCTTCGCCGTGCTCAATTGCCTCGCCATCCCCCTGGTGCGCGGTGTCGGCGGCTTTCTCGGCGGCTATTCGATGGCCCAGATCGCCAGCCAGGTGACTCACCGCCTGCGCTCGCTGCTGAGCGAGCGCCTGGTATTGCTGCCGGCGCGCTTTTTCGATGGCAAGGAGCCGGGCAAGCTCGTCTCCAAGTTCAGCTACGACGTCAGCCAGGTGACCGAAGCCTGCAGCAGCGCCTTCGCTATTGTCGTGCGCGAGGGCCTGATCGTGCTGGGGCTGCTCGCCTATCTGCTCTACATCGACTGGCGCCTCGGCCTGCTCTTTCTCATTATCGCCCCGCTGGTGGGGGTGGTGGTGCGGGCGGCGTCGAGCCGCTTCCGCCGCTACAGCAAGCAGATGCAGGATTCGATGGGCGATGTTTCCCAAATCATCCTCGAAACGGTGAAGGGCTACCAGGTCGTGCGCATCTTCAACGCCGAGTCCTATGTCAACCGCAAACTGCGCGACGCCAGCGAGCGCAACCGCCGCCAGAACATGAAGATCGCCATGACCCTGGGCATCAGCACGCCGCTGGTGCAGTTCATCGTGGCGATGGCGATGGCGGCGCTCGTCTGGCTTGCGCTCTCGCCGGCGTTCTTCACCGACAAAACACCGGGCGAATTCGTTTCCTTCATCACCACCGCCGGGCTGCTGTCGCGGCCGATTCGCCAACTTACCCAAGTCAATTCGGTGATCCAGCGCGGACTCGCGGCGGCGGCGAGCGTGTTCGCCGTGCTCGACGAGCCACCGGAGGCCAACACCGGCACCTTCACCAGCGGGCGCGTTGAAGGCCGAATCGAATTCCGCGATGTCGGCTTTTCCTATGATGGCAATGCCGAAGCCCTGAAAAACGTCAGCTTCAAGGCGGAACCGGACCAGACCATCGCCCTCGTCGGCCGCTCGGGCAGCGGCAAATCGACGATCGCCCGCCTGCTCGCGCGTTTTTATGCCTGCGATGCGGGCGCGATCACCCTCGATGGCGTGCCGCTCGCCGATTATGAGCTCGGCAACCTGCGCAGCCAGCTTTCGGTGGTCAGCCAGAATGTGGTGCTGTTCCAAGGCAGCGTCGCCGAAAATATCGCCTACGGCGAAGACCGCTTCGACCGGCGGCGGGTCGAGCGCGCCGCCAGCGATGCCCATGCCATGGAATTCATCGCCGGCTTGGAGAACGGCCTCGACACCGAAGTGGGCGACGACGCCGGCCTGCTTTCCGGCGGCCAGCGCCAACGCATCGCCATCGCCAGGGCGCTGCTCAAGGACGCGCCGGTACTGATTCTCGACGAGGCGACTTCGGCGCTCGATTCCGAATCCGAGCAGCAGATCCAGGAGGCCTTGCGGTTGTTGTCCCGGGGCCGCACGACGCTGGTCATCGCCCACCGCCTGTCCACCATCGAAAACGCAGACCGCATCATCGTGCTCGAAGCGGGCAAAGTCGTCGAAAGCGGAACCCATGCCGAGCTGCTCGCCAAGAACGGCCACTACGCCCGCCTCCGGGCCCTCCAGTTTTCCGATTCATGAGCTTCCTGGAACGCGCCTGGCGGCGGTCTTCACCCTGGCTGTACCTGCTGTGGCCACTCTCCCTCGTGTTCCGCGCGCTCGCGGCGCTGCGGCGGCGGCGCGGGCGGGCCAGGGCGCGGGGGGCCGCCGCCGCGCCAGTCATCGTCATCGGCAACATCAGCGTGGGCGGCACCGGCAAGACATCGCTGCTCATCGCCCTCGCCATCGAACTACGCCGGTGCGGATTCTCCCCCGGCGTCATCAGCCGCGGCTATGGCGCCACGGCCGGGGAGTTTCCCAAAGCGGTCGGAGCCGACTCCGACCCCTTCGCCTGTGGCGACGAGCCGGTGCTGATCGCCGCGAGCACAGGCTGCCCGGTGGTAATCGATCCCGACCGCGGCCGCGCCCTGGCGCACCTGCTGCGGCATGGCGGGGTTGATCTCGCGCTCAGCGACGATGGCCTCCAGCACTACGCCCTGCATCGCGACATCGAGATCGCCGTGGTCGATGGCGCGGCGATGTTCGGCAATGGCCTGTGCCTGCCCGCGGGCCCATTGCGCGAGCCGCCGCGGCGCCTCGGCGAGGTGGACATGGTCGTGGTCAATGGCGCAGCCGATGCAAGCGGCGCGACACTGGACTTGCCGGTTCCGCGGTTCCGCGTCGAGATGGCGCCAAAAGGCTTCGTCAATCTGCGCAGCGGCGCGGAAAAGCCTTTCACCGGTGCGCCGTTCCAACTCGGCGACACGCTCCAGTTGGTCTGCGGAATCGGCAACCCGGAGCGTTTCTTTCAACTGATGCGGCGCCTGCCTTACCCGCTGACCCGAATCGAATTTCCCGACCACCACCGCTTCCGCCCGGAAGACTTCGCCGACCCGCGCCTGGATCCGCGCCAGCCCATCGTGATGACTGGAAAGGATGCGGTAAAATGCCGCGCATTCGCCCCGGCCAATTGCTGGGAGCTGCGCGCCGAAATGGAGTTGCCGGAGGAGTTCGTGGACCATTTGCTGCGAAGGCTCGCCGAAATTCAGCCGGGATTTGCAGCCGAACCGGAAACGCAAGCCGAAGCGGAACGCGGGTAACCGAAGCGATCGCCATGGACCAGAAGCTGCTTGCCATACTCGTCTGCCCACTGTGCAAGGGCGAGCTGCGCCTCGACCGCGAAGCCAACGAACTGCTCTGCCTCGCCGATGGCCTGGCCTACGCGATTCGCGATGGTGTGCCGGTGATGCTCGCCTCCGAGGCCCGGGAGATGAGCTTCGAAGAGCGGGAAGAGGCGCGCTGAGGGCATACCTGGGCGAGACTGGCGCGGGGTTCCAAGGTGAAATTTTCGGTCATTATCCCAGCCCGCTTCGCCTCATCCCGCCTGCCGGGTAAATTGCTGCTCGACCTCGCGGGCAAGCCAGTGCTGCGGCACAGCGTCGAGCGCGCGCTCGCCAGCGCGGCGGGACGGGTCGTCGTCGCCACCGATGACGCGCGAATCGCCGCGGTTGGCGAGTCGGCCGGGGCCGAAGTGGTCATGACCTCGCCCGGCCACCCCAGCGGAACCGACCGCATCCAGCAAGCCTGCGCCCTGCTCGGGTTCGGCGCCGGGGAAATCGTCGTCAATGTGCAGGGGGATGAACCGCTGATCCCCGTTGCCGCGATCAACCAGGTTGCCGCCAATCTGCGCGAGCGAGACGGCGCCGGCATCGCCACCCTGTGCGAGGAGATAACCGATGCGGCGGAATTCAATGATCCAAACGTGGTCAAAGTCGTGCGCGACCAGGCGGGCTATGCGATGTATTTCAGCCGCGGGGCGATTCCGCATAGTGCTGACGGTCCCCAGGGCGGCGCCCACCGGGCCCTGCGGCATATCGGCATCTACGCCTACCGGGTCGCCACCCTCGACCGTTTCGTGGCCTGGCCGCAAACCGAACTTGAGCGCGCCGAGCGCCTCGAACAACTGCGCGCGCTCGGCCACGGCGTGAAGATCCACGCCGCGCTGGCGGGCGAGCGCTTTCCGCCGGGGATCGACACCGCGAAAGACCTCGAGGCGGCGAGGGCGTTTCTGGCGAAATGAACTTTACCCATGAGGCTGATGCAGTTAACTTGACAATCCGCTCCGTTCCCATTTTTCGAGCGGAAAACATCGCGGGCAACTCGAATGAAGGCCATTCATGGGTCAATGCCGGGGCTTCGACTGGAACCCCCTCGCCGCTTCGCGCCACTCCCCCTTGGCAGGGGGAGAGTTGGCCCGCCGGCGCAGCGGCAAACGCCCGGCTGGAACCATGAACCCCACTTTCGACGCTGATCTCACACCGCACAACACTTTCGGCGTCGCCGCCCGCGCCGGGTGCCTGGCGGAGATCCGCGAAACCGGCGATCTCGAGCAGGCCCTCGAACTCGCCGACAGCCGCGGGATGCCGCTGTTGCTGCTCGGCGGCGGCAGCAATGTGCTGTTCGCCGGGGACTTCCCGGGCATGGTTCTGCTGATGCGCAACCGCGGGGTCGAGATCGACCGGGAAAGCGGCCGCGTCCGCGCCGCCGCCGGCGAGAACTGGCACGAATTGGTGAAGACCTGCCTCGATAACGGCCTGCACGGCCTCGAAAACCTCGCGCTGATACCCGGCAGCGCCGGCGCCGCACCGGTGCAGAACATCGGCGCCTACGGTGTCGAGCTCGAAAGCTTTTTCATCGAACTCGAATTGTTCGACTGCGACGGCGGCATCCGCCGCGCCATGGGCCGGGAAGAGTGCGGATTCTCCTATCGCGACAGCGCGCTGAAACAGCCCCGGCAACGGCCCCGGGTGGTTTGCTCGCTGACCTTGCAGTTGCAAAGCGATCCCGCCCCCAATCCGCGCTATCCCGCGCTCGCCGAAGAACTCGCGGAATCGGCCGCCACACCCCGCGAGGTGTTCGAGACTGTCTGCCGCATCCGCCGCCGGAAACTGCCCGATCCGGCCGTGCTCGGCAACGCCGGCAGCTTCTTCAAGAATCCGATGATTTCCCGTGGCGAGTTCGACCGGCTTCGCGCCCGCGGCGACCCGCCGCCTTTCCATCCGGCGGGGGAGGGTGTGAAAATCCCCGCCGGCTGGCTGCTCGAACAATGCGGTTACAAGGGTTTCCGCCAGGGCGCGGCGGGGGTTTTCGAGCGCCACGCCCTGATCCTCGTCAACCATGGCGGCGCCAGCGGTGGCGGGCTGCGCCAACTCGCGCTCGCGATGGGCGACCGGGTGTTCGCCGAATTCGGCATCAGGCTGGAACCCGAAGTGCGAATCATTGGTGGCGACGAACCCATGCGCCCTCGTCGTGAATCCTGAGCAATGAGCCGAACATCCCGCTTCGACCCGGATCCATTCATCGCCGGCCTCGGCCGCGGGCCGGGGGTGTATCAGATGCTCGATGGCGCCGGCAAGCGCATCTACATCGGCAAGGCCGCCAATCTCCGCAACCGGGTGCGCAGCTATTTCCGCGGGTCCGCGCTGAATGCGAGAACCCTCGCCATGCTGAACCGGGTGGCCGCTATCGAAGTCACCGTCACCGGCACTGAAACCGAAGCCCTGCTGCTCGAACAATCGCTGATTAAGCAATACCGCCCGACCTACAACATCCAGTTGCGCGACGACAAATCCTATCCCTACATCCTGCTCACCGATTATCAGGACTTCCCGCGGCTCGCGTTCTACCGCGGCAGCCGGCGCGGGGCCGGGGTGCGCTATGGCCCCTTTCCCAGCGCCCATTCGACCCGGGACAGCTTGAACGTGCTGCAGAAAGTCTTCCAAGTCCGCCAGTGCGAGGACAGCTACTTCAGCAACCGCACCCGGCCCTGCCTGCAACACCAGATCCAGCGCTGCACGGCACCCTGTGTCGGCCTCGTTTCCAAGGCGGAATATGCCGAGCAAGTGCGCTACTCGAGGCTGTTCCTCGAAGGCAAGAGCGACCGGCTGTTCAAGGAGCTGACCCGCGACATGGAAGCCGCCGCCGGCGGCGAGCAATTCGAAAAAGCCGCCGCCATCCGCGACCGCATCGCCGCCCTGCGGCGGATCCAGGACAAACAGGTTGTCGCCAACAAGGGCGGCAACGCCGACATCATCGCCGCGGTGCTCGACCAGCCCTACGCCTGCGTGCATGTGATCCATGTCCGGGCCGGGCGGATCATCGACTCGAAAAGCCATTTCCCCCAGCACCGGCTCGCCAACGATGCCGCCGAGGTCGTCGCCGCGTTCCTCTCCCAGGTCTACCTGTCCGGCGGCAAGGCCGGCCTCATGCCCGGCGAGGTCATCATCGCCAGCGCGCCGGCGGATGCGGAAAAAATCGAAGTCGCGCTCGCCCATGTGGCCGGACGCCGGGTGAAACTCTTATCCAGGGTGCGCAGCCACCGCGCCAAATGGCTCGAAATGGCCGGGGCCAACGCGAGGCAGTCGCTTGAAACCCTGCTCGCCAGCCGGCGCAACATCCGCCGCCGGCTGTTGTTCCTGCAGCGCGCGCTCAAGCTCGACCAGGTTCCGGCCCGGCTCGAATGCTACGATGTCAGCCATACCGGGGGCCGGGAGACCGTCGCCTCGGCGGTGGTTTTCGACGAAAACGGCCCGGCGAAAAGCGACTACCGCCGCTTCAACATCGAGGCGATAACCGCCGGCGACGACTACGCCGCCATGGAGCAGGCGCTGCGGCGGCGCTTCACCCGGCTGCTCGCCGGCGAGGGCAAAATGCCCGATCTCGCCCTGATCGACGGCGGGGAAGGGCAGCTCGGCCGGGCGGCGAAGGTGTTGGCGGAACTCGGCGCCAAACAACTTCCGCTGCTCGCCATCGCCAAGGGGGTCAGCCGCCGGGCGGGCCAGGAAACGCTCTGGCTGCGGCGCGGCGGCAAGACCCGGGAAATCGCCCTCGATGCCATTTCCCCCGCGCTGCACCTGCTTCAGCAGGTTCGCGACGAGGCCCACCGCTTCGCCATCGCCGGCCACCGCAAACGCCGCGCCAAGGCGGGCAGGCAATCGTTTCTCGAAGGCATTCCCGGCATCGGCCCGGCGCGGCGGCGGGAACTGCTGCGCCATTTCGGCGGCCGGCGGCAGCTGCTCAAGGCCAGCGAGGCGCAACTGGCTGGCGTCAACGGCATCAGCCGGCAGCTCGCCGGGGCGATTCACCAACACCTGCACGGAACCCGCCAGGGCAAGGCTATGCTTTAGTTTTGAAAAATTCCTTCCATGGAATTTTTCATTGTCGCAAAACAAAAGCGTGGTTTTGTTTTGCTCGCGA
>JAPOTO010000133.1:5423-7153 GCA_026709135.1 Gammaproteobacteria bacterium | reverse complement strand
GCCGATTGCGTCCACGTGATGAACGCCTATTTTTCCTACCGCCGGGAGGGCGAGGCGCATCACCGCGCCCTGGCCCGGTCCTATGGCCGCACGGGGCTTGCGCTGCTCGTCACCACGCTGACGACATCGATGGGGGTGCTGGCGCTGACGACCTCGGAGCTGCTGCCGATGCGGGTGTTCGGCTTCATGTCCGCCGCCGGCGTTGCGCTGGCTTTCTTTTTCACGATCATTCTGCTGCCCATCCTGCTCGATATCTGGCATCCGGGTTTTCCGGGGTCGGAAAAGCGCACCGCGCTCGACCGGCTCGCGGGCGTCTGGAACCGGCTGGGCCGAAACAGCAAAATCGTCCTCGTCGCGGCCTATGCCGCCGCCTTGTTCGCCGGCATGGGGCTGCCCGTGGGCAGCTACCTGCTGGGCATCAGCTTCCTCACCTACGCCGTGGTGAACTGGCACCAGCAGATACTGCGGGCGGTGCCCGCCATTGTCGCCCGCCGGCCCCGCTTCATTTTGCTGGTCTTCGCCGGCATTTTCGGCATCTGCGCCTTTGGCGCGACCCGGGTGGAAATCGACACCAATATCAGCGAACTCGTCCGCGAGGACAATCCCCTGCGCCAAGCCTACCAAGTGGTGGATGAAAACATGTCGGGCTCGCAAAACATGGTGATCGTGATCGACACCCAGGCCGATGAAGGCATGCTCGACCCCAGGGTGCTGCGGGCGGCGGACAATCTGCAGCAGCGCATCTTGCAAACCCAGGCCGAGCATCTCACCCGCGCCCATTCCCTGGTGAATGTTGTCAAGGACACCAACGAGGCGATGAACGACGGCGACCCGGCCTTTTACCGGGTGCCGGAAACCCGGCAGATGGTTTCCCAGTTGCTCTATCTGTTCAACAGCGCCAACCCGGAAGACCGCCGCGCGCTGGTTTCGGACGATTACAGCAAGGCCCAGATCACCTTGAATATCCGCAATGCGAGCACCAACGAATACCAGGGCTTCTTCGATGAGATCGGCGCCGAGATCGAAGCGGCCTTTGCCCATTTGCGCGGCGACTACCCGGAAATGCAGGTCAACCTAACCGGCAGCATGGCGCTGATCTGGCGCATGTCGGATGAGATTTCCATCTCCCAAGTCGAGAGTTTTTCCATCGCCCTGGCGGTGATCAGCGTGATGCTGATCTTCACCCTGGGCTCCCTGCAGGGTGGCCTGACCGCCATGGTGCCGAATCTCATTCCCGCCTTTCTCGGTTTCGGGCTGATGGGGCTGTTCGGGATTCCGCTCGATGCCGACACGCTGCTCGTGGCACCGGTCATCATCGGCATCGCCGTGGACGACACGATCCATTTCATGACGCATTACCGGGTGCAATTGATCAAGACCGGCAGCGTCGGCGAATCCCTGCGGCTGACGATCAGCCATGTGGGGCAGGCGGTGATGTTCACCACCATGGTACTCGGCCTCGGCTTCATGCTGCTGAGCTTTTCCGATTATCTGGGCATGGCGCGGATGGGGTTCTTCGGCTCGCTCGCCATCTTCATGGCGCTGCTCTGCGACCTGTTCCTGATTCCGGCGATGATCGTGGTTTTCAAGCCCACCTTCGGCATCAAGAATGCCGACACGCGCATCCGGTTCTTGGAGAGCCCCGCATGATTCGCAGAACACCGGCCCGGAACCCCCTCGCCGCTTTGCGGCACTCCCCCTTTACAGGGGGAGAGTTGGCCTGCCGGCGC
>JAPOTO010000133.1:2845-5303 GCA_026709135.1 Gammaproteobacteria bacterium | reverse complement strand
CGCCAGCGGCTGAACCAGAACAGGCGGTCGATAAACAACTTGCCGTCGAGGTGGTCGATTTCGTGGAGCAGGCACACGGCGTGCATTCCGTCGACCTCGGAAGAGAAACGGTTCCCTTTGGCGTCGAAGGCCTCAACGCCGACTTTCGTCGCCCTGACCACATTGCCTTCGATGCCGGGAACAGAGAGGCAGCTTTCCTGCACCAGCCCGAATGCGGCCCTCGAGCGCACCACCGGATTCACATAAGCCACGGGGCCGTATGCGTCGCCGGGCACGCGCACCACCGAAACCCGCTCGTTGATGCCGATTTGCGGCGCGGACAGGCCGATTCCCTTGCCCTCGTCGAGGGTGTCGAGCGTTGCGAACAAGTTGGCGATGAGCCGCTCGAGGCGCTCGTCGAATACTTCCACGGGCGCGCAGGGCAGGTTCAGGGCCGGGTCGGGGTAGGTGACGATCTTTTGCGCAATCATCGGAGCGGGTTGTTCAGTTCCCGTCGCCCAAGCAGGGGCAGGCTGACAATGATAACGACGACCAGCAGGGCGATTTCAAGCGAGTACACGGTCAGGTAGCCCACCGCCACATTCTCCGCCGCGCTGGCATCGGCGGGCGCGGACGCGGTGGCATTCACCACATCGCGGATGATGCCAGACAAGGCCATGCCGAGGCCAACAGCCGTTGCCTGCACCGCGCCCCAGGCGCCGAGGGCGAGGCCGACTTGATCGCCGGTCGCCCGGTTCATCGTCGCGGTCAAGGTGCCATGGGCGAAGAGGGCGCCGCCGAATCCAATCAGGAAATTGCCCAGCAGGAACAGCCCGGGCATATCGACCGGCGCCGCGGTCATGACGAAGAGGAACGCCGGAATGCCGATCAGCGCCCCGTTGCGGGCGACGCCGTAGGCATTCGCGCCCCGGCCGCAGCGATGGGCGGCCCAGGCGAAGCCAATCAGGCCGCCCAGGGCAACCAGCGCGGTGAGCCGGGTGGTCGCGCTGACGGTGAAGCCCAGCACATGGCCGCCAAAAGGCTCGAGCAGGACATCCGCCATGCCGAAAGCCATCGTGCCGAGACCGATCAGCGCGAGCCGCCGGATCGTGTCCTCGCCGGCGCAGAAGGTCCGCCAGGATTCCCGGAAACTCGGATCCGGCCCCGGCGGCGCCCGGCCCCGGGCCGGATCGCGGGTTTCCTGCTTCCACATCGCCACGCCATTGAGAATCATCGTCAGCAACGCGGCGGACTGAATCACCTGGATCAATCTGCCCGAGGAAAAATCCACCAGCGCCAAGCCGAACGCCAGGGAACTGACGAGCATGCCGAGCAGCAGCATCACGTACATCAGCCCCACGACTTTCGGATGCGATTCCCGCGGCGTGAGGTCGGTTGCCAGCGCCAGGCCGGCGGTTTGCGTCATGTGGATGCCGATGCCCACCAGCAGAAACGACAACGCGGCCGAAGCCTGGCCGATCCAAACCGGCAAATTGCCCGACTCGCCCCGGCCGGCGAGAACGAGCAGCGCCATGGGCATGAAGGCGAAACCGCCAAACTGCCACAGCGTGCCGCGCCAGATGAAGGGCACCCGCCGCCAGCCGAGGGCGCTGCGGTGATGGTCGGACTGGAATCCGATCAGCGCCCGGAACGGCGCGAAAACGAGCGGCAGGGCGAGCATGACGCCGACGATCGAGGCCGGCACGTCGAGTTCGACGATCATGACGCGGTTCAAGGTGCCGACGAGCAGCACCAGCGCCATGCCGACGGAAACCTGGAACAGAGAGAGCCGCAGCAACCTGCCAAGTGGCAGGTCGGGGGTGGCGACATCGGCAAAGGGGAGATAGCGCGGACCCAAAGCAAGCCACGACTGCATAAGCCTGCGACTCAGTCGCTTCATGGCAATCGCTTCATGCCGGGGTCACGGATGCGGGAAATGCAAACACATAGCAGCAAATTCGGAAAAGCCCCATCGCTTCCCCGAATCTGCTTCAGATCAATCAATCGGGCTGGGCGCCTATCCTCCGAAAAAGGCACCAAACCAGGTCGAGTTGCTCAGCACGCTGTAGTGGATGAGCAACGAGGTGATCGCGACCGAACCCAGGAACAGGGGCAAGCCCACTGTGGGGTTCACAACACACCAGATTCTACCTTGGTTCATGGTTTCTCCTCCTTATCAGCCGAGCCACGGGCTCAATGCGTACACCAGGGAGTGCGCAATGAGAGAGATGAGGAAGAACACGCGCGTGCCATCAATGAGATGCTTGTGCAGTTCTTCCGATTCTCTGATCGTCAGGCCGGTAGGCCACACGCGATCCGGATCGTCTATATCAGTTGCCACTTTTATACCCTCCAAGATTAGGATTTTGTTCCGGGAAAGGCGCAATCCCATCCCTCGCAACTGAGGCTAGAACGCCGGAAAAGGATTGTCAAGTGTTATTTTCACTTTTCTTTGTCAACTTTGGCTTACACGTGATTT
>JAPOTO010000133.1:0-2491 GCA_026709135.1 Gammaproteobacteria bacterium | reverse complement strand
CGCCGGATGTTCCGCTCTTGACCGGCATCCTCGTCATCGAGGACACCAGCGCCCCGTTGTTGATGAGCCCGGGCTTACCGAGCAGCGCGAAACCGGCGCGGGTCAACGGCGGCATCATCCGCGACAGGAAGCTCAGCCGCTTGGCCGCCAGCGGCTTCCAGCGGATCGCGCGGGAAAGCGGCGCCGCCTTGCCGATGATTCTGGAGCGCTGCTCCACCGGGGAATAGGCGCTGGAATCGGTCCGCCCCGAAATCAGGTGCACGCCGAAGAAGCTCGACAGGGGAGTCGCCCTTGGCGAGAGCATCTTGAATCCGAATGAGCGCGTCCAGCCCGCTCCCGATTTGGCGCGGGTGGCCACTGGCATGCGGAACAACAGCGAGGAGACCGGTGCCGGATTGGAACTGAGCAGGGGCACGCCCATGCTCCTTGTCCGGCGGCCGAAGCTGGACAGTCCGCCGGTCAGATAGCTGCGGTTTCCGCTCAGGGTCGGCAAGCCCAGAAAGTCGCCCCGGGACGGCCTGGTCCTGGTTTTCGACAGCACCGGCATGCGCAGCAAGGTGGACAGTGGCGCCGCCATTTCGCTGAGAAACACATGCGGATTCTGCGCGCCTTCCGCGGAGCCCGCCACAGCGACTGGATCATGGCTGTCGAGAATGTCGGTGGCCTGGAGAGCGCGCCCGAATGGCGCCCGCACCGCGAGCAGGGTGCGGCCTTGGCGCAGATGTTCCATATGGGCGGCGGATTTGTCGCCGAGCAGCACCCCGGCCTTGACCGCGCGGGAGGCGAGATCATCGGCCTCCGCCATCTCGCCGCCGCGAACCGGCTCGATCAAGGTCAACTCGCTGCGGCCGAGCCCCATCGCGAGCAATGCCTGATGGGCGGCCCGCGCCTGGGATTCCTGTGCAAAATATCTTGCCACCATCGTCATGGCCTTTCTCCCGCTTGCTGTCTGTTAATAGGCTGGTTCAAGCCTCGTTGTGGCTGGAACCTCGTTTTTGATCGACGGAATCGTGAGCAGCGCAACAAAGGCTGCCACCGCCCGCGCCTGGGCGCCAATCCGTTTTGGCAGCGCGGCGAGTTTGCCGGGGGCCTTGCCGGCTTCGGCGAGATCGGCGTTGGCCCGTTGCAGTTTGCGCAGATTCTTCATCCAGCGCGGATTGTCGATGTCGAGCGTCAGCGGAAACACCTGCTTGGAGATTTCGCTGCACTTGGTGAAGACCGATTCGGCGAACCAGTCCGGGTCGATGCCGAGGGCCTTGTGGAAGGCGGGCCGCTGATGATCGCGGATGAACATCGTCGCGTACACCGCGGTGAGGAAGAACTTGATCCAGTAGGCGTTGACGCCCCGGGTCAGTTTGGGATCGGTCTTCATCAACAGGGCGAACGCCTCGCCATGGCCGAATTCGTCGTTGCACCATTCCTCGAACCACTTGAAGATCGGGTGGAAGCGGTGCTCGGGATGCTTCTGCAGGTGGCGGAAGATCGTGATGTAGCGCGCGTAGCCGATCTTCTCCGACAGGTAGGTGGCGTAGAAGATGAATTTGGGCTGGAAGTAGGTGTACTTCTTTTTCTCGGTGAGGAAGCCGAGATTGATGGCGATGCCCGCCTCGCGCAGGGCGTCGTTGATGAAGCCGGCGTGGCGGGCCTCGTCCCGGGCCATCAACTGGAACAGGGTGGTGATGTCCTTGTTGGTGCCGCGCCGCTTCATCTCCTTGTACAGCACGCAGCCGGAGAATTCGGCGGTGCACGAGGAAATCAGGAAGTCGGTGAATTCGGCGCGCAGCTCCGGGTCCATGCCGTCCCAGTCGATGTGGTCCCAGTCTTCGTTTTTCTTGAAGTGGCCGCGGTTCGGGTCCGACTGCATGCGGGCGATGAGGCTGTCCCACTCTTCCCGCACCGGGCTGACGTCGATGGCGTCGAGGGCGTCGAAATCGGTGGTGTAGAAGCGCGGGGTCAGCAGGGTGTTGCGCATCGCCTCGGCGGTGGCCGCCTCGCTGTCGATCACCGCTTGGCGGTAGTTTTCCGCATCGAAGGCTTCTTCGACGCTGCGCGCGTCGGCGGAATGTTCGATCGCGGTTTCCGCCGCGCCGCGGGGCTCGAAATCTGTCATACCGACACCTCCTCGGAGAATGAATATTCGCACAGTTCCATCATCTCGAAATCCCCCGTCATCCGGGTCCACAATTGTTCGAGGCTGGATGCCCGGGTGATCGTCGCGGTGCGCTCCTCGCGCACCACCTCGCCATAGGGCGCCATCACCGGCTCGCCATGGATGAGCACTTCGTCTCCGGGGTTGATGACCGCGCCGTTGAGGAACTTGACGTGGGCGTGCAGGCTTTCGAAGCGGTGGCTGACTTCAACCTCGCAGGGGGCGGATTCGGTGGTGCGCGTGAACAATCCCATGGCGTTTCTCTCGTTCCCATCGCCAGCGGGGCTGGCTCTGTAAACCCTACCACACTGGCAGTGTAAGAAATAGTTGACGAAAGTCAAC
>JAPOTO010000066.1:3165-7216 GCA_026709135.1 Gammaproteobacteria bacterium | reverse complement strand
TTGGACCCGCTTTCTTGTACCCGCTATGACCCGCTCTTTGAACCCGATTTCTGGACCCGCCTGTCTTCCCCGCCTGGTGGCGAACACCGCCCCACACGAGTTTCCAGTTGGTGGAGGGGGGTGGATTTGAACCACCGAAGCTTGCGCGTCAGATTTACAGTCTGATCCCTTTGGCCACTCGGGAACCCCTCCCGGAAAGAGCTCCAACCGGGCACCTTAAGCCGTCGGCTCTCACAGGGGGCGGCATTCTAGTGCAAATCTTCCCCGGGTGCAAACTCTTCGCAGGGATTTTCCGCAATGGTTAAACCGGGGCTTTGGCGGGCGAAATCAGGCCATTGCAGGGGCGCGCCCGGTTCCGGGGCGATGCGCTGAAGGCGCACCCCGGCGCGGTCGCCGGGGGCGGCGGTGTAAACGCTGGCTTGCAGATCCCCGCCTGCCACCTCGTCCGCGAATTCGCTCGCCGCGAAAACATCGTCGAAACCCGTTACGAACAGGCAAACCCGCCCGGCGGTTCCGCCCTCGGCGGGCCGGGCCTCGCCGAGCAGCCGCAGGCCCTCGTTGCGCAATGCCGCGGGCGCTGGCGGTTCCGGCGGGCGCAGCAGACTCCAGCCAAAATAGCCGATGTTGAGCGCGAGCAGCAGCAGAACAAAATAACGCATCAGCGGATGGAATTTTTCACAAAAGAGCAAGGCCGTTTAGCACGAGCTCGGGCTCGTGCAGCGGATTTTCGTCTTTCAATTCGCGCCGCAGCAAGGGCGCGTCGCCGCCGGTGAGGATCAGCGGGGGTTTTTCCCCCCTCGCCTGTTGCCAATCCACGATGGCGGCGCGCACCGCGGCGCAGAGCATGAAAAGGGCGCCATTGCGCACCGCGGCGGCGGTGTCGTTGCCGGGGGCGGTGGCCGGGTTCTCCGGCGCTAGGGGCAGGCGGATGGCGGTGCCGCGCAATAGTTCCGCCCGCAGGCCTTTCAACCCCGGCATGATATATCCGCCAAGGTGCAATCCGCTTGAGTCGATCAAGTCGATGGTCAGCGCCGTGCCGCTGTCCACGATCAGGCAGGCGCCACCGGCGAGGCGGAAACCCGCGAGCATGGCGAGCCAGCGGTCGGCGCCGAGGTCGGCGGGGTTGGGGTACTGGATGCGCAGGCCGCCGGCTTCGCGGGCCACCCGGGCGAAGCGCGGCGGCAGATTCCATTTGCCCTTGAGCCAGCGGGAGACTTCCGCCTCGAAGTCCGCGCCGCGCACATTGCAGATGAGGACTTCCCGGGGGCGGGGGGCGGAGGCGCCGCCGAGCGCGGCATCGAGTTCGGCGAGATCGCCGGCGCTGGCCGCGGGGCTGGCATTGGCCGCGGCACTGGACGCTGGGCTGGCGCGCCAGCGCCACTTCAGGCTGCTGTTGCCGGCGTCGATTTCCAGGATCATGGCTTTGGCCCGGCGCCCGCGCGGGGGAAGATCGTCCCGGAAACGAGGCGCTGCACACCATCCGCCGTGCGCAGCAGCAAGGCGCCGCCGGCGTCAACCCCGGCGCCGCGGCCGATGTGCTTCGCCGCGCCCGCCTGCGCCACCACATCCTCGCCGAAATAGCGGTCGTGCCGGTTCCATTCCCGCTGGAAACCGGCGAAACCATCGCTGGCGAAAACGGCGATGTAGTCGAGCAGGCGCGCAAGCAGGGCGTGCAGCAGGGCGGGCCAATCGATATGCTCGCCGCAGATCGAGGCGATGTCCACCGCGGGCTGGTCGATGCTTTGCATAATCTCTGGCGGAAAGCGCAGATTCAGGCCCACGCCGACGACGACGTGGCGCGACTCTTCTTCGGCGCCGTGGTTCTCAACAAGAATGCCGCCGAGTTTGCGCTTGCCGCTCAGCAGATCATTGGGCCATTTGACGCTGACGCCGCGAACCGCGCAGTCGCCGAGCCCCGCGCGCACCGCGAGCGCCACCACAAGGCCAAGCGCCTGAATCCGCTCGAGTGGCAGCGGCAGCTCCCGCACCAGCGAGAAATACAGGCCCGCGCCCGGCGGGCTGAGCCATTGATGACCGCGCCGGCCGCGACCGGCGGTTTGGGATCCGGCCACGAGCAGGCGGTTGCCGGAATTGCCCCCGCGCAGCAGCCGCAGGGCTTCGTCATTGGTGGAGCCGATCTCGTCGAAGTGGTGGATTTCGCCGAGCGCCCGCCGCAGCGCGGGCGGCAAGGCGCCTGTCAGCGATTGCGGGTTGGTTTCGCTCACTCGGCGGGTTCAACCGCCTGGTCCGCGGCGGATTCCCGGCCACGGCGGATGCGCATGATGACCGACACCGCTTCGAGCATGACGATGATGCTCGCCGACATCACCGCCAGGCTGAGCAGCAGCAACAGCCAGTTGCCCGAGCGGTAGTAGTCGAACAAGTACCAGAGGCTGGCCCAGAAAGCCATGAACACCATGAACACCATCGGCGCCAGGGTGAAGATCGATGGCCGCTTGAGCCGCATCAGGTATACCGAAAGCACGAGCAGGGTGAGGCTGGCGAGAATCTGGTTGGAGGCGCCGAAGATCGGCCAGATCAGCATGCCGCCATCGCCGGGATACTGGCCATTGGTCGCGCCGAAAGCCAGCACGAGGCAGGAGCCGACGGCCACCATTGTGGAGAAGTAGCTATTCTTGAGAAAACCGATTGAATAGATGTTGCCCCATTCCTGGATGATGTAGCGCTGCAGGCGCAGGCCGGAATCCATCGTGGTGCCGGCGAACAGCACGACCATCACCGCGAGCAGCGTTTCGGAAAAGGTGAATGGAATGCCCCAGCCCTCGGTGATCAGGGCCGCGCCGCCGGCGATAAAGGCCCCCGCCGCGCCGTCGCCGAAGCTGGCGTAGAGGCCGCTCCATTCGGCTTGGGACACGGCGTAAAGCGAGCCGGTTGCCGCGGCGATGGTGATCAGCGCCAGCGATCCTTCGCCAAGCGCCCCGAGATAGCCGACGAAGCGCGCGTCCTTTTCATTGTTCAACTGCTTCGAACTCGTGCCCGAGGCGACGATGCCGTGGAATCCCGACAAGGCGCCGCAGGCGATGGTCACAAACAGGATCGGAAACAGCGGGGGCGTTCCCTCGGCGAGGTTTTCGTTGATCATCGGCGCGGTCACATCGGGCAGGGTGATGAATACCGCGCTGTAGAGCAGCAGCAGGCCGAGCACGAGCTGGGCGCCGTTGATGTAATCCCTGGGCTGCAACAGCAGCCATACCGGCAGCATCGAGGCGATGCCGGCGTAGATGAATAGAATGATGATCCAGTTGCCATTGGGGCCGAGCAGGACGCCATCCCAGCTTGCCGCGGTTTCCACCGGCCAGCGCGTGCCGAGATAGATGGTGAAGTACAGAATGCTCACGCCGATGATGGAAATCGCGATCAGGTTGATCTTGCGGCGGATCAGCAGGCCGACTGCGACGGCGACGGGTATCGCGGCCCAGGCCGGAATGATCGATGTTTCGATGTTCACCATCTGCCCGGCGATGATGGTGCCGAACACGGCGATGACCATCAGCAGCAACAGGAAGATCACCACCATGAACAGCGCCCGGGTGCGGGCGCCGACGACATCTTCCGACAACGCGCCCATCGAGCGCGCGTTGTGGCGGGTGCTGGCCCAGAGCGCGCCCATGTCGTGGACGCCGGCGAAGAAGATCGAACCCAGGGTCACCCACAGCAGCGCCGGCAGCCAGCCCCAGTACACCGCGATGGCGGGCCCGACGATGGGCGCGGCCCCGGCCACGGCGGTGAAGTGGGATCCCCACAGCACGTATTTGTTGGTGGGCACGTAATCGACGGCGTCGTTCAAGCGGTTGGCGGGGGTCACATAATCCGGGTCGAGCCGGTAGATCTTTTCGGCGATAAAGCGGGAATAGACGAACCAGCCGAAGGCAAAACCGGCCAGCCCAAACAACACGATAAAAACCGAAGACATGAGGCGCTCTCCCAAGACACCGTTGGCCGCAGCATCATAGCAACATGCCCCAAGCCCGCACAATCAATAGAAGCTTGTGCGGCAATTCTCAGCAGCCAGTTGGGTGGCTTCGAATCG
>JAPOTO010000066.1:0-3070 GCA_026709135.1 Gammaproteobacteria bacterium | reverse complement strand
CGCCAGACGGGACTTGCGCGGTGCAGGCCCGGAGAGGGCGGATTCTATTGGAGGAATGAAAGCGGTCGGTGTACTGCCTGCTGGGAGCGCATTATACTGGCGCGCCTGCTGGGAGCCTGCGCCGGTGGCGCGGAGGGTGGAGGCGATGAGACGCGCTGGTTGGGGAGCTTGTTTGGCGGCGGCCGCAGTGTTCGCCGGCTTCCTCGCGCTGCCCCCGGCCGCGTCCGCCCACGAAATCCCGAGCCGGGTCACCGTCCACGCCTTCGTCAAGCCGGAAGGCAACGAGCTGACAGCGCTGCTGCGGATTCCGATGGAAGCCTTCGGCGAGATCAGCTTTCCCCTGCGCGGCCCGGGCTACCTGCGAATCAGCGAAGCCGACTTCGCCCTGCGCGACGCGGCCCGGGTCTACATTACCGAATCGCTGCGGTTCTACGAGAACGGAGTCGAACTCACAGAGAAGGACCTGCGGGCGGTGCGGGTGTCGCTGCCGTCGAGCCGGGCCTTCACCGATTTCGACACCGCGCTGGAGAACATCCACTCGCCGCCGCTCGGCGACGAAGTCAACCTGTTCTGGCGCCAGGGCGTGCTCGATGTGCTGGTGGGCTATCCGATCGAGGCGGCGGATTCCGATTTCTCGGTTGACCCGCAACTCGGCACGCTGTCGGACGAGACCACCACGGTGCTGCGCTTCATCCTGCCCGATGGCGGCGAGCGGGCTTTCAACTATCTCGGCAATCCGGGGCTCGTTGAACTCGACCCGCGCTGGCACCAGGCGGCGCTGCGCTTCGTCATCATGGGCTTTGAACACATCCTCGAAGGGGTGGACCATCTCCTGTTCCTGTTCTGCCTGGTGATTCCCCTGCGCAGCCTGCGCCATCTGATTCCCGTGGTGACCGCGTTCACCATCGCCCATTCCATCACCTTGATCGCCTCGGCCATGGGCGTGGCGCCGCGGGCGCTGTGGTTTCCGCCGCTGATCGAAACGCTGATCGCGCTGTCGATTGTGTACATGGCCTTCGAGAACATCGTCGGCGCGTGGTCCGGGCAGGGCTCTTCCGAGGGGCGCTGGTCTAGAGGGTCCTGGTCCGAGCGGCGCTGGATGGTCGCCTTCGGCTTTGGCTTGGTGCATGGATTCGGCTTTTCCTTCCTCTTCAGCGAGACGCTGCAATTCGCCGGCGGCCACCTGCTCTCCTCGCTGCTCGCCTTCAATGTCGGCGTGGAGCTGGGCCAGTTGCTCGTGCTGATTCTGGTGATTCCCGTGCTCAATCTGCTTTTCCGCCATTTGCTGGCGGAACGGGTCGGCTGCATCCTGCTGTCGGCGCTGCTGGCCCACAGCGCCTGGCACTGGATGCTGGACCGCGGCGCGCAGTTGCAACTGTTCACCCTGCAATGGCCCGTTTTCGACAGCCTGTTCTTCGCCGCGCTGATGCGCTGGGGCATGTTGCTGATCGTGGTTGTCGGCGGCTTCTGGCTGACCTATGAACTGTTCCGCCGCTTCAATCTCGTGCGCAGCTTCGCCGAGCTGCGGGGCGGGGCCCGGCCGGCGCAATAGGCTGCGTGAAAATACGGGTTGCCAACTGTCCGGGGCTGGCATAGCATCGGGCTGTTGCCTGTCCGGGGCGGGGGCAGGACCAAACTTAATGCCCACCCTTAATGAGGAGATCGGGAATGAACAAGATCAAACTGCTGGGCGGTGTGGCCCTTGCCGGCGCCTTGGTCGCGCTCGCGGCCGGCCACAGCCAGATGCGGGCGCCCACCGTCGCCGCGAGCGACGATGTGATGGCGCCGCACTTCCTCGTCGATCCGCTGTGGCCGAAGCCGCTGCCCAACCACTGGGTGCAGGGCAACACCATCGGCGTCGATGTGGATGAGCGGGACCATATCTTCATCGTCCACCGCAACAGCGAATCGCAGTTCATGCGGGTGCAGGAGATCGGCCTCTACGCCGGCGTGTCGGAATGCTGCACACCGGCACCGCCGATTCTCGAGTTCGACCTCGACGGCAACCTGATCAACGCCTGGGGCGGGCCGGTGGAAGGCGCCCCGTACCAATGGCCCGAATCGAACCACGGCATCGAAATCGCCCCCGACGGCAATGTCTGGATCGGCGGCAACGGCGGCGGCGACTCCCACGCCCTCGTCTTCACCCGGGACGGCGAGTTCGTGCGACAGATCGGCATTCCCGGCCAGGATGTGGACAGCAACAGCGAAACCCACTTCGGCCGCATCGCCGAAATCGCCATCGACGAGGCGGCCGGCGAAGCCTACTTCGCCGACGGCTACACCCACAAGCGGGTGGCGGTGGTCGATGTCGCCACTGGTGAGTTCCTGCGCTACTGGGGCGCCTATGGCAACCAGCCCGAGGACGGCACCGATGTGACCTACACCCCCGGCGAACCCGGCCCCGATCAGTTCCGCGGCCCGGTCCACTGCGCCGAGCCATCCAACGACGGGCTGGTCTACGTCTGCGACCGCGGCGCCGACCGCATCCAGGTGTTCCGCACCGACGGCAGCTACGTGCGGGAAGTCATCATCTCACCCGCCACGCTGGCCCAGGGCTCAACTTGGGACATCGCCTTCTCGCCCGATGAGGCCCAGGAGTTCATCTATCTCGCCGACGGCCAGAACTTCAAGATCTACGTAATCGACCGCGAGTCCATGGAAGTGCTGTACACCTTCGGCGACGGCGGCCGCCAGCCCGGCCTGTTCTTCGCCCCCCACAGCATCGCCACCGACTCCCAGGGCAACGTCTACACCACCGAAACCTACGAGGGCAAGCGCGTGCAGAAGTTCCTCTACCAAGGCATGCGCCCCGTCACCGTCCGCGACCGCGCCCCGACTTGGCCCCCGGAGGAGTTGTAGGCACCCGACTTCAGGAGCGGGCGAATGAACGATCTTCTGCAAAAAGCATTCAGCCGAGCGTCCGCGCTTCCGACGGACAAGCAGGAGAGATTCGCCCGCTTCCTGCTGGCCGAACTGGAATCCGAGCAAAAATGGTCGGAACTTTTTCCCCGCCCGGAATCCGGGGAGTTGCTGGATCGGCTGGCGGATGAAGCCCTGTCCGACCACC
>JAPOTO010000166.1 GCA_026709135.1 Gammaproteobacteria bacterium | reverse complement strand
GGCAATATCCTATCAGAATTCGATTTAGATATAGAGCTTTCAAATTATCACCTTTTTGCCGATGGAAGTCGCTGGCTGATGCAAGAACTCGAAGTGGTTTCCGAAGGATTATTTGTTGGAACAAACACATTTCGGTTGATAGACACCCTATCCGGCCAACCCATTTTGGAGGCTGAGCTGGATATTGGTGATGCAATCCTCCCAGATAGCAGTGAAGAGCGTCGTTTCTGTGAACCGGGCTCGAAGGAAGAGAGAGTGGTTGCGATTGATGGAAATACAATCTATCTCATTGATGCGCACTCACTAACTGTTTTGGCTTCAAAGACGCTTCCATTCGAAGAAAGAATTTTCGTCTTTTGATTTTATTTTATGAAATCTAAACGGATATCAGATACCGTTTCAAGGTCGCCCATTGTACCGGTATTTTTCGATCTCCGCCAACTTGATTCCATGAAAAAACTGTATGTGCTATTTCTCGCCACCGCCGCTTTGGCGGTGGCAATTTTCGTCCTTGTGCCCACTTCTCCGACTGTCTCCGAGCCGGAGACGGTCAACGACCCCGTGACCGCCGAAACGACAATCGGCGAATCCGAGCCGAATGATGAGTATGTGCAGATTGGCCTTGATGCCGGCCTGTCCCTTGAGGCCGCCGAGGAAATCGCCCGCTATGTGGAGTCTCCGGGCGAAATCAGCGCCGCCGAGTTCATGGAGCGCATCGTGGGCATCGCCGAAGACAATTTGCGATCGAACCCGGCGACCCTGCCAAATGCCATGGAACTGCGCCTCAGGGAGACGGCGATGGAATTCGGCGACCGCATGTACGAAGAAAAATGGAGCGAGTTCGTCTCCGGCCTGGGACTGCAAGATCCCGGCATTGTGCGGCGAGTGATCACCGATTGGGAAGCTCGCGGGCGCGAAATCAACGACCTGTTTCGCGCCGGCGAAATGGACAGGGAAGAGTACGTCGTCGCCAGGCCGTCTATGGAGGACCTGCTGGAGGGGCTGCGGCCCCACCTCGCCGCTGGACAGCTTGCGGAGATTGAGGCCAACCACGAAGCGTGGCTGGAATACGGCGCGCAGCAACGCGCCGCGGCTTCACAGTACTACCAGGAGGCGGGCTATCGCTCCGGGGTCTACGGCGCGGTCAACCTCGGCGACTTGGATTTGGCCCGGGAGCGGATTCGCGCGGGGGAAGATGTCAACGCCGCGACGCTCGATAACCGGTGGTCTCCGCTGTTGCTCGCCGCTTACAATGGGGATGTCGAAATGGCCCGACTGCTGATCGATTCGGGGGCCAACACCAACTGGACAGCCGCGGACGGTTCAAGCGCGCTGACAGATGCGGCGTTGAACGGGCACGACGGCATGGTCCGGTTGCTGCTCGAAGCCGGCGCCGATATAGATTACGAGCACCCGGGGATTGCGGGCCAAACCGCGCTGGTTCACGCGACGCAGCAGAATCACACACATGTCGTCGAGACGCTGCTCGGCGAGGGTGCCAGCGTGGACGGCATGACTGGCGAATTGGCGCTTTCCTGGGCGCGGGATTACGGCAACAGCGAAATGGAGCGGATGCTCCGCGACGCCGGCGCTGGCGGCTTGCTGGAACGCATGTTGCGCTGAGGCGAAACGATGAATCGAGACCTGTTGAAGCGAATCGACCGAATTACAACGTGGTTGCTTTCCGCAATTGCCTGTGGTGGCATGGCTTTCCTCGTCGGTATGGTCATTTATCTGGCACTGCAATTATGGTGGCCACCATTCGGTTAAAGTGAATCAGTCGTCGTCGATAAAGAATATATCAACCAGAAACCCCTCGTGGGTAAATAGACACATGAACTTGAGAGCGGCTTCCTTTCTTATCTTTGGCGTAATCACGCTGTTTGCCCTGATCGTTGCGCTTCGAGACTCCCGGGACTCGGTCGATGGCGCGGGACTCCAAGAAACATACACTCCCGAGGAGTTGAAAGATTTATTCAATCCACCGACAACGGTCGAACTGGAGCGGTCCATCGCTGAGCGCCGGAACCAGCCTTTCGACGCCTACGCTTATGCCAGCCGGAAGTATGACGAAGATGGCTGGTCCGAACTCATGGACGAAATGGGCCTGGCCTCGGAGGATGCGCGGCGAGCGCGCGATGCCTGGATCGCGTTGGAGGCTAGGAAGTCGGAATTGTACGATATGGTTACGCAAGGTCTTGTTGATCCGCTGACCGCCGGGACCGAAGCAACTAAGGCGGAAACGCGCTTTCTCTCGCAAGTCTCGGGAATATTTTCGCCCGGCCAATTGGCGGAACTGGAGAATCACGAGCGCCAAGTCCGGGAGGAGAATGCCACACGAATCCAAGCGGAGTATCAGGAAATGATCGACGACGGCTACACCGGTATCGTGGTGGCCGCGAGCCGTGGCGATTTGTCCTCGGTGCAAGCGTATCTGGACTCGGGTGCTAATCCAAATCGGTTGACTGCCAATGGGGAAACGGCCCTGCACAATGCCGCGTGGTACAACGAAACAGAGATTATCCAACTACTGTTAAGCGCGGGCGCGGATGTGAATTTGACGATGCCGGGAGGCGACAGTGTGTTGCGCGCCGCGGCGCGTTGGGGTCATGTGGACGCAGTTAACCTGCTGATCGCGGCTGGTGCGGATGTGAATTACCATCGCGAACCTTTGCCCGTGGCGACGGCGTTGACAGTAGCCGCCAGAAGTGGAAGCACAGATACCGTCAAGGCACTGCTGGAAGCGGGTGCCGATGCCACCGGCCCCGCAGGCAGGGCATCCTTGGCCGAAGCCGTATATCTAGGCAACCGCGAAATGGAACAATTGCTCATCGAGGCCGGTGCGGAACAAAGCACCGCCGCCGCCGCCGCCGCGCGACAATTCAGAGAGCTGGGTCGCCGATTGGGTGTGGTTAATGATTGATACGACCGCGCGCTCAGCTCCTCGGATCAGGTTGCCATCGCCGGCACTTCCATCTGAATAAGAGCGCCTTTTGCGTGCTCGATCGCCGAGATGTCATACCGGGACTGCAAATTCATCCAGAATTCCGCACCAGTTCCGAGATAGCGGCCAAGGCGCACGGCGGTTTCCGCGGAGACTGACCGTTCGCCCCGCAAAATGGCCGTGATCCGATTGGACGGCACACGGATTGCGAGCGCAAGTCGATTGGCGTTCAGGCCTCTCGCGATCAATTCTTCTCGCAACACGCAGCCGGGATGAGTCTTGATTCGAACCATTTGCTTTCTCCGGATTTATCCCCTGTGATAGTCCTCAATAGCGACATCATAAGCATTGCCGCCATCGAATCGGAACGTTATCCGCCATCCCACTTTCAGGTGGCGGGTTCTTTCTCTGCTTCTTCTTTCTGCCGTTTGCGGGCCATTTTGCCGGCGATGATGCCGAGTTCGAACAGGGCCCACATGGGCAGGGCGAGCATCGATTGGGTGAAGGGGTCGGGCGGGGTCAGCAGCATGGCGACGACGAAGCAGCCGACGACGACGTAGGGGCGCTTCTTCGACAGCGTCTCCGGTTCGGCGAGGCCCGCCCAGATGCAGAGGTAGACCGCGATGGGAATCTCGAAAGCGAGGCCGAAGGCGAGGAAGATCGTCAGCGCGAAGCTGAGGAAGCTGCTGATGTCGGGGGCGACCTGGATGCCCTCCGGCGCCACCGAGATGAAGAAGCGGAACACGATGCCGAACAGCACGTAGCGCGCGAAGGCGATGCCGGAGTAGAACAGCACCACGCTGGAGATGAACAGCGGGATGGCGAGGCGTTTTTCGTTCTTGTACAGGCCAGGGGCGATGAAGGACCACATCTGGTAGAGGATGAAGGGTGCGGCGAGGAACACCGCGGCGTAGAAAGTCAGCTTGAATGGCGCGAAAAAGGGCGCGGTGGGATCCACCGCGATCATGCTCGTGCCTTCCGGCAGGGCCGAGATCAGTGGGGCGGCGACATAGGTGTAGATGTCGTTGGCGAAGTAGAACAGGGCGAGGAACAGCACGACCACGGCGACCAGGGATTTGAGAATCCGGTCGCGCAGCTCGACCAGGTGGTCGATGAGGGTGAGTTCTTTTTCGTCCTCCGCCGAGGTCATTTGGCGGCTTCGGTGGCGGCCGCGGGGGCTGGACCTGGGCTTTGGCTTGGATTGGGCCCGGAAACTTCGCTTGCCGCCATCTCCGGCCCAGCATCGGGTTTGGCGTCAGGCTTGGCATCGGCGGCGGATTCCGCATCGACCCCGGTGGCAGCCACGGCTTGGCGCTCGGCCGCGGCGTTGCGGCGTTGTTCTTCGGTGGCGGGCGAAGCGCCCGGGTCGAAATCCTTGGAATGGACGAGCTTGTCGAGCGAACCGCGGGCCTCGCTGGCGGTCTTTTGCACTTCGGCCTTGGTTTCGCGGATGTCCGCGAGCACCGATTCATTGTGCAGTTGCCGGCGGACTTCGTCGGCGTTCAACTCGCGCTCGATTTCGGATTTGACCTTGTAGAAACTGCGCCGGAACCGCCCCATCCACAGGCTCGCCGTGCGGATGGCAGCCGGCAGCCGCTCCGGCCCGATCACGAGCAGGGCGACCACCAGAATCAACAGCAGTTCGGTCGAATGAATACTGGGCATGTGCCAGCCCCGCGCTAGAGCGGAACGAAACCGCGCTATTCGCTTTTGGCGGTTTTGGACGCGGCGCCGACGGTTTCAGCGCCGGCGGGCGCGGTCTGATCTTCGATTTCCTCGCTCTTGGCGGCGTCGTCGTCCTTCATCGCGCTGCGGAAGCCCCGCAACGCGCCGCCAAGGTCGGAGCCGAGCGTGCGAAGTTTCTTCGTGCCAAACAGCATCACCACAATCAACAGGACGATGAGCAACTGCCAAATGCCTATTCCCCCGATACCCATGCTTCACCTCACTTCCGCGAAGATTTCTCTGCGTGACCCGACATCTTAAATCGTTTTTCGAGTTCGGCCAAGACTTGCCGCTGGCTCAAGTCGAGATGGCGGAGCATGACCATGCTGTGGAACCAGAGGTCGGCGGCCTCGGCGATCAGCGCCTCGCGCTGTTTTTCGCCGCCGGCCTCCGCATCCTTGGCGGCGAGAATCACCTCGGTCGCTTCCTCGCCGACTTTTTCCAGAATCTTGTTCAGGCCCTTGGCAAACAGGCTCGCGACATAGGATTCCTCCGCCGTGGCCGACTTGCGCGCCTCCAGGGTGGCTTCGAGCAGGGCCAATGTGCTGTTGCCATTTTCCTCGATTTCAAACTCGCGCCAGATATTGTTCTCGAGTTTGCGGAAGAAGCAGTTGCGCCGGCCAGTGTGGCAGGCGCCGCCGCCGACTTGCTCGACGCGGTAGCAAATCGTGTCGCCGTCGCAGTCGAGCAGGATTTCAATCAGATGCTGCACATTGCCCGACTCCTCGCCCTTGCGCCAGATTCGCGACCGGGAGCGCGACCAGTACACCCCCCGCCGCTCGTCCACCGCCGCCTGCAAGGCTTCCCGGTTCGCCCAGGCCTGCATCAGCAATTCGCCGCTGTCCGCCGCGACGGTGACCACCGGCACCAGCCCCCGGTCGTTCCATTTCACTTCATCCAGAAAGGACATTGCCAAACCTCCTCCACTTAACGGGCGAAAAATAACAGCGACAGGCCAGCCAGCGCCAGCGCGAGGCTGGCGAGCGGCAGGCTCTGGACAGCGCTGCCCACCGCGGGGACGAGCGCGAGCAGCGCAAGTGCCAGGCAGGCATAGCCGCCGCGCCGCAGCAATCGCCGGTGGCGCAGATGCTGGCGGGCGGCGATTTCCTGCTGCCGGATCAGATTTTCGCCGATTTCGACAAGCTGGTTGACCCGGGCGGCGGAATCGAAGGCGAGCTGCGGCAGCAAGGGCGCCTCGCTCACCCAGTCGGGCAGTTTCTCGCGCATTTGCTCGACCCAGGTGAAGGGGCTGAGCCGCTTCTTTTCCCAGGCTTCGAGATACGGCAGCGCGGTTTCCCACAGGTTCAGCTCGGGATAAAGCTGCCGCCCCAGGCCCTCGATATGGAGCAGGGTTTTTTGCAGCAGCACCAGCGATGGCTGCACCCGCATGTCGAACTGCCGCGCGGTGATGAACAATTGCAGCAGCAGGCCGGCGAAGGAAATCTCGCCCAGCGGGCGCTCGAAAATCGGCTCGCACAGGCTGCGGATGGCGGATTCGAAATCGTGGATGCGGGTTTTGCGCGAAACCCAGCCGGAGGCCACATGCAACTCGGCGACGCGGCGGTAGTCGCGCTTGAAAATCGCCAGCAGGTTGCGGGCCACATAGTCCTGGTCGGCGCGGCTGAGCGAGCCGATGATGGCGCAATCGATGGCGATGTAGCGGGGGTTTTCCGGGTTGTCCGGGCTGACGAGGATATTGCCCGGATGCATGTCGGCGTGGAAGAAGTTGTGTTCGAGCACTTGGGTGAAGAACACCGCGACGCCGTTTTCCGCCAGCCGGCGCAGATTGACCCCGGCCGCCTCGAGCGCCGCCACATCGGTGACGGGAATGCCGCGCACGCGCTCCATCACCATCAGTTCGCGGCGGCTGAATTCGCTGTAAACCTTCGGCACATAGAGCAGATCGGAATGCTCGAAATTCGCCCGCAGGCGGATCGTGCTCGCGGCTTCGAGCAGCAGGTTGAGTTCGTCGTTTATCGTCTTTTCGTAATCGTTGACGACTTCGACAATGCGCAGCCGGCGGCCGATGGGGAAGTTCCGGTCGATCAAGACAGCGATGCGTTTGAGCAGCTCGATGTCGGCCTCGACGATGGCCCCGATGCCGGGCCGGATCACTTTCACCACGACTTCCTCGCCGCCATGCAGCACCGCGCCGTGAACCTGTGCCACCGAGGCCGAGGCGAGCGGCTCCGGGTCGAGTTCGGCGAAGACTTCGGCTGCGGGCCTGCCGAGCCGTTCTTCGGCGAGTGCGCCGATGGCTGGCTCGGTGAAGGGCCTCACCCGGTCCTGCAGCAGCCGCAGCTCGTCGGCGAGTTCCGGGCTGAGGAAGTCGCGGCGGGTGGAGAGCAACTGGCCGAACTTGATGTGGACCGGGCCGAGTTCCTCCATCGCCTTGCGCAGGCGGGCATTGCGGTCTCCCGCCGGCTTGCGCGCCAAGGTCGCTGCGACGAAAGGAAAGCGGTAGGCGAGCAGCAGCAAACGCAGCAGGCGCAACCGCCGATGCCCCCGCAGGAATTCATCGAGTCGATGACGGGCGATGACATTGAGCACCCTGATCAGGCGCGGCAGGTGGGACACGATCTACGCCCGGGTGGCAGTTTTGAGCGGGCCGGCAAAGATAACACTTGGGTGGGGTGCTCTCAAGCCGTGGCGGGTTTTTACATTGGTGGCTTCGATCCGTCGCCG
>JAPOTO010000245.1 GCA_026709135.1 Gammaproteobacteria bacterium | reverse complement strand
GATCAGCCAAGGGCGCGGATGAGAGCGGATTTGCAGCCGTGAATTCCTACGGCGCCGGCTCCTAGCACTATGCAAGCCCCCCGGCCTCAAACCAATTCGGGCTAGAGACTTGGCCGGTCAGTTTGCGGCGGGGGCCGCGGCCCGGTATTCGTGCAGAATCGGCATCAACTCATCGAGCGGGATGGCGCGGAGTTCACCCCGGGCGCTGCGCACGGTGGTGGCTTTGAAGATGGCGTTGTAGATGGCTTCTTCCGTGGCCTCGGCGGTGGCGGCGAACAGTGGGGACAGCGCCTCGTGGACCAGCACCTCGGTGCCCACCGGCGCATCGCTGCTGCGGGGGCGGCGCACACTCGGATTGGCCGAGAAAGCGATGACATAGTCCCCGGAGCCATTGCCGGCGAAGGAGCCGGTGCGGGCAAGGCCCATCATCGCGCGCATCGAAAGCCGCTGCAGGGCGCGGCTGTCGAGCGGGGCGTCGGTGGCCACGACCATCATGATCGAGCCGTCTTCCCGGTCCGGGTTTTCGGCTTCAAGCGCGGCGCGGAAGGAATAATTGCCGAGTTCGCGGCCCACGGGGGCGCCGTTGATTTCAAGCACGCCGCCGTAGTTGGTTTGCACCAGCGCGCCGACCGTGTAGCCGCCCAATTCATCCGGCAGCCGCCGCGAACTCGTGCCGATGCCGCCTTTCCAGCCGAATGCCTGGGTGCCAACTCCCGCGCCCACCGAGCCCTCCGCCACCGGGCCGCCACTGGCGTTCGCCAGCGCCTCGTAGACTTCGCCGCGCTGGATCGGGTCCGCCCACATGTTGTTGACGCGGCCGTCGTTGGTCTCGCCGACGATTGGGTTCAAGGTGTGCTCGCCCATGCCGGGCTGTTCGTACATCCACTCCTTCAGCGCGTTGGCCGCGCTCCACACGCAAAGCGTGCACACGAGCAGGATCGGTGTTTCAATCTCGCCGAATTCGCGCACCTGGGTCTCGCCGATCAGCTTGCCATAGCCGTTGCCCACGTGGATCCACGCGGGAACCGGGTGCGTGTAGAGGTTGCCCGGCGCGGGGATGATCGCGGTGACGCCGGTGCGGATGTCGTCGCCGCGGATCACCGTGCTGTGCCCCACCCGCACGCCATCCACATCGGTGATGGCATTGAGCGGGCCCGGCTCGAACACGCCGACAAGCACCCCAGCCTCCCGGGCCCGGGGGCGCACCGCGGCTTGCTCCGGGTGGATTTCCCCGGCGGTGCCGGTGGCATAGTCCGCGGGTGGAATCCGGGCCGCCGACAGTCTTTCGAATTCGGCGCCGATGTCGATCAGGTCTTGTTCGCGGAAGGGCGGCGCGATCAGCGTCAGCCCCACCGGTTGGCCGTCTTCGCGGTAGCCGGCGGGAATCGTCAATGCCGGGAAGTTGGCCAGGGCAGCGATGCCGGCGTGGAAATTGTTGAGGGAAAGCAGCGCGTCCAGCCCGTGTTCGGCGAACAAGCGCTCCATTTCCGACCGGGCGGTGTCCTGCAACTCGGCCCGCAGGGCTTCGATAGATTCCTCGTTGTGATCCAGTTCCGCCATCATCTCCACCAGCGACTGGCCATACGGTGCCCTGGCCGCCTCGTCTTCGCGGTTGAAGGCCAGCAGATCGGCGATCGAGGCGATTGCCACCGCATCCGCTCCCCAGCCCGCGAGATAGGCCGCCAGATCGCGAACCATCTCCGCGCCGAGAAACTCGCCGAACCGTTCCGGGTACTCCCAGGACAGCGAAATGTCTTCGATCACCGCGCCATTGGTGGCGAACAGGTTGGTGGCTTGGCGGTAGAACGCTTCTTCCGCCATCGATTCGAGCGCGCCGATCCGCTTGCCCGCGAGTCCCATGAGCCGGTATTCGAGCGAGCGGCCTTGCGCCAGCCGCGGCATCGCCGGGTCGTTTTCGTCGTAACCGGTCATGGCGTTGAACAGCGTCACCGCATCCGCCACCGAACGCGCCATCGGGCCGGTGGTGTCGAGCGTTGCCGAAATCGGCACCACCCCCGAGCGGCTCAGGCTGCCCGTGGTGGGTTTGAGGCCGACGAGGGAATTCGCGCTCGCGGGCGAGAGAATCGAGCCTGAAGTCTCCGAACCCACCGCCGCGACGGCATAATCCGCCGCCACCGCCGCGCCGCTGCCGGAACTTGAACCGCCGGTGTTGAACGCAAGGCGGCCGTGGGGGTTGAGCGTTTGCCCGCCCATGGCGCTCCAGCCCGATGGGCAGTCGCGGCAGAAGAAGTACGCCCATTCGCTGAGATTGGCCTTGCCGAGTAGAACCGCGCCGCGCCCGCGCAGCATCGCGGTGATGAAAGCGTCGCCGGTTTCATTTTCCGCCAAGGCGACGGCGCCGGCGGTTGTGGGCAGCCCGGCCATGCCGATATTGTCCTTGAGCAGGATCGGCATGCCGAAGATGGGGTCGTGGCTCTCGTCGTGGTTGGCTTCATGTTCGGCGTCCCGGGCCCGGGCCTGATCGAGCGCTAGCGGATTGAGCGAAATCACCGCGTTCAGGTAGCGCGCCGGGTCGTTTTCAAACTCGCGGATGCGGTAGAGGTGGAACAGTGTCAGCGACTCGTAGCTCAGCTCTCCCGTATCCACCGCCGCCTGCAACTCCGCGATGGAAGCGCCGAGCACGATTGGCTTGAGCGACTCGTAGGCTGCCGCGCCGAAAGCATCGAGGTCCATCTCGAACGCCGCCCACAGCGCCGCCCCCCGCTGATGGGGGGAGCGCAGCAGTTCATAGTGCATTTCCTCGTCATCCAATCCGGCGAGAATCGCCAGATCAGCCGCCTCGTCGTATCCGGCCCAAGGATCGCCGCCAACTTGGGCCTTGCCGCTGGCGGCGAGGAGAATCGTCAACAAAAAGCTATAAATGCGCACAAGCCCCGCACCTCCCTCATTCCGCCCGAAGCTAAATCGTGGCTTCGATCCGTCGCTGCTGGGATGGGGAGGACGCAGCGGACGCCGTGAATACATCCCTGTAGGCTTCGGGCTCGGCATCCTGCCTCGCACGCCCGCTGTGTCCTCCCCATCCCAGCAGCGACTCACACCGATGTATTTTCCACCGTCATTCCGCGTGAAACCGCATAATCTCTTCTCAGCCGGGTTTCCGATTATACGGGCGAAATCCCGCCTGGGCGAAGGCGGGCGCGATGAAGCGCGGCGGTTCGTTCGGCGCAATGCGCTTCGCTTATTGCGCCCTACCTGCCAAGTGCCCCGCGCGGCCATTCAAAAACGAAAGCGCCCCAGCTTATCAAGTTGACGATACAATCCCTTTTTTGCCGTTGCGGCTTGGTGTGAGCGTAATCGTTGAGTGGAGGGGAAACGCCAGATGTTTGGAGATGGATTCGATTGGTTGGGCGGCTTCGTGGACAGATGGTCGATATACCTGTTCATCAGCACTTCGCTGCTGCCGTTCATGGTGTGGGATATCCATACCGACCAATATCGCGGGTTTTCCCATCCTCCGGTGCTTGGCTACATGCTCGCGATGACCTTGGGTGGTATGTGGTTCGCTTGGATCAATGGAGAAACCCGCGGGGAGATTTTCGTCACCGTGATCGTCGGCTGCGCGATCATGTATGCCCTTCCGCAGGCATATGCCGAATTCAAGCATAAGCGGAAGCATGGCGTGTGGCTGTTCCAGCGCCCCGCCGGCGGCGCGCAGCGGGGCGATGCCGGGGATGAAGGCGACGAGAATGGTGGTGACGACGACAATCCCGCGTAGGCGCCTGCCGCGCAGTCCACGCCTCGCGTTTTGCGGCGATTTGTATAGATTCATATACTGGTTTCAGCGCTGGGCCAAGCATGCTGTGAAAAATTCCATCGATGTCGAATCAATCAACCCCACCGGTATTGCTCGCCGCCCACGGAGCGGCGGTTCCTCCCAGGCCCATCCGGGTGGTGGGGATCGACCTGGGAACAACGAACTCGTCGATTTCCGAGATCCTGCTCGACCCCGCGGAACCCGGATTGCCCGATCCCCGGCCAATCGAAGTCGAGCAGGCAACGACACAAGGCCCCTTCACCAGCATCCATGTGCCTTCCATGGTGGCGCTTTGCGGGGCCGTGGAATACATCGGCGAGGGCGCCAGGATTTTGCGGCCGCAGCCGGCCCGCCATGGCCTGAAACCAAATCGGGATTTGTTCTGGGACTGCAAGAACGAGATCGGCACGCGCAAGACCTATCACCGCGCTCCCGAAGGATACCGCTCGGCGCGGGAAATCGGTGGCAAGCTGCTGCGCTTCCTGTTCGCGGCGGCAAAGGAGCAGCGCCCGGCGCCGATCGACTCGGCGGTGGTCACCATCCCCGCCTCTTTCCAGTTGGCGCAGCGCAAGGACACACTCGAGGCCGCGAGACTCGCCGGCCTGACGATGCTCGACGGCGGCTGCCTGCTTGATGAACCTACGGCGGCATTTATCGCCTATCTGGCCTCGGGCGGCGGGGCCAAAAACCTCGAAAGCGGCAACAATCTGCTCGTATTCGATTTTGGCGGCGGCACCTGCGATGTGGCGGTTTTCAAATTGCTGGCGACCGATCCCGGCCAACCAGCGGACATAGCGCCGCTTGCGGTTTCCAGATACTGCCGGCTCGGCGGCGGCGATATCGACCGCGCGATCATCATCGAGTCGCTGTTGCCGCAATTGATCGAACAGAACGGGCTCAACGGGAACGATCTCGATTTCGACGACAAGCAAGCCCATGTCATCCCCAGCCTGCTCGCGGTGGCGGAGTCGCTCAAAGTCGGGCTCTGCCGGGAAATCACGCGGATGCGGGCTTTGGGTCAAAAACCGGCAAAGCTCGCCGCTCTCGCGCAAACGCTGTCCGGCGCCTACCCGTGCAGGCTGCGTTCGGGGAAGGAGCTTCAGTTGCACTCGCCAAAGCTGACAGCCACCGAGTTGAACCGCGCGCTCGAACCCTTCCTCGATAAGGACACGCTGCACCCGCGGGAAGGCGAGTATGTGATGACCTGCTCGATTTTCGCGCCGCTGAAAGACGCCGTCGAGCGCGCGGGGCTCGCGCCAGCGGATATCGACTATTGCCTGCTCGTCGGCGGCAGCAGCCTGATCCCGCCAGTTTCCGACGCCATCGGCGGATTCTTCCCCAAGGCGGAAACGCTGCGCTTCAACAACACCGAAGAAATGCTCTCCGCCGTGTCCCGGGGGGCGGCGCTGCAGGCGCTTTCGCTGGCGCTGAATAGGCGGGGCATCTTTCGCACTGTGACGGGTAGCAGTGTCTCGTTGCGCACCAAAACCGGATCGAAAGTCCTGCTCGATGCGGGCGTGGAACTGCCCTTTCCGGCGAGCGGGTCGATGGAAACCAGCGATCTGACCGTCCCGGAAACCGCCCTGCTCGAAACCGTTCCGCTGCGGATTGAACTTTGCGACGCCGAGGACAGAACGCTGTATGCCCAGCAATGGGACATCGAGCCGCCGGTCAACCGGGGCGACCCGCTGTTGCTCACCTACCGCATGGATGCCAACCAGGTTTTCCACCTCGAACTGTCGCTTGCGGAAGACCGTGGCGGGACGTTTCGCGGCGCGATGGAAAATCCGCTGACCCATGTGGTCAACCCGAATTCCCTGCGCGACCAGGTGCTCGAGCTCGAAGAACAGATGCGCACCGGCAATCTCTCCGCCACCGAGAAGCAGCACACGGTTTTGCGGATCGCCGAACTCGAAGAATCGCTGGGAAGATACGAGCACGCGCTCTCATTGCTGCGCAATCTCGCCCGGCATTCGCCAGACGCGAACCTGCTCCACCGGATGGCTTTGGTCTGCGGGCGCATGCGCGATTTCGGCCGCGAGGAAAAGTATTATCTGGAATCGGTGAATTTGAACCGAAAGTCGGGCGACGCGTATTTCAATCTTTCCCTCAGCAAACGCGGCCAGGGGAAGAACCATGAAGCCGCCGACTACGCCGACAAAGCCATCGCCACCGAGGACAAGCCTCCTTACCGCGTGCTAAAAGCCCTGATCGCGGACAAATTGCGCGACGCGGCCGAGCGCCGCAGCCAACTCGTGCTCGCGTTCAACAGCTTCGATCCGATCCCGCTCCTGAGCGACTGGGAATTGCACTGGCTTGCGCAGGCGGCGAAACTGGCCGGAAAAGACACGCTCGCGCGCGAGTGCGAGACGGAAAAGAGCAAGCGCAATCGCGATGAAACAAGCGAAGCGGAGGGCCTGTTGCCGGAACTGGCCAAGGGCACCGGAGTAGTGGTCGTCAAATGAGCTCGGTCGAATGAGTTGGACCAGATGAGTTGGCTGGTTCCAAGGGGAAGCCTGACTCCCGCCCAAACCCAAGCGGTCGAATTCGATCTCGGCGCCCACCGCCTCATCCTCGGCCCTCCCGGCTCGGGCAAGACCCTGGTCGCGCTGCACCGCGCGCGCGAACTCGCCGACCGCTTCCGAATCTCCCCATTGCACTATCGGATCTTCGTCTACACCAAGGCGCTCAAAGCGTACATCCGCTCGGCGGTGGATGACCTCGGCCTGCCGGATGGTTGTGTGTTGACCTTCGACCAATGGTGCCTCGACTTTTACCGCGCCAAGATCGGTGGCGGATTGCCCTTCACCGATTCCAGCCCCGACTTTCCCGCCATCCGCCAGGAAATCCGCGGGTATCTCCGCACTGGGTTTGGCGGGGGCTTTCACAGGAACGCCCGCAAGCCGCTCAAATTCGCGATGGTGGATGAAGGCCAGGATCTCGACGCGGCCGCCTACGGGATTCTGACCGCGAGTGCGGAGCATTTGACGGTGTTCATGGACAACAAACAACAGCTTTACGAGCGCGGCGCCGACCCGCGGGAGGTGCTCGGGGCCCTCGGCCTTGGCGGAAGCGCCCTGACCTTGCCCGCCGCCTACCGCTGCACGCCCTACATCGTCCGCCTGGCGGCCGCTTTCATTCCCGACGCGGCCGGGCGCGATCAATTCATCCGACAAAACGCGCAAGAGGGCGAGCGGCAACAGCCACTTGTTCATATTGCCAATGATCGCGAAGAGTTGACGGGCCATTTGATCGAAACCCTGCGCAGCCGCGTGGACCGGGGCGAGCGGGTCGGCGTGCTGTTTCCATCGAGAAAGATCCTCCACGAAACCGGCGGGAAACTGCTCGAAGCGGGCCTTGCGGTCGAGTTCCCCCGATCGGTCGGGGGCGACAAACCAGCAAACCGGCCCGCCCACGACTTCACCACCAACCGCCCAAAGTTGCTGGCCTACCCCAGCGCGAAAGGGCTGACTTTCGATTCGGTGCTACTGCCTTTTTTCAATCGACAGCGATTTCGGCAGGATCTTTCCGATGAACTGCTCGAGCGCTGGATTTTCGTCGCCATGACCCGGGCGACCAAGTGGATTTACCTCAGCGGC
>JAPOTO010000029.1:3489-7408 GCA_026709135.1 Gammaproteobacteria bacterium | reverse complement strand
CAGTTGGCGGCCGAGTTCGGCGAGGAAGGGGACGCCGATTTCGTCGTATTCGTAGATGTTGTCGTTGAATATGCCGTTGGCGTTGACGCGGATGGCGGCGGAGAGCAGGAACTCCCGGTTGGTTTGGCGATTGACGATGTAGGCGGAATCGGTGAGGTAGCCGTAGGCGCGGCCGATCTTGTTGTAAATCTCGATGTGTTCCGGCATGCGCTCCCCGCTCGCGCGGGTGTCGCCGAACACGAAGTACTTCAGCCTTCCGTCTGGATATGACGACTCGTCGTAGCCCACTTCCCGGGGCAGCGTGCGCATGGTGTCGAGCACGAATTGGCGGTGTTCCTCGCTGATGTGGAAGCGCTCCTCCTCGGCGAAGGCCTCCGGGAAAACGAGCCGCTGGGTGATCCGGTGCAGCGTGGTGAGCGGCAGGTAGTTGTTGTCGGAAAAATCGAATGGCGCTTCGATCAGCTCGCCGTTTTCGAGGTATGCCGAGCCTTGCAGGAGATTGTCGAGCGGCAAAATTTCAATTGGCTCGTTGTCGATCGGCCCGATCTTGAGTGGGCCACCCTCGGCCCGGGAGAAAGTGATCGACTCGGTTCGCAATGAGTCCGAATCGCGAATGCCGAGGCGGTGGGCGATGCGGATCTGAAGGCCCTTGCGCCGCAGGCGCTGGTTGATGTCGTCATTGCCGAGAAACTCATAGAGGCGGTTGTTGGCGGCATTGTCGCTGACTACGAACAGGGCGATCAGATCCTCGGTGAAGCTGCTTTCCGCGCCCGCCTCGCCAACGGTGTAGCGGCTGTGGCGGTCAACCCCTTCGAGTTCCTCGAGTTTTTCCAGCGCGAGCAGGGCCACCGGCAGCTTGGTTGTGCTGGCGGGGTAGAAATAGCGGTTGTCGTCGAGCCCGAAACTGTGCTCGCGGAAGGTGACCGAACCATCGGCGGCGCGCTCGATTTCGGTGAACAGGATCTGCACCTGGTGCTGCGCGAGATTTTGCATCACCGCCCGCAACACGGGTTCATCGGCGCGAAGGGCCTCCTCGATGGGATTGCCCGCGGCGCTGGCGGCAAAGAGGCAACTGGCGAACAGCAGACAGAATCGATTTTTCATGTTTCGCTCCCGGGTTTTCGGCTCAGCCTCCCGTATAGCACAACATGCTTAACGGATGTTGTCCGCGAAGCGGAAGTCGGGGTTGGGCTGGCGGTTTTGCAGGTGTTCAATGAAGTAGTCCCAGCGGCGCTTCATGAAGTAGCGCGAATTGAGGAAGCTGTGGCCGGCGTTGGGCAGGACGATGAGGTCGAAATCCTTTTCGGCCTCGATCAGCGCCTCGACCAGCAGCATGGTGCTGTTGGGATGCACATTGGTGTCCATCAGGCCGTGGGCGAGCAGGAGCTTGCCTTGCAGATTGCCGGCGAGCGGGGGGTTGGCTTGATTGTCGTAATTGGACAGCGCGTGGCCCCGCACCGGGTCGGTCTCGCCGCTGTATTCGAGCAGGCCCTGCCAGCGCTCGGCCCAGTCGTCCTCGTAGTTGCGGTTGTCGTGGTTGCCGGCGCTGGAAACGGCGACCTTGTAGAAGTCCGGGTAGCGCAGGATGCCCGCGGTGGAGGCGAAGCCGCCGCCGGAATGGCCCCAGATGCCAACGCGGTCGAGATCGATCCAGGGGTGGCTCCCGGCGAGTTGGCGGATCGCCGCGATCTGGTCCGGCAGGCCGTTGTCGCCCATGTCGCCGTAATAGATGTCGTGGAAAGCCTTGGAGCGGCCGGGCGTGCCCATGGCGTCCACCTCGATGACGACGAAACCGAGTTCGGCCAGGGCTTGCTTGTCGCCGCGGGAAGGCGCGAAGGCGCGGCCGCCGACGCTCGAGCCAAGCGGGCCGGGATACAGATAGTTGAGCACCGGATAGCTCCCCATCGGGTCGAGCATCGCTGGCACGTACATCAGGCCGTGCAGGTCGGTGAGCTGGTCCCGGGCTTTGACCGTGAATGGCACCGGCGGATTCCAGCCCGCGAGGCGCAGGGCGGTGTCGTCGGTTTGTTCGAGCGTGGCGAGCGTGGTTCCGTCGCGGTCGCGCACCAGCGAAACCGGCGGCGTGTCGGGGCTTGACCAGGTGTCGAGGAAGTACGCCCCCGACGGCGACCAGCTAATCGCGTGGTGGGCTGGTTCCGGGGTGAGCAATTCGGCGCTTTCGCCATCGAGGGAAACTTGGAAAAGCTGGTGGAAGTAAGGATCGATGCCTTCGACGTTGGATGCCAGCAGCCAGATTTCCCCCGCCTCCGCATCGACTTGCTGGATGTCGAGCGCGAGCCAATCGCCGCCGGTGATGCGGTTCTTGAACTCGCCGCTGGCGAGGTCGTGGAGGTAGAGCTGCCCCAGGCCGTCCTTTTCGGAGAACCAAATGAACTCGCCGCGCCCATGCAGCACCTGCCAGTTTTCATCGATGAAACCGGACATGTAATGGGTTGCCGCCTCCTCGCGGTACACATCGCGGACGCTGCCATCGTAAATGTCGGCCAGGCGCAGTTGCGCGATCTTGTGGTCGCGTGAGGACGAGATGAAGGCCAGCGTTTCGCTGTCGGCGCTCCACTGGGTGTCGAGGAAAACGCCACCAGCGCCGGCGACGTGGTCGCTGGTGGTCGAGCGGTGCGGGTCCGGGGGCAGGTTAAGGAAGACGACGCGGGGCTGTGATTCGGCCTCAAGATGAATCACCAGCCGCTCGATCAGGAAAATGTGTTCATCGCCGGGCAGCGGATACTTCCAGATATCAAGCTCCGAGCGGCCGATGCGGGTGTCCCACAGCGCGAAATCGCCGACTTCGCGGCCATCGTGGCGGAAGCTGGCGATCTTGCGCGAGTCCGGCGACCACTTCAGCACCGGGCCGGCGCCGCGGATCCAGCCGGCGTTGTTGGTGGCGTAGCCGTGGTTTTCCTCTCCGTCAAAGGTCAGTTGCGTCAACTCGCCGGTGGCGGTGTCGCGCAGCCAGAGATTGTGCTCGCGGATGAAGGCGGCGAGGCTGCCGTCCGGGGAGAGGAATTCGCCGCGCGGTGGTGTCTCGAGCTGGCGCAGGGCGTATTCCGGGCCGAGGGTGAGCGAGAAACGGCCGCCGTCGAAGCTGAAGCTGGCCTCGGCGCCGTCCCGCGCCAGGCGGATGCCGCCAAGCGTCAGGTCGGCGATATCGACCTCGCGTTCCAGCAACTCGCCAAGCGCCAAGGCGAGGCGCCCGTTGTCGAACAGTTCCCGCCGCCCGCCGGTGGCGGGATCGAACACGATGTAAGTCGGCACGCCGAGATCGGAACGCCGGTAAACGAGGCGGTCGTCGTCCTGCCAGTAATGCGCGGCGATGTGGCCGGAAAGCAATGGCGCGGTGTTGGGGCCGAGCATGGCCTCGGCGCGCTGGTATTCCGCCTCGGCGGCGATGGGCACTGGTTCGGCCCGCGCGGCGGATTCGCGCTCCGGGGCGCAGGCGGCGGGCAGCAAAAGGCCCGCAAACACCAAGGCTTTGCCTGGAGAAACGCTCAATACCAAAGCAGGCCTCCGCAGTCAGCTCAGCTCAACTCAATGCATCCAGAATCAGATTGGTCGATTCGACGATGCGTTGGTCCCGTGGGCGCAGGTCGGGCGCGAAGGCGGCGCCGGTCAGGTGCTGGACGCCTTCGATATAGCGCGCGGCGATCTCGTTGGCCTGTTCTTCGGTGAATTGCTGGTCGCGGCTCTTCACCATGCCCCGGGCGAATTCCTTGGAGAACGAAACCGGCTGGCCATCCACGCGCAGGACTTCGCCCGCCTCGTCGAGCCGCCAGAAGCGGCTCGAATCCATCGTGTACAGCTCGTCGGCCGAGACAATCGCGCCGGCGCGGTTGCGGCCATGCTCGGTCTTGGTGTCGACGAGCACCATGCCCTTGCCGGCGAGATACTGGGAGACGATGCC
>JAPOTO010000029.1:0-3242 GCA_026709135.1 Gammaproteobacteria bacterium | reverse complement strand
CTCGAAACCGCCATGTACATCCGCAGCACGTTTTCGAGGCCGAACAGATCGAGATTCTCGGCGGGAATCACCGTGGAGGTCGGATGCAGGCCTTCGACTTCAAACTGGGAGCTGCCGAGCACCGGCGCCACAAGGCGCAGCATGTGGTCGTGGTTGAGGGCGAGGATCTGATCCTTGAAGGGAATCGCGCCGCGATTGACGTCGTGCGTGGAAATTCGGTTGTTGCGGAACATCAGCCGCAGCGGCCGGCCATCGCGGCTGCGCAGCGATTCGCCATACACCGAATCGGAGACCTTGCCTTCCTGCACCACCGCCCCGCGCAGCCGCGGCAGCTCGCCGTCCTCTATAAGCTGCCGCACCGCACGGCCGGTATTCACCCGGCGCCCATACTCCGCAACAAGCTCCCGAATCGATCTCTGGTCAAGCATGGCTGGTGTTCATTGATTTCGCAAAGCCAAAATCGAGCCAGCCCGTAGATTATCAGATCGAGGCGGATTTTTCGCCGCGGGCGGATGCCTGTTCGTAAATTGTTGCTGTCATCCATTGCTTGAAACTGCGGTTGTCCATGAACTGTTTGAAAAGCTGGTTGTCGTCTTTCATGATTGAAGTGACGACTCGCAGCAGCGCCTTGTCGTGCTCGATTCTCGCGTTTTCCTCATCCGAGTTTTCGCGGGCGTTCTGGAATGCGGAATCCGCGGCGACGCGCTCGGGGATTGTCTTGGTTATCAGTTCGGCCACGCGGTCGGCGTCTTCCCATTCGATATCGCCGAACAAATCGTTGAACTGATTGATGATGTTGGAGAGGCGATCCAAGTCCGGCTCGGGGCGAAAGCCTCCTTCGCCCACCGGCACCGGATCGATTTCACCATCCTCGTCGGACAGCATGATTTTTCGCACCGCCTGTTTTTCGGCTCGGTAGCTCTCCATGTCGATGGCTTCGAGAATGCCCTTGGATAAGTCTTCCTCCCGCGGCGCTGGCAGTTTGGGGATCAGGAAGTTGAGGAAGATCGAGCGTGTCTCCCAGGCCGGGTTGTTCCAGGGCAGGACAGCGGAAAGAAAATTATAGGTCCGCGTGAAGCTTTTCGCCTTGCCCTTGAAGTCGACTTGGCCGTCTTCGTCGAGTTCGCGCTGGTAGATTTCGACACAGGCATCGAGAATCGGATCGAGCTGGTCGCGGGGTGCTTCGTCAAGGTATCGCTTTGCAAAATCTTCGACTTGGCCGGGGGTGAACACCCGCGCGCCATCAAGGGCAGCTTGCAGGTCATGCAACTTGTTGGGGTCGGTCTCATCGGCAAGCATCGTGGTGCGGTAGAAGGGCGCGAAAGCCTCGCGGATGGTGTCCGCGTCGTTGAGAAAATCGAGCACGAAAACATCGTGCTTGCCGGGATGCGCCCGGTTGAGCCGGGAGAGCGTCTGCACGGCCTTGATGCCGGACAAGGTCTTGTCCACGTACATGGTGTGCAGCAGCGGCTCGTCGTAGCCGGTCTGGAACTTGTCCGCGCAGATCAGGAAGCGGTACGGATCCTCCTGAATCTTCCCGGCAATCTCCCGGGAGGGGAAGCCGTTCAGCGAGGCTTCGGTTACTTTTCCCCCACCGAACTCATGTTCGCCGGAGAACGCGACAATGGCCCGGTGGCGGCTCTTGCGCTGCTTCAAATAATCCCGGATTGAACGGAAGTACTGAATCGCTCTCTCAATACCATTGGTCACGACCATGGCCCGCGCTTCGCCGCCGATTCTGCGTTGCGCGAGAACCTGTTCGTGGAAATGATCGACCATGATCTCGGCTTTCAGGCGAATGGCGTGATCGTGGCTCTCGACGAAGCGCCGGAGCTTCTTGCGGGCCTTGCCCGCGTCGAATTCCGGGTCGTCCTCCACAGTCTTGGCGAGCTTGTAGTAGCTCGACACCGGTGTGTACTGGGCCAGCACATCGAGAATGAAACCTTCCTCGATCGCCTGCTTCATGGTGTAGCTGTGGAAGGCGAGGTGCTTGACCGTGCCATCGGGCCGCGGGCTGGCCGCGCCGAATATCTCGAGCGTCTTGTTTTTGGGCGTGGCGGTGAAGGCGAAATAGCTGGCGTTGGGAAGCAGCCTGCGCGACTCCATCAAGCGGTTGATTTGATCCTCGAAGGTCTCGTCTTCGCCCTCCGCGCCCTCTCCGCCGAGCGCCTGCCCCACTGCCGCGCTGGTCTTTCCGCCCTGGCTCGAATGGGCCTCGTCGATGATGATGGCGAAGTTCCGGTCGCGTTGTTCGGCACCGATCTCGTCGAGAATGAAAGGAAACTTCTGCACCGTGGAAATGATGATCTTCTTGCCCGACTCGATAAACCGCCGCAGGTCGCCCGAACGATCCGCGTGGCCAACCGTGGCGCCGATCTGGGCGTATTGCCGGATCGTCTCCGTGATCTGCCGGTCCAGAATCAGCCGGTCGGTCACGACGATGATCGAGTCGAAAACAGCGGCACCGTTGCAGGTCAATGCAATCAACTGGTGCGCCAACCAAGCGATGGAGTTGCTTTTGCCGCTGCCGGCCGAATGCTGGATCAGGTATCTTTCCCCCGCGCCATTCCCGGCGGCATCGGCAAGCAGGCCGCGCACGACATCGAGCTGGTGATAGCGCGGCCAGATTTGAGTTCGCCTCTTCCGGTTGGTCTTATCGTCGCGGGTCTCGATCAATTGGGCGTAGTTTTCGAGTATGCCGGCGAGGCTCCCGCGGGCCAGCACTTCGCGCCACAGGTAATCGGCCTTGATTCCATTCGGGTTGGGCGGATTGCCGGCGCCGTCGTTCCAGCCCAGGTTGAAGGGCAGGAACCACGACGCCTTGCCTTTCAGGTGTGTGCAAAAGCGCGCTTCGGCCTCATCGACGGCGAAGTGGGCGAGGCAGCGGCCAAGCTCGAACAGTTTCTCGCGCGGGTCGCGGTCCCTCCGGTACTGGGCGATCGCATCGTCCACGGTTTGTTTCGTCAAATTGTTCTTGAGCTCGAAAGTGATGACCGGCAAGCCGTTGATGAAGAGCGCGATATCGAGCGAGCGCTGGGTTTCGTCGCGGCTGTAGCGCAGTTGGCGGGTAACGGTGAAGCGGTTTTGGGCGAAGCGCTTTGCCGCTTGCTCGTTGCCGGGAGTGGGCGTGCCGAAGAAAAGCGCCAAGTCGAGGGCGCCGTGGCGGATGCCCGCGCGCAAAACATCGACCGTGCCGCGCCTGGTGATTTCGCCTTGCAGCCGGGCGAGGAACTTGCGCCGGG
>JAPOTO010000142.1 GCA_026709135.1 Gammaproteobacteria bacterium | reverse complement strand
GGGCGCGGATGAGAGCGGATTTGCAGCCGCGAATTCCTACGGCGCAGGCTCCTACGCAAGGCAGCGCGGGCGAGGGAGTGTAGACGGCGCGGCGACAACCAGTTCTGTTCGTTGCTACAATACGGATACGGCAAATGCACACTTCAATCGAAGCATGGCGGCCTTGCTCCCGAAGGTGCCGTGAAATAGGCTCTTGCCAAGCGGAAGTCGCCATGCACCACCTAATCAACTTCAAGAATTTCTCGGATGCAAAGCTTGATCTATTTCAGCCGTTGACAGTGCTGCTCGGCAGGAATGGGTCTGGCAAGACCAACTTGATTGAAGGTATCGAACTGCTAGCGGCCCTGGCCCGAGGCGTGCCATTGAATGAAATCACCGATGTTGATCGCGGTGGCGCATTCGAAATCAGGGGTGGTCTAGCCTCGTGCCTGCGATTCGGCAAAGACAGGCTCAGCATGCGATTCAACCAAGCCACTATTCGCTTCGATAGGAAGGATCAACCTGTCGAATACGAAATCACCTTTGCAGCTCATGGAAAAAATGATGTTCAGTTGTCGGCGGAACGCTTGCGACTCGGTGATCGGACTCTCTTCGACGCAAAGAAGTCCGGCGGCGATCTTATGGACATCCAGTACGACAACTTCTCACGCGGCAAGAATCCTTTCTGTAAATTATCGACATCGTGCTCGGTTCTCTCACGTTATGAAGAGATTCTCAGCAACAGTCAGGCAAGCAGGGCCAAACTGTCCGCGGCGACGCGGGCGGTAACCATAGTGAGGAGCTACCTGCGCAATTCCTACATTTTTGATCCGCAGCCGAAGGCGATGCGCGAGTACGCGCGCGTCGAATCCAAACCCCAGCTTCTGCGCGGCGGGGCTAACCTCTCGGCGGTACTGTTTGCGCTCCGGGAAGGAGACAATGCGCAACAGCTGACACTGCAACGCATCGTGAATACTATTAAACAAATCCCAGAGGAACCATTTGCGAAAATCAGCTTTGCCGAAACGTCCCTGGGAGATGTGATGGTGGGTTTCGTTCCAGTAGAAATCAAAAGCAAGAGCAATGGGAGATTGATCGATGCGCGATTGCTTTCTGACGGCACATTGCGGATGCTCGCCACCGTAACCGCGCTTGAGACAGTTCCTGAGAAATCTCGCATTGTAATCGAGGAGTTTGACAACGGCCTGCATCCCAGCCGCGCCAAACTGTTGGTACGGACTCTATCCGAAACCGCCTATCGGCGCAAATTAAATGTGCTCGTGACAACTCACAATCCGGCCTTCATGGATGCGCTAGATGAATCGCAGATGGGCGGTGTCTACATTTGTCACAGTGCCTATAGTTGTGGTGGCGATGAGTTCCGCGACGGCTCGCAGGTGAGCCGCTTGAGCGATAACGGCATTGCTGACACGCTGGCTATCCGTGGCGGCTTGGGCGACTTCGTGACCCGCGGGGTGCTGGAAGATCACCTCTCACCCGATTTCGCAGAAACCCGCTCAAGGAAAACCCAGAAATGGCTCAAGTCGCTGCGTCAAGCAGGGTAGGTATACTCGATACATCGTGGCTCCTCGAACTGTATCGAGTGCCGGGCCATTTTGATGATTCCCGGGCTCAGCAGATTTACAGTAAGACTGACGAGCTCATCACTCGCAACTGCGAGCTGCTTGTAACCGTACCAGTTCTTTTTGAGGTCTCGCAACATATTACACATGTGAAGAGTGGCCATCGCCGCCGTACCCTGAGTAAAAAATTCCGCGATAACATCGCTTCCTCTGTTGCTGAAGACACGCCTTGGACAATCCCCACCATAGATAAAGGAACCCTGCTGCGGGCGGAAGACATCATTAAATTGGCCGATCGCTTCGTGGCTTCGTATGGCCAAAATTACTCCTTTGCCGATATTTCAATCATTGACCTCACCGAACAGTTTCGCCAGAAAGATCGCGTAGTCACCATTCTGACTTTTGACAAACAACTCTTGGCCTATTCGGAGGATGCAACCAGATAGTTCCTGCCCGAAAACGCCGTTTTCTGGCCGATTTGCCGTTCGTCGATTTCGTCTGATACGCGGCGATTGGGAGCGGGAAGGGTGGGTATCCCTTGACGGCGCACCACGGAATCGGGAATCGCTGAAAAAAGTGAAAAGAAGGGGTTGCGCGCTCGGTGATATGGTGTTATGGTCTTGTATAACACTAAACCAGAGGCATGACCTTGCAGGGGAACTGGAACAGCCGGGAGCCGATTTACCGCCAGTTGCGCGACCGCGCGGCGGAGAAAATCCTCGACGGGCTCTGGCCCGAAGGTGAGGCGGCGCCTTCGGTGCGGACGATCTCGAACGAGCTGCGCGTCAACCCGATCACGGTGTCCCGGGCCTGGCAGATGCTCGTCGACGAGCAATTGCTCGAAATGCGCCGGGGACTCGGCATGTATGTCGCCGCCGGTGCCCGGGAGCGCCTGCGCGAGGCTGAGCGCAGCCGCTTTCTCGAGCGCGAATGGCCGGCGATCCTCAAGCGCGTGGCGCGGCTCGGCCTCAAACTGAATGAGCTTCCCCAGGCTCCCTTTGGTCCGCCCGGCCCATCCGCGCAGCACGGCGGCGGGGCGGGGCGGGATCAGGCAAAGCCAGACAAAGCGAAAGCGGAGAAAAGGTAAGCACCCATGGAACATGTTGTCGCAGCCCGCGGGCTGGAAAAATCCTATGGCCGCCTCAAGGCCCTCGATGGCGTCGATCTCGCCATCGCGCCGGGCTCGATCAGCGGCCTGATCGGCCCCAACGGGGCGGGCAAGACCACCACCCTCAAGGCGCTGCTTGGGCTGATCGATGTCCGCGGCGAGCTTGCGGTCGCCGGCAGGGATCCCCGGGCGGCGCGGCACCGGTTGATGGAGGAAGTTTGCTTCATCGCCGATGTCGGCATCCTGCCGGGCTGGATGACGAGCCGGCAATTGCTCGACCACGTTGAAGCCGTGCATTTCCGCTTCGACCGCGGCCGCGCCGAAAAACTGCTCGCCACCACCGACATTCCCGCCAACAAGCGCATCCGGGCGCTGTCCAAGGGCATGGTGACCCAGTTGCACCTGTCGGTGGTGATGGCCATCGACGCCAGCCTGCTCGTGCTCGACGAGCCCACCCTGGGACTGGACATCATGTACCGCAAGACTTTCTACGACCGCCTGCTCAACGATTACTACGACGGCCGCCGCACCATCGTCATCAGCACGCATCAGGTCGAGGAAATCGAACACCTGCTGACGCATCTGCTGTTCATCGACAAGGGCAAAATCGTCCTCGACCAGTCGCTTCAGGAGATGGCCGAGCAATATGTCGAGGTCGCCGTGGCGCCGGATGAGCGCGAGCGGGCGCTGGCGCTGCAACCAATCCATCAGCGCGAGCTGCTCGGCCAACTCGTCTGCCTCTACGACGGCGTGGCCAAACCGCAACTCGAAGCGCTCGGCGAAACGCGAACCCCGGCGGTGGCCGACCTGTTTGTCGCCAAGCTCGCCGGGGCCAAAAACGCGCAAGCGCGAACACGAAACGAGGGGGGAGAGACATGAAATCTGAAATGCTGCGCTTCGGCGCGTTGCTGCGGAAGGAAACCCAGGAGCACCGCAACCTGTTGCTGATCACGCCGCTGGTTTTCAGCCTGCTGGCCCTGCTGATCTTTTTCCTGCTCGTGCTCGGGCCGCTGCGATCTCTCGGCGAGCCCGCGCTGCTGTGGGCCGGCAGCCTGCTTGGCAATCCGCCGCTGCGCTCGGCGGTGGCGATTCCGCTGATGGCGGCGCTGCCGTTTGCCGCGGTAGTGTTCCTGACGGCGGTCATCTATCTCACCGTCAGCCTCTACCAAGACCGCAAAGACCGCAGCTTCCTGTTCTGGCAGTCGATGCCGGTGGCGGACTGGCAGGCGGTGCTGGCGAGGGCGGTGACCGCGGTGTTCGTGATTCCGGCGATATTCGCCCCCTTCGTGCTGCTTTGCCTGCTCGCGCCGCTGCTGTGGCTGAGCCCCGCCATGGCCGAGGCCGGAACCGGCTTCGCCCTTGGCAAGGCGCTGCTGCTCGCGCTCAACGCCGCGCTGCTGTTCTGGTGTTTCGCCTGGCTCAACGGCTTGCTGATGCTGCCGGTGATCGGCTGGTTCCTGCTGTTCTCGGCGTATTCGCGCCGCGTGCCCTTTCTCTGGGCTTTGGGCGGTGTCATCGTGGTGGCGCTGGTCGAAGCCTGGCTGCTCGACAGCATCTGGTTCCTGTACTGGATGAGCTGGACCGCCCGGGTCATGGTCTTCGGCTATGGCGACGTTCCCGCCACGCTGTTCAGCTACGAAATGTTCACCGCCCTCGCGCTCGGCGGCGTGCTGCTCGCTGGCGCCGCGCTGATGCGGCGCTTCAATGATTGACCGGAGGAATGATCCGCCATGAGAAAGTACATCCTGCGCAACCGCCACACCCTGCTGCTCAGCGTCATCGCGTGCTTTTTCGCCTTGGTGCTGCTCGAAGCCAACCTGACCGGCCGGCAACTGTTCAGCTTCGAGGTGGACAACAGCTTCTTCCAATTCCGGGTCAACGAATCGGTCCTCGGCGAGGATGAACTCCAGATCCTCTCGGAACTCGGCATCGACTTGTGATGCCGCAATTCCGCGCGCCTACCAGAGCCGGCCCGCGCCGTAACGGTCGAAAACCGCTTCGTTGCTGACCAGGACGAGATCCCGGGTGAGCGCCTGGGCGATCAGCATTCTGTCGAATGGGTCCCGCAGCGGGCCGGGCAATGCGCCGGCGCGGATGGCTTCGGCAACGGAGGCCGGCAGCTCCCCGAACGCCTGCGATGCGATCGCCCCTTGCAGGTCCCGAACCAGCGCGCCGGCTTCGGGCAGTTTGCCAAGCCGGTGTTTGGTGGCGATTTCCCACGCCGACGCCGCGCTGACGAGAACCTCGTTGTCGGAGTTCCCAATCGCGTCCCGCGAGCGCGGCGAAAGCCGGGAATCGCCCGCGAACCACCAAAGCAGGGCGTGGGTGTCCAACAGCAGCCGCATGGTTCAGCGGCCTTCCCACCGCGCCAGCTCTTCTTCCGCGAGCGGCTCGAAGAAGGAGTCGCCGATTTGGATTTGATCCGCCATGGAACCGAACCGCCTTTTGGCCGGCTTGCGAACGGGTTCGAGCCGGGCGACCGGCGTCCCGCTTCTGGCGATGACGATTTCCTCGCCGGCCTCCGCCTGCGCGAGCAGCCGGGAAAGGTTGGTTTTCGCCTCATGAACGTTGACGACAAGCATTGCGGGCTCCGGGCAATCGAAGATGACTAAGCATATGGCTAAGCACTTGCGCGGTCAAGCCATGCGGCCGAACCGCTGCCGGCGCTTTTTGGCTGTGCTAGCATTCCCGCTGTTATTTTCCGGGCGGCGGAATTCATCCATCAACCCATCCGCAAATAAAGAGGAAACGTTAAATGAGCCTATTTGACCTGACTGGCAAGGTCGCGCTGGTGACGGGTTCGAGCCGGGGCATCGGCGAGGCCATCGTCCGGCGATTTGCCGAACACGGCGCCAAAGTCGTCGTTTCCAGCCGCAGCCTTGAATCCTGCGAGCCGGTGGCGGCTGACATCCGCGCCAACGGCGGCGAGGCTGTCGCCATCGCCTGCAACATCAATCAAGCCGAGCAGTTGCAGGCCCTGGCCGACGGCGCCCGGGAGCGCTTCGGCCGCATCGACGCGCTGGTTTGCAACGCCGCGATCAACCCGCATTTCGGGCCGTCCCAGGAAATCCCCGATTCCGCCTTCGACAAGGTCATGCACGGCAATATCGGCAGCATCCACCGGCTTTGCCGGATGGTGATCCCGGGCATGGCGGAAAACGGCGGCGGCGCGGTGATCATCGTCTCCTCGGTCGCCGGGCTCAAGGGCAACGGCATGCTCGGCGCCTATGGCATATCCAAGGCCGCCGACATGCAGATCGCCCGCAATCTTGCGGTGGAGTGGGGGCCGAAGAATGTCCGCGTCAACTGCATCGCGCCGGGGCTGGTGCGCACCGAGTTCGCCCGGGCGCTGTGGGACGACCCCAAAACCTACGAGGCCACCGTCAAGCAGTACCCGCTCAGGCGGATCGGCAAGCCCGACGAGATCGCCGGCGCGGCGGTCTTTCTGGCTTCCAGCGCGGGCAATTTCACCACCGGCCAGACCATCGTCATCGACGGCGGCGGCACGATCGCCTCCTGAGGCGCGCGGGAGGGCACATCATGAATCTGGGATTATCCGAAGAACTGGTCGAAATCCGCGAAAAAATCCGCCGCTTCGTCGGCGACAAGGTCGAGCCGCTCGAAGGGGAGTATCTCGCTGAAGTCGACGTGGGCGACCGCTGGTCGCATACGCCGCGGCAGGATGAAATCCTCGACGGCTTGAAGCAGGAAGCCCGCGACGAGGGCCTGTGGAACTTTTTCCTGCCCGAAAGCCAGGGCGGGGCCGGCGTCAGCAATCTTGAATACGCGCACCTCGCTGAAATCATGGGCCGCAGCCGGCTCGCCTCGGAGTCGATGAATTGCAGCGCCCCGGACACCGGCAACATGGAAGTGCTCGAGCGCTTCGGCTCCGAGGAGCAGAAAGAACAGTGGCTGGCGCCGCTGCTCGCCGGGGAAATCCGCTCGGCCTTCGCCATGACCGAACCCGCCGTGGCCTCCTCCGACGCCACCAACATCTCCACCAGCGCGGTGCTCGATGGCGGCGAATGGGTGATCAACGGCGAGAAGTTCTACATTTCCGGGGCTGGCGACTCGCGCTGCAAGATCATGATCGTCATGGTGGTGACCGACCCCGGCGCGCCGCGGCACAACCGCCAGTCGCAGATTCTCGTGCCCCTGGACACCCCGGGAGTCGAGGTCGTCCGCCCCATGTGCGTCTTCGGCCACGACGACGCCCCCCACGGCCATATGCACATCCGCTTCCACGATGTGCGGGTGCCCGAGAGCAATATCATCCTCGGCCGCGGCCGGGGTTTCGAGATTTCCCAGGGAAGGCTCGGGCCGGGCCGCATCCACCACTGCATGCGCTCGATCGGCGCGGCGGAGAAGGCCCTCGACCTGATGTGCCAGCGCGCGGTGGACCGCGAAGCCTTCGGCAAGCCACTCGCCGAACTCGGCGGCAATTACGACATCATCGCCGACAGCCGCATCGAGATCGAAATGTGCCGCCTGCTCGTGCTGCGCACGGCTTGGCTGATGGACGAGATCGGCAACAAGGCCGCCCGCGACGCGATCTCGCAAATCAAGGTGGCGGTGCCCAACATGGCCCTGCGGGTGATCGACCAAGCCATTCAAATGCATGGCGCGTCGGGCGTTTCCCAGGATTTCCCACTGGCGTCGCTGTGGACCTCCCAGCGCACCCTGCGCCTCGCCGACGGCCCAGACGCGGTCCACCGCCGCGTGATCGCCAGAAAGGAGCTCGCCAAGTATCGTTGAGGTTGGTGGCTTCGATC
>JAPOTO010000019.1 GCA_026709135.1 Gammaproteobacteria bacterium | reverse complement strand
CGACTTCGGCGCCGATGTGGGATTCGTTCAATTCGCCACAATAATGACTGCGCATCGAGGTTCCGCCCCAGGTTCCGCCCAAACCGCTCCAACCAAAGCGCCGCATTATAGCGCAGCGGGAAAGCACCCGACCCACCACCCCCATCATTCCGCGCGGAGTGAAACGTAGAGTCTGTCTCTTCGTCCGGGCACCGGTCGCTTCCCGTCGGTAATCGGATTCCTTCCCGGCTAACGCCGGGCCCCTTCCGCTCACCGCCGCGCTCCCTCAGTGCAGGATTCAAGGCGCTGTGTCCCGAGGCTGCCCGCTGAACTCCACCCAGCCAGACGGCGACTAACGCTGTGCCAGCCCCTCCCCGTCATTCTGGCGGAGCGAAGGGCAGCCGGATTCGGCGGGGCGGTAGTGCTCGGAGTCGGGGGGGAATACCCGGATCGGGCGGGTTTTGAGGCCTTGTTCGAGTTGTTCGAGATCGTCGTACACGCTGATGTCGGACAGGGTGATCCGGGTGGGGCGGGGCAGAACGAGCACTTCCTCCCTGGCGTCGAGCAGGGCCTGGCGGGGGGTCAGCCAGCGGTGGTCGCGGATTTCATCCTGGTCGACGCGCACTTCCGCGGCTTGGCGCAGCGGGCAAACGAAGAACCAGGTGGCGAAGCGGCGCGGCAATCCTGGCGGCGTGGTCCAGTGGCCGACGTGGATCAGCGAGTCCTCGTCGATGCGGATGCCGGTCTCTTCCCGGGTTTCGCGCAGGGCGGCCTTGCGCGCGGCGGGGTATTCGAGCGGGCTGTCCGCCGCGGCGAAATCGGCGGCGTCGATCCGCCCGCCGGGGAAAACCCAGTGCCCGCCGTGGAAGACGAGTCTCGCGCTTCTTTGCAGCAGCAACACCTCGATGCCGTCGCCGGCCCGCCCCGGCCGCGCCAGCACGACGGTGGCGGCCGGCGCCGGTTGGAGCGGCTGGCTGTCCTGGGTTTTCCGCTGCTGTGTTGGCCGGTCGGGTTCCAACCGGTCCAGTGCCGACTGGTCCGGTGTCAGCCGCGGTTTTGGCGGGGATGCTGGCATTCGCTGTCCGCTTGTCGCGGCCCGGGGCGCGCGGGGGAAGTTCCGGCTGAACTGGCGCTTCCCCGGCGGTTTCAGGCGGCCTGGTCGGCCATGATGCGGCGGATCGACTCGCGCTCGTTGATCCGCTCGATCAGGCCGCGGATGTTGGGCATTTCCTTGTAGGCGTCCCAGTCGAGCCCCCTGCGGCAGGCCAGGGTGGCCAGATTCACCGTGAAACGGCAGTAGAAGTCGGCGTAGGTGAGTTCTTTCCCGGCGAGCCAAGGGTCGAATTTTGCCAGCCGGGTGAGGCTGGCGAATCCCCGCTCGAGCAATTTGCGCAGTTCCGCTTTCTCGGCATCGCCGAGCGGCGGCCGGCCGAAGAACACCTCGCCGTACAGCCGCCGGGCCGGCAGCTCGATGTAAAGCTCAAGGTGCCGCATCAGCTCGCGCACCTTGGCCCGCTCGAATGGGTCCGCCGGGTAGAAGCCGGGGCCTTCGCCTAGCTCGTCGAGATAGTCGAGGATGACGCCGGTTTCGGTAAGGAATCCGGCGTCGGTTTCGAGGCAGGGCACCTTGCCCATGGGGCTGTTGGCGAGGTATGCCGGGTCCTGGCTCGGCGTGGCCTCGACTTCCTCGAAATCCATGCCTTTCTCGATCAGGATGGCCTTGATGATGCAGTAGTAGTTGCTGAGGTTGATGCCGTGGAGTTTGATGGTCACGTTGGGGTTTCCTTCTGACGAATGGGTTATTGCACGGGACTCAAGCGTGGAAAGGCGATCTCCTGGCCGATCCGCAGGCTGTTCAGTTCGAGGCCCGGATTATACTGCCGCAGCAGCCAGATCGGCGTCGAATAGCGGTCCCCCGCCAGCGAGCTGATGTTCTCGTTCGGCCGGACGGTGTGGCTGGTCACGCCCTGGATGTGGTAATCGCCAAAAAACTCGCGTTGCAGCTCCGAATGGAATTCGCGCCGGGCGCGCTCGAACTCGGCGACGCTCGCCCGGGAAAAGTCGAGCCGCAGGCGTTCGCCGATGATGACCGGGTCGCGGAAGGCCATGTTGTTCAGGCGGCGCAGGTCGCTGGCGCGGACGCCGAGCCATTCGGCGTAATGGCCGAGGGTTTCGGAAGCTTGGATTTCGATGCGGTTGCCGCCATCGACGCTGTAGTCGGAGGGATCGGCGGCGAGCGATTCGGCGAGGATGCGGTTGCTCTGTTCGATATCGGATGCCGGATCGATGGCGGGCGCCTCGTCGTCCTCGCTCGTTGCCGGCGTGTCGAGCACCTGATCGTCGGGCAGCACCGCCGCGGGTGGCAGAATCGGCTCGTTGCGCGCGAGCCGCGCCGGTTGTGGCTCAGGCTCCGGCCCGGGTTCAAGTTCAGCTTCCGGAATCGATGCGGGCTTGGGTTCCGGGGCGGCCGCGGTTTCCGCAACGGCGGCGACCAACACGGGAGGCGCGGGCGCGGATGCGCGCGCCGGACTGGCGGCAGCAGCGGCATTATCCTGGGGCAGCAGCAGCCGCTGGCCGATGGCGATGCGGTGGCGGTTGGCCAACTGGTTCAGCGCCACGAGCCGGGAGACACTGGTGTCGAAGCGCTCGGCGATGCGCGAGAGGCTGTCGCCGCGCTCGACGACATAGGCCACATCCGGGGTCTGGATCGCGAACTGAAGCTCCCCCGGCACGAGGGCGAGCAAGTCGCCTTCGGGAACCCGCCCGGCCCGCAGCTTGACGGGAAAGCCCGCGGGAATCCGCTTGTTGCCCTCCCACACCGCCGGCCGCAACGCCGGGTTGTCGGCGCGCAACTGCTCAAAGCTCACATCGAAGGCGCCCGCGAGCGCCCTGGCGTCGACGAAGCTGTCGAGCCGCAGCTCGCGGAAGTCTGGCGCCGGGTCCATCCGCACATCGCCGAAGTAGCGCTCGAGATTGTCTTCGATTTGCAGCACCGCGAGGAACTGGGCGTAGAAATTGCGCGAGGCGAAGCCGAACAGCCGCCCGCGGTAGTTGGCGATGATTTTTTCGATATCGGTGGTTCCCGTCTCCCGCACCGCCCGCCGCATTCCGCCGGCGCCGTGGTTGTAGGCGGTCAGCGCGAGTGGCCAGGTGCCGAGGATGCTGTAGTTGTACTCGAGCAGGCTCATCGCGGCGTAGGTGGCGAGATAGGGGTCCATGCGCTCATCGACGATATGGTCGATGCGCATGAAGCGCTGGCCGGTGGCGCGGCCGAACTGCCACATGCCCGAAGCCGAGGCGCTGGAAACCGCCAATGGATTGAACGACGACTCGACGTGGGGCAGGATGCCGAGTTCCCGGGGCAGGCCTTTTTCCGCGATCACCGCGCTGATGTGGCCGCGGTACGCCCCCGAGCGCTTGAGCCCGGCGAGAAAGCGGTCGGACTGGCCGAGCTGGAAGCGCACATTGGCGGCGGCGTTGCGGAAGGTGTCGTTGTCCGCCCCGGCGGGAAAAAGCGCGAGAATCTCCCGCTGCCGCCCGCTCAGGCCGTCGCGCCGGCCACTGGCGAGCACGCGCAGGTCTTCCTGAATCCGGCTTCTGGCGCGGTCGATGTCGCGCTGATTGCGCGACACCGTCTCGTAGATGACCGCCAGATTCCTCGCGTCGTGGAGGTAGCCGTTGCCGGTGTTGACCTCGGTGTAGACCTTGAGCCAGAAATTGACCGCCGGCTCGATTTCCGGCGGCCGGGGAAACGGGTCGCCGGGCTGGGCCAGCGCCGGCAAAGCGAGCGCGGCGAAAAGCGCAATCGCGGGTAAGCGGCGGCTGCGGGCGCTTCCCGCATTCGTGGCAATGGTCATTGGCAATTCCAGATGTGGCGAAACTAGTGTGCTGTCCGGTAAATACGTTGCGTTTCAGCGCGCCGCGGGCCGCTAGACCACGCTGTCCGCTTCGGCGTCTTCCTTGACCGGCACCAGCAGATCTTCGCGGGTCACCTTCATGAAAATAATAACGTTCGATGCGACATAAATTGAAGAGTAGGTTCCCACAATCACCCCGATGATCAGCGCGATGGCGAATCCCTGGGTCGATTCGCCGCCGATCAGCAGGATTGAAAACAGCACGAGCAGGGTGGTGAAGGAGGTGATCATCGTCCTGCCGAGGGTCTGGTTCAGCGAGATGTTCACCGTGTCGACCGGCTCGGTCTTGCGCAGGGCGCGGAAGTTTTCGCGAATGCGGTCGGAGACGACGATGGTGTCGTTGAGCGAGTAGCCGATGATGGCGAGCAAGGCCGCGAGGGTGTTGAGATTGAACTCCATACCACTGAGCGAAAAAATGCCGAGAGTGATGAGCAAGTCGTGGGCGAGCGCCACCACGGCGCCGACGGAAAACTTGAACTGGAAGCGCACCGAGATGTACAGCATGATGATGCCGAGCGCCACGAGCATGCCGAGCCCGCCCTGCTCGGCGAGTTCCTCGCCCACCTTGGCGCTGACGTAGTCCGAGCCGAGCAGGATGACGCCGGGGTCGATGCCGTCGCGCAGCAGGGCCGCGATGGCTTCGCCGGTCAGCGCCGCCTGTTCGGCTTCGTTGGCGGCGCCGATGCCGGGGTCGATTGGCAGCAGCACGCGGATGTCGCGGTCCGAGCCGAAATTGACCACCACCGCGTCGCCGTAGCCGGCGCCGTCGAGCTGGGCGCCGATTTGATCGATGGGCGCGGTGTCGGGAAAACCGAGCCGCACCGAAGTCCCGCTGGTGAAATCGAGGCCGAACTCGAGCCCTCGGGTGGCGAGCGAGCCGATGGCGGTCAACACCGCGAGCAGCGACAGCACCGCCGCCACCCGGCGGCCGCGCATGAAATCGATCAGGATTCTGCCGTCTCGCGCTTTCATTGGACTGGCTTCACAAAGCTAAGCGCCGGGTGCCAGGCGCTAAACCGCCTGGCCCTTGCCCGGCGTGGGTTTCAATGGGGTGGCTTTGACCGGAACAATCCCGATCGACAGGCTGCGCAGCTCGCGGCGGCGGCCGTAGATCAGGTTGACCAGCGCCCGGGTGCCGACGATGGCGGTGAACATCGAGGTGACGATGCCGATCATCAGCGTCACCGCGAAACCCTTGACCGGGCCGGTGCCGATGGTGAACAGCACCACCGCCACGAGGAAAGTCGTCAGATTGGCGTCGAGAATCGTGGTGAAGGCGCGGTCGTAACCGGCGCTGATCGCCTGCTGCGGCGGCAGGCCGTTGCGCAGTTCCTCCTTGATGCGGGTGAAGATGAGCACATTGGCGTCCACCGCCATGCCCACGGTCAGCACGATGCCAACGATGCCGGGCAGGGTCAGCGTCGCCGGCAGCACCGAGGACAGCACGGCGAAGATCAGCACGATATTCATGATCAGCGCGACATTGGCGGCGATGCCGAAAATCCGGTAGTAGAGCAGCATGAAGGCCACCACCAGAATCGCGGCGATCTGCACGCCGCGGATGCCCTGTTCGAGATTCTCCCGCCCCATGGTGGGGCCGATCACCGACTGCTCGACAATCGTCATCGGGGCGGCGAGCGAGCCCGAGCTGATCAGCAGCGACAGGTCCATGGCCTCGCGCTGGGTGAGGCCGGTGATGACAAACTGCCGGCCGAGGGCCGAATTGATGCGGGCGTGGCTGATCAGGCGGCGGTCCTCGAAGAACTCGACCGCCTCGACCTCCTCGCCGTTCTCATCGATGACGAGATTGGTGCGCGAGCGCGTCTCGATGAGCAGGATGTCCATCATCCGCCCCACATTGTCCCGGGTGACGCGGTTGATCTGGTTGCCGCCCTGGGCGTCGAGGCTGATCTGCACCTGGGGCAGGCCGTTCTGGTCGAGCGAGGGCCGCACATTGCTGATGCGGTCGCCCTGGAGGATCACGTCGTTGTCGACATTGACCGTAAAGGCGCCTTCCGGGGTGACGTAATCGTAGGTCTGATAGCTCGACCGGGGCGCGCCGGGCGCCGCCTCGAGATGGAATTCAAGCGTGGCGATGCGTTGCAGGATGCGGATCGCCTGGGCCGGGTCCTGCACGCCGGGCAACTCGACGACGATGCGGTTGGCGCCCTGCTGCTGCACCGTGGGCTCGGCGACGCCGAGGGCGTCGACGCGGTTGAGCAGGGTCGTGCGGTTGGCCTGGAGCGTGTCGCGCTGGATTTGCAGCATCGTGTCCTGGGTCATGCGCAGGTCGAGAATGTAGAGATCGTTGGCCTCGCGGTTCTGGAATTGCAATTCGGGGAAGTTGTCGAGCAGTTCCGAGCGGGCCCGGGAGCGGTCGTCGGCGCTGGCGAAACGGACTTCGATATGGGAGCTGTCAACGAGGGCGAGCCCCCGGGAGCGGATGCGAAGTTCGCGCAGGATGCTGCGCACATTGCTGAGATTGTCTTCCATGCGGCCGAGCACGGCGGCTTCCATATCGACTTCCATCAGAAAGTGCACGCCGCCCTGCAGGTCGAGGCCGAGGTTCATCTTGCCGGCGCCGATGGCCTGCATCCAGCCCGGCGTGGTCGGCGCGAGGTTGAGCGCGACGATGAAGTCGTCGCTCAGGGCATCCTCGATGGCGGTCTTGGCCCGCAGTTGTTCCTCCACGCCGTCAAAGCGCAGCAGGATGCCACTGCCGTTGAGTTCCTCGCCGATGGTGGCGAGCCGCGCGGCTTCGAGCGCGGTGGTGATCCGGTCGAGGTCGGTCTGGCCAAGCTCGCGGCTCTCGTGGGTGACTTGCAGGGCTTCATCGTCGGGGTACAGATTGGGCACCGAATAGAGAATGCCGAGCACCATGACTAGCAGGATCAGCAGGTTTTTCCAAGCCGGGTAGTGGTTCAGCATTGGCCAGGCTCAGCGTTGGCGTCCGGGGCGCGGATCATATCTGCTCCAGGGTGCCTTTGGGCAGGGCGGCGGCGACCGAGGTTTTTTGCAATTTGATTTCCACGCCGCTCGCAACCTGCAGCAGCATGTATTCGCCGCTGACCTTGGTCACTTTGCCGAGCAGGCCGCCGGAGGTCATGATCTCATCGCCCTTGTCAATGCTGGCGACCAATTCCCGGTGCTCCTTCGCCCGCTTGGACTGGGGCCGGATCAGCAACAGCCAGAACATCAGGATCAAGCCGCCGAACAAAATGAAGTTGAAGGCGAGCGAAGGCTGCTGCGCCGCGCCCTGGGCATGGGCGGTGCTGAAAAACAAGTTCATCGGATGACCTCCCGGTCGATTTCCCGGTCAATCCCGAATGTTAAGTTTCACCGGCCAATTTCTCAAGTGCGGTTGGTGATAGAGTCAGAGGCTTCGATCCGGCGGCGACTAACATTGCGCAGATCCTGCGCCATATTCCTTTCAATCACGTTCGGAAAGCAGGTTCTAAGCTTCCCGTGTGCTGCGGAAATTTCGGACGAAGGAGTCAAGCTGGCCTTGATTGATGGCCTGGCGCAGTTGCGCCATTAGGTTTTGGTAGTAGTGGAGGTTGTGGATG
>JAPOTO010000197.1 GCA_026709135.1 Gammaproteobacteria bacterium | reverse complement strand
TCCGGCGCACTCTACACCAAAACCGGAAACGCTATCAAGCAGGGCCTGCCGCGGTCGAGCCCGGCCGTGGACATGTTGATAGCCGGCGAGCGCGCGGCTGGAAGACTCGATTATCAGTTCAATCCCGCAGCACCCGCCGCAGGAATTCGTCGAACAAGGGGACGGTGAAGCCGGTGTCGCCGTGGGCGGGGCTATAGATCATCCCTTTCGCGATGAGCTTGGCGCGAGTCGGCGCGACGGTCTCCACGCCTCTGGCGAGCATCCTGCCGATTTCCCCTGACCGATGCGGTCCAGGGCCCAGCTCCGCCATGGCCCGCAAATAGCGTTTTTCAGATGGAGTCAACCGGTCGAAGCGCGCGCGGAAGAAGCCGGCGTCCAGTTCCGCGGTGGCCTGCGCCGCGGCGGCGGCAACATCTTGCGCCGTGATTGGGGATGCCTCGGCGCAATCCCAACTGTGCTTGCCCCATTCCTGTAGGAAGTAGGGATAGCCTTGGGTGCGCCGCACAATCGCCGAAAGGGCATCGGGGTGAAAGACCACATCGCGCTTCCCGGCTGGCGCTTCAAGGGCGTATCGGGCCGCATCTTCAGGCAGTGGGCCTATTTCGAGAAAACGGAACAATCTTTCGGCGTATGATTTCGCTGCCGCGGCGTGGGCCACGAGTTGGGGCAGTCCGGCACCAATGAGTGTGACGGGGAGTTGCCGCTGGGCGGCGCGGTGAAGAGCCGCAATCAGGGCGGCAAACTGACTTTCCTCGACATATTGCAATTCGTCGATAAACAGAGCAAGGGCGGTGTTCTGGTCTTTCGCGGCTTCGCCCACCGCTGTGAGCAGATCCCCGAGATCGAAGTCCAGATGGCCGCTGTCCGCAACCCCCGGCTCTCCCTCGATATCGATGCCGATGCCAATGTCGCCGAAATTGACCTTCATCGCGCGCACAAATCCGGCGAGCGCGCCGAGTGCCCGCTTTGCGGCATCCCCGGCGGCGGCGCGGCGGCTCATCTTCACAAGGGCGCTGTGCAGCGGCGGCGCCAGCAAACCGGGCAGCGAGCGATCCTCCGGCGCTTCGAGCAGCAGCGCGGTGAAGCCGCGGTATTCGGCATCCTGGCAGATACGGTTCAGGAGCACGGTTTTGCCCACGCCGCTAAGCCCCACCATGAGCAGGCTCTTGGCCGCCAATCCATTTCGGATGCGGTCCAAGGCGATGGCGGCATCGTCGATGAGTCTGTCGCGCCCGGCCAGTTCGGGCGGTGGCGTGCCGGCCCCGGGAGCGTAAGGGTTGGTTCGAGCGTCCATTTGTAGCGAAGTTACCCCAGTTTATCTCAAATCGCAAAACTCGGATGGCCGTTGTCGCGGCCTATGCTGGTGTTGGAGGATGAGTCTGAAAGGGCGCCGGAGGCGCCCTTTTTCAAGATGGTCTCGGCACCGCGTCTGGCGGTGGGGTTGACCGTTTAGCGTTGATCGTGCGGTATCGAAGCCACAAACAACCGCCACTCAGCGCACGAGCAGGGCCAAGATGAGCTGCAACTGGGTGTCGTCCAGGCGCTGTTCGTCGAAAGCGGGCATGACGCCGAAGCGCCCGTGGGTCAGGGTTTCGCGGATGCTTTCCCGGTCGCCGCCGTACAGCCACACCGGATCGGACAGGCGAGAGGCGCCGAGCAGGATGTTGCCGCCGCCATCGGCCCCATGGCAAACCGCGCAGTTTTGGTCGTAGGCGGCCTTGCCCGGATGATCCTCATCGACGCCGCCGGCCAGGCTCATCACATATTCGCCGACCTGGTCGATGCCTTCCCCGCCGAGCACCGGCGCCCAGCCAACCATCACCGCGTTGCGCCCGCCGCGGATCGATTGGCGGATCTGCTCTTCGCCGCCGCCCCATTGCCAATCGACATCGAACAGGTTGGGGAACAGGTCGGCCTGCCCCCGGCCCTCGGGCCCGTGGCAAACCGCGCACTCGCGGCGGAAGATGCGCTCGGCCACCGCCATCAATCCGCGCTCGTTCTGAATCTCGGCCAGGCTCATTGCGGCGATTTCGGCCCTGGCGCCGGCGAACCGGGCCTCGTATTCATCGTAGCTTTCGGCAATCCTGCTGCCTTGGGACCAGTTGAGCATCCCCGGAAAGGCGCCAAGCCCCGGGAACAGCATGAGATAGATGATGGAAAAGATCAGCGAACCGAACAGCAGCCAGAACCACCACATGGGCGGCGGCCGGTTGCCCTCCCGCAGATTGCCATCCCAGACCGGGCCCGATTCCGGCCCGTGTCCCGCGTCCCGGCCGAAGTAAATGCTCCACACCAGCCACACCATCGCCGCCAGGGAAACCAAGGTGAGCACGGCAATCCAGCCGCTCCAAAACACCGAAGGCAGGTCAGCCATGTTGATCGTCCCCGTCCTCGTCTTCCAGCGGAATGCGCGCGATTTCGTCGACGCTTTCCGCTTGGCCGGGATAGAGAATCCACGCGGCCAGCCCAGCCATGAAAGCCATGACGAGCATGTCGCCGAGGAAGATGAACGCCGTCATGGCCCCGCCTCCGTGTATCCCGTGCCCAGCGATTGCAAATAGGCGATCAGCGCGTCGATTTCCATCAGCCCATCGAGTTCGGCCCCGGCGTTGGCGATGTCCTCATCGGTGTACGGGTGGCCGAGCAACCGCAGGCCCGCCATCCTCGCGGCCATGTCCTCCCCGGTTGGGGCCGCGCGCCGCGCCAGCCAGGGATAGGCCGGCATGATGCTGCCGGGCACAACGGCCCTGGGGTCGAGCAGATGGATGCGGTGCCAGTCGTCGGAATACCGGCCGCCGATGCGGTGCAGGTCGGGGCCGGTGCGTTTCGACCCCCACAGGAATGGCCGGTCGTAGACGAACTCCCCGGCCCGAGAGTATGGCCCGTAGCGTTCGACCTCGGCGATCAGCGGGCGGATCTGCTGCGAATGGCAGACGCTGCAACCCTCGCGGATGTAGATGTCGCGCCCGGCGAGTTCCAGCGCGGTGTGGGGCCTGGTGTTGGCCTCGGCGGTTTCGAGGCTTTCCTGGTCGAGGATCGGCAGCAATTGGACGAGCCCGCCAATCGCCGAAACGAACAGGATGCCGAATATCAGCAGCCCGGTGTGCTCCTCGAACTTGCGGTGCAGCCACATGCCGCTCATCAGCCCACTCCGTATGCAGGGGCCACCGCCGGCACGGTTGCGCGCTGCGCCGGCCGGCCCCTGACGGTCATGTACAAGTTGTAAGCCATGAGGAAAGTGCCGGTGAGGAAGATCAGCCCGGCCACGAGGCGCAGGATGTAGTAGGGGTTCATGCTCGCCATGATGTCCTTGAAGTCGAAGCTCAACTCGCCGATCTCATCGACGCTGAGCCAGAGCAGCCCCTGGGACACCCCCGCCGCCCACATCGCGACGATGTACAGCATGGTGCCCGCCAGGGCGAGCCAGAAATGCGCGTTGGCCAGCCGCCTGCTGTACAGCTCCGCGCCGACCAACCGCGGCGCCATGAAGTAGAAGGTGCCGTAGGTGATCATCGCGTTCCAGCCGAGGGCGCCGGAATGGACGTGGCCGATCGTCCAATCGGTGAAATGGCTGACCACGTTGACGCTGCGGATCGACATCATCGGCCCCTCGAAGGTCGCCAAGCCGTAAAACGCCAGCGACAGCACGATGAACTTCAGCGCCGGATCGGTGCGCAGCTTCTCCCAGGCCGAGCTGACGGTCATGATGCCGTTGACCATGGTCGCCCAGGATGGCGCCAGCAGGACGATGCTCATCACCATGCCCAGGGTCTGCACCCAATCCGGCACCGAGTTGTAGTGCAGATGGTGCGGCCCGGCCCAGATGTAGCTGTAGACGAAGGCCCAGAAAGCGAGCACCGAAAGCCGGTAGCTCCAGATCGGCCGGCCCGACTGCTTCGGCAGGAAGTAGTACAACATGCCGAGAAAGCCGCCAGTGAGCAGAAAGCCGACGGCGTTGTGGCCGTACCACCACTGCACGACTGCGTCCTGGGCGCCGGCGAAAAGCGAGTACGAGCGCATCGGCCCCACCGGCACGGCGAGGCTGTTGACGATGTGCAGCATGGCGATGACGATGATCAGCGCGCCATAGAACCAGTTGGAGATGTAGATGGGGCGGATTTTGCGGGTGGCGATGGTGCCGAAGAACACCACGGCGAAGCACACCCAGACGACGGCGATGGCGATATCGAAAGGCCATTCCAGCTCGGCGTATTCCTTGCCCGCGTTGTGGCCCGCGAGCAGCGAAAGGCCGCCGAGCAGCACGATCAACTGCCAGGCGTGGCAGCAGAACCAGGCCAGCCGCGGCAGGAACAGCGGCACATGGCAGGTGCGCTGGACGCTGTAGAACGCCGTCGCCATCAGCGCGGACACGCCGAAACCGAAGATGACGCCGTTGGTGTGCAGCGGCCGCAACCGGCCGTAGGACAGCCAGGACTGGCCGAAATCGAGACCCGGCCAAACCAGTTCCGCCGCCAGCCACACGCCGCCAAGCATCGCCACCAGCGCCCAGATCACCGAATACTGGATCAGCCGGATGACGATGGTGTCGTGATAGACCTTGGCGGGCGCCACTTCCGTCATTCCTTTACGCTCCGTCGCTCCTCGATGGGCTTGCTCTGGATCCCACGCTCAAACGCCAAGCAAAGGGCCGACGCCCAGCACCCAGAGCGACATGCTGATGCCGAGCAGGCTCACCGCCGCCACCAGCAGCCAGGCCACCAGCGACGACGCCATCAGCATGCCCCGCTCCGGCGGGGTTTCCAGCACGATGGGTATACCCCGGTAGAGCAGGTTCATGCTCCAGATCAAGGTGGGGATGAGGACGAGCACCTGCACCAGCACATTGGGGAAGAGATGGGCGGCGCTTGCCACCGCCAGCGGCTCGCCAACCATCGTGATCAGCGCCAGATGGCGCCCGAGCGAGGCGTTGGCCCCATAGGTTGCCGCCATCCAGCGGCTGATCAGCGCGGTGCTGAACAGGCCGAACACCAGGGTCAGGAAGTAGCCGACGCTGATCAGCAGCAATTCGTTCGGCGGCAGCAGCAGCGGCTGCTCGGCGCCGAGCCGCCAGCCGAGATTGGCGCCGCCGACATAGGCGAAAACCGGCGGCAGCAACAGCAGCCAAAGCGAGTGGCCGAAGAAAACCCCAAGCGGCGCGGGCTCCCGGCGCGAAAGTTCGCCGAATGCCGCAGCCGGCTGATATAGCGAGCGAAAAAACAGATGCGAATGAATGGTCGATCCCACTCCGCCAACCGAAGCCGACACAGCCCCGCCCCCCTGTGTTTCAACGATTTCGAGCAGCTAAAGCCAGTGTGGGATTGACGTGAATATTTGTCAAGGCATTTTGACCGCCTGAATTCGCCTAGCATCGCTATGGATGACCAACTACTCGGAGGGTAGAGTTGACTTTTCATTCCTATATCTGTATAAGCGTCCTTAGGACGCTTATACAGATATAGGAAATTGCGATGTCAATCCGGTGGCGTGCTGCCAAGCCCACCCGAGCCTCGGAATACTTGGGTAATCGACTGGAGGAGAACAACAAGCCCGTTGTCACCCACTTCGATTTCGCCCGGATTGTGCTCGCCATGTACCAGGAGCCCGAGGGCCGGAAGCTATACCTGCGTGGAGACACCCCAAGCCGAGCCGACATCCTGCGCTTCAAGTCGCTTCTCAAGTCCACTGGGGCAATTGGCAACGACCCGGATTACGGCTCCCGGATCATCCGCGTCCTGGCCGTTCCCGATCTTCCGGCGGAAGACATCGTCTGCCTGGTTGATCCGACTTGCCATGTTTCCCACCTGTCGGCCATGCAGCGCTGGGGGCTCACCAACCGAAGCCCGAGGGCCCTGTCTGTCACGCGCCCCGACCGACCGGCCGCTTGTTTGGCGCTTCAGTCCCACATGGATGAAGCCATGTCCGGGGAGGAGCACAACCCTTTTCCACTCAAGCTGGCGCAGCATCCGCCCCGGGTCAGACGGCGAAACGTCGTTGTGCACGAAAGCAAGGCGGAGGGCGCGTCCTTGGCGATCCGGGGAACTGATGTCCGCCTTGCGACCATAGGGCAGGCGTTCCTCGACATGCTGCAAAGGCCAGACCTTTGCGGCGGCATGTCCCATGTCCTGGAAGTCTGGGACGAACATGCCGGAACCTATCTCGATGAGATTGTCTCCGCGGTCGACCAGGCGTCTAGGGGGCTGATCAAGAGCCGCGCCGGCCACATATTGGAAGAGCGGATGGGCCTGCGCCATTCTACAGTCGACCACTGGAAGGCGCTCGGCCAGCGGGGCGGCAGCCGCAAACTGGACCCCGCCGCGAGCTTCGCGCCCACCTGTTCGGAAACATGGATGATTTCGCTCAATGTCTGACGGCCCCCACACCGTTGACGTTTCCTCTTGGGTAAGCCGCGCCGCCGGGGACCCTGTGGCGCACCGGCAACGCCAGGTGATCGAGGTCATACTCAACGCGATCGCCCTGACCGCGCCGCTGAACACCGGGCTGTATCTCAAGGGCGGTATCCTGTTGGGGCTCGCCTATGGCAGCGCGAGGCAGACCATGGATATCGACTTTACCGCCACGCTCCCTGTGGACGACGAGATCGATGCATGGATCCGCGACCGGCTGAATACCGCCTTCCCAAGGGCGGCCGCCGCGCTGGGATACGCCGACCTCGTGGTTCGGGCGCAGTCGGTGAAACGCCTCCCGGGCCAAAACCGGTTTGCGAGTGCGGCCTTTCCCGCCTTGAAGATCAGGATTGCCCACGCCCACCGCGGCAGCAACGAGGAACGTGCGCTGCGCGAGGGTGGTGCCTCCAGCGTTGTCGACGTGGACGTCTCGTTCAACGAACCGCTCAGGCATGTGCAAATTCTGCGGTTGACAGGCGGCGGGGAACTGCTTTCCTACGGATTGATCGAAATCGCGGCTGAGAAGTACCGCGCCCTGCTTCAGCAGAAAGTACGAAACCGCAACCGGCGGCAGGATGTCTACGACCTCGACATGCTCATCCGCGGCGGCATGATGAACCAAATCGATCCCGGGGAATTTCTGGACGCGCTTGTTGAGAAGTGCGCCGCTCGACGGATCGAGGCGCATCGCGAGTCGTTCGACGATGCGGAAATCAAGCGCAGGGCTGGCAGGGATTGGGCCTCAATGAAGCTGGAACTGGAGGACTTGCCGGATTTCGAGGATTGCTACGAAAAGGTCTCGGCGTATTATCGATCACTGCCGTGGGAAGATTAAGGAACCGTTCCAGAACGAATGACAAGATACGGGAACTAATTTACTGACATATTACATCCAGCCCAAATCGCGATGGGGTAGTGATTTACGTCGCAATTTGAATGGAGGGCTTTTCCCCTCGAACTCCTGTAAAACATCTGCATAAAACTTGGACAGCACTCCTCCCCCACAAACCGCAGGCGTATTGGCCGCCCGAATCAGCCAGGCGTCTGCGCCGCGGGCGTTGGCGAATGCGGAAACCCGGCATCGCC
>JAPOTO010000011.1 GCA_026709135.1 Gammaproteobacteria bacterium | reverse complement strand
CGCCAGCTTGAGCGACAAGGCGAAACCGGGGCGTTCTGTTTCAAACATCGCTACAAACCATTGCGCATGTGCGCTCAAAGGGATATCTTTCATTCTATTTTCCAGAATACGGAATGAAATATGGATATCGCCCCCCAAGACGCTCTGGTGATGTTGAAACTTGTGGCCATTGGCGGGCGGCCGTGGTCATACGGTAATCTCGCCTGCGAACTCGGAATCAGCCCCTCCCAGGCGCACTCCGCTGTCAAGCGCGCCCTTTCCGCACGATTGGCGTTCCGGCACAATGGCCGAATCATTCCCCAGACGAATAATCTGGAGGAGTTTCTCATTCACGGCCTGAAGTATCTATGTGTCCCGCGGCGGAGGGAACTCACCCGCGGTGTTCCGACTGCCCATGGTGCGCCGCCGCTCACCGATATGCTGGTCGAGCCCCAAAATATCATTCCGGTCTGGCCCCATCCCGAAGGCAAGGTGCGCGGAGAATCCTTCTCGCCGATCTTCCGTTCGGCACCTGAGGCTTCGATGCGGGATGAAGGGTTGTATCAACTCTTGGCGCTCGTGGATGCGATTCGTGGTGGCCGGGCCCGCGAGCACGCCCTAGCTGCGCGAGAACTGGGCAAGCGGCTGAAGGCGTATGGCTAGAGCTTGGAATCCAAACCTTGAAGTACTTGGGGCCGCCGTGGCGGGACTCGGGCCTCTTTGCGACCAGATGGTGTTTCTTGGCGTAACTGAGGGGACGGCTGTGGGCAATCCACGCTTTTCAGAAAAAGTCGAAAATCGGCATCAGGACGCCAAAGCCTGAAACTGATCTGATCGCGAACCGATTGACCAAATTGAAACGGGGGGATACTTTCATGAGCGAGCCCGAGTTTGAACTTATCGAAGGTAGCGGCAATGTGTATCGCGATATCGGCGACCCCGAAGCGGATATCAAAAACGCCAAGGCAGTGCTTGCCGCCCGCATCATAGCCACGCTCGATGACCGCGGGCTGTCGGTCCGAAAGGCGGCCGGCTTGACGCCCTTTGCCGCAGCGGACTTTTCGCGCATCCGCAACGCCGACCTTGGGAGGTTTACGCTAGACCGGCTGATGAGGATGCTCGCATCTCTGGATGGCGATCTGCGAATCACGGTGCGCATCGATCAGCTGGAGGACCTCGAACTCGCGTCGCTTGTGCGCGAACGGAAAGGCGAGGCTGAAATCGACGTGGACATCGATGCGCTATAAGCTGGTTTCTGACGAGCGCGATGCGCGAGTGGGAAAAAGGGATCAAGAACTGATCGTGGCGGTATCTGCCGATGTGGAGAAGGGATCACGCCATTCGATTTGGTGGCGGGGGCGGATGTCTGCGGGGTTGTCTGCGGGGTTGGCGATGCCGATGCCGGGGATGGCGGCGATGGAATCGCCTTGGTAGAGCAAGGGGAGCCGGTGGCGCAGCCAGGGTTCGAGTTTGGCTTCGTTGAGGATTTTTTTCAAGGTCTTGGTCGGGCGTCTGGCGAGGCGGCAGCTTTCGCCGCCCTGGCGGTAGCGGACCTCGTAGACACCGGTGGCGAGCCCTTCCCCCGCGGTCTGGACGGCGTGGAGGCTGCCGTTTCCGGGCAAATCGAGCACCGGGTCGCGGAAGAGATCCCAGCGCAGGCGCAGACCGCGCTCGATTGGCGGCAAAACCGGGAGCAGATGGAGGCAATCGCGGTACTTGCGCGCGGAATGGGTTCCGAATTGGATCTCCGCGGCATTTGCCCGCTCCGGGTTGAGCAGCCGGCCGGGGAGTTCGCGGAGTTTTTTCGCATCCGCCGGGCCGCCGATGGCGGATTCGATCCATTTGCGCAATGCGTTGCGCTGGCGGGCACGGCTCAGCCGGAACAATTCGTGGAGCCGGAGTTTGCCGGCGCCGGCGGCGCAGCGCGCCAGATCCAGCCCGGCGAGATCATCGAGCAGCGATTCGGTCTCGACGATCAGTTGGCGCGAGTTTTCCCAGTTGCGGCGATAGCCCGGCCAGCGCCGCTCGATCAAAGGCAGGATCTGGTGGCGGCAGAAGTTGCGGTCGAAGCCGGTGTCGCGGTTGGAATCGTCATCGATCCACCTCAGCCCGCGGGCCTTGGCGTAGTCAGCCAGCTCCCGCCTGGGAATGCCGAGCAAGGGCCGGATCAGCGTTCCTTCGCCCAGCTTTCTCCGCTTTGGGATTCCGCCCAAACCCCGGGGCCCCGCCCCCCGCAGCAGCCGCAGCAGGACGGTTTCCATCTGGTCGTCGAGATGATGGGCGAGCAGCAGGCATTCGCCCGGCTTCAATTCGCTGGTGAAAGCCCCGTAGCGGGCGGCTCTGGCATGGTTCTCAAGATTGCCGCCGGATGTCGGCACATCCACCCGCAGCACCTTGATGGGAATCCCGTTGCGCGCGCAAAAGTCGCGGCAAAACGCCTCCCAGCGCCCGGCTTCGGCATGGAGGCCATGATTGACATGCAGCGCGCGCAGGCGCCCGGCCCTTCCCAAGGCCCTTTCCGCCAAATCAAGCAAGACGGTCGAATCCATGCCACCGCTGAAACCCACCGCCACGCGGCTCTGGGGGGGCAATTCAGCGAAGATCTCTTCCGGCGACAACATTTGTCCAACCTGTCGGTCTGCCAGCCGGTGCTGGGCCGGAATGTGCGGCGGCTTTGAAGGCAGGGATGCCTGAACAGAGCTTACAGGGACGCATTCACAGCGTCCGCCGCATATTCCGGCCCAGCACCGGCGGTCTGCGCATGTTGATGAAACAACCTAAAACACTTGAACAAGATCACCGCGCATTCAAGAAGATTCTGCGCGGAATGACAAGGTTTCGGTCCAGGTTTCGGTCCAGCACGATGTGAGTCGCCGTCGGGTGGCGGGGAGTGCGGCGGGCGTGCGAGGCAGGAAGCCGAGCCCGGAGCCTACAGGGATGTATTCACGGCGTCCGCAGCACTCCCCGCCACCCGACGGCGACGGATCGAAGCCATCACTTCACTATATGCGGGGTGGCAAGCAAGGATCAGGTCAACCGCTCAGCCCGTAACTCATCAGGCGGCGATACCTGCGCTCGACGAGCTCGTCGAGATCCATCGCGGCGAGTTGGTCGATCTGGTCGAGCAGGGCCGCCTTGATGTTGGCGGCGACTTGCGCCACGTCGCGGTGGGCACCGCCGAGCGGTTCGTCGATGATGTGGTCGACGATGCCGATCTGCTTGAGGCGCGCGGCGGTTACCCCCATGGCTTCGGCGGCGGCGGCGGCGAGTTCGGCGGATTTCCACAGAATCGTCGCGCAGCCCTCCGGGGTGATGACGGTGTAGGTCGAATATTGCAGCATGTTGAGCTGGTCGGTGACGCCAATGGCGATGGCGCCGCCGGAATTCGCCTCGCCGGTGACCGTGGCGATCAGCGGCGTGCGCACCCGGGACATCATCGCCATGTTCTCGGCGATGGCCTCGTTGATGCCGCGCTCTTCCGAATCCATTCCCGGATACGCCCCCGGCGTGTCGATGAAACACAGCACCGGCAGCCGGTAGCGCTCGGCGAGTTCGACGAGCCGGCGCGCCTTGCGGTAGCCCTCCGGGCGCGGCATGCCGAAATTGTGCTTGACCTTGGCCCGGGTGCCGCGGCCCTTCTGGTGGCCGACCACCATCACCGGACGACCGTCGATTTTCGCCAGCCCGCCGATGATGGCCTGATCGTCGGCGTAGAGGCGGTCGCCATGCAACTCGTTGAAATCGCTCATGATGTGATCGATGTAATCGAGCGTGTAGGGCCGCAGCGGATGCCGCGCAACCTGGCAAATCTGCCAGGGCGAGAGATTGGCGTAGATTTTTTCGGTCAGCCGCAGGCTCTTCTGCCGCAGCGTCTGGATCTCCTCGTTGATATTGACTTCGTTGTCGCTGCCAACGAGGCGCAACTCGCTGATCTTGCCTTCGAGTTCGGCGATGGGCTGCTCAAATTCCAGGTAGTCGGGATTCACTGCGGCTTGGTTTCCTTGGCGGATTCATGACCCGGGCGGGTTTTGCCAGCTTGCGGATGGGTATTGCAGCGCCACCTGGTCCCGGCCGAATTCGGCCCGCAAATCGCTGACCAGCGCATCCACCGGTGCCACCGCCCAGTCGGAACCGAGCATTATACACCCCCGCAGGTCGCCCCGGCGGTAATCGACGAGCACCTGGCAGGCGCTGGCGCCGTTGTGGTTTTTGCCGTTGCGCCGGTAGGGATCGAGCAGGCCCGCGAGCCGCGCGCAGAAATCGCCGTTGAGTTCGCGGTCGTCCACCCGCAGGGAAAGCCCGCGGGCATGTCTTGCCCGGGCTTCGGCGAGGCTCATCAGTTCATTCGCCCGCAGCCGCGGACCATCGTTGAATTTGTCCTTTTCGACCTTCCCTTCAATGACGACGATGCGGTTTTTCTCCAGCCGCTCGCGAACCTGGCCAAGCAGCGGCTCGTACAGAACCGTCTCGAGCTTGGCGGTGCCGTCGTCAAGCGTCAGAATCGCCATTTGGCCCGACTCGGTGGGGCGGATGCGGAAATCGGCGAGCATGCCGGCGAAGCGCTGCGAATTGCGCGAGGTTTTCGCTTGGTCGAGCGGCAATGGAGCAAAATGCTTGAGTTCACTTCGGTAGGCCGCAATGGGGTGTTCGGAAAGATAGTAGCCGAGGCTGGCGCATTCGGCTTCGAGCACGGCGCGGCGCCCGCCCTTGAACTGTTTCGCGCTTTCCGGCAACTCGTCTCCCGCCCCGTCTTCCCCGCCGTTGTCCGCGAACAGGTTCGCGATGCCGAGGGCCTGGTCCTCGAGATGTTGTTCCGCCGCCTGCAGCACTTCCGGCAGGCAGTGCTTCAAGCGCGCCCGGGTGGCGAGCGCTTCGCCCGCGGCGAGTTCGTCGCAGGCCCCGGAGTCGATGAGGATTTCGATGACATTCTTGTTGTCGAGCTGGCCGCCGATTCGGCGGCAGAGGTCTGGCAGGCTGCGGAAGGCACCCTGCTCCCGCACCCGGGCGATGCGCTCGATCTGCCCCCGGCCGAGATTGCGGATGGCCCCGAGGCCATATTCGATCTGGCCCGAGCCATCGACACCGAAGCGGTATTCGCCCCGGTTGATGCTCGGCGGCAACACCGTCAGCCCCATTTTGCGGCATTCGGCGACGATGTCGGTGATCTTTTCGGTCTGGTTCATCTCCGCCGACAGCACCGCGGCCATGAAATATGCGGGATAGTGGCGCTTCAGCCAGGCCGTCTGATAAGCCAGCAGGGCGTAGGCCACCGAGTGCGACTTGTTGAAACCATAGCCGGCGAATTTCTCCATCAGGTCGAACAGGTCGGACGCTTTCCGCTCCGGCACGCCCTGCTCGAGCGCGCCGGACATGAAGGCGTCGCGCTGCCGCGCCATTTCCGCCGGATCCTTCTTGCCCATGGCCTTGCGCAGGATGTCGGCGCGGCCGAGCGTGTACTTGCCAAGTAACTGGGCGATTTTCATCACCTGCTCCTGGTAGAGGATCACGCCATAGGTGCTTTTCAGCACGGGTTCGAGCGCGGGCAGCGGATAGTCGACCTCGGTGCGGCCATGCTTGCGGTTGATGAAATCATCCACCATGCCCGATTGCAGCGGGCCCGGCCGGTACAGCGCGACGAGGGCGACGAGATCGTCGAAGCGGCTGGGCTTGAGCTTGCGGATCAACTGTTTCAGGCCGCGGGATTCGAGCTGGAACACCGCGGTGGTGTCGCCCTTGCCGAGCATCCGGTAGACCTTGCCGTCATCGAGCGGCAGCCTGGCGATATCGATCCGACCGCCTTCCCGGTCGTTGACGGCCTTGACCGCCCAGTCGATGATCGTCAGGGTCTTCAGGCCGAGGAAGTCGAATTTGACCAGGCCCGCGGTTTCCACGTCGTCCTTGTCGTATTGCGTCAGCAGGCTCGCGCCGGTGCGGTCGTGGTCGCGGTACAACGGGGTGAAATCGGTCAGCTTGCCCGGCGCGATGACGACCCCGCCGGCATGTTTGCCGACATTGCGCGCCAAGCCTTCGAGCTTGCGCGCCATCTCGAGTATTTCCCCGGCTTCGTCGTCGTTGTTGACGAATTCGCGCAATTCGGGCTGCTCCGCCAGCGCCTTCTCCAAAGTCATTCCCGGCACGCCGGGGATCAACCGCGACAGCCTGTCGCCGAGCGAGTACGGCTTGCCCTGCACCCGGGCCACATCGCGAACGACCGCCTTAGCCGCCATGGTGCCGAAGGTGATGATCTGGGAAACGGCCTCCTGGCCATAGATCTCCGCCACGTGGGCGATGACGCGGTCGCGGCCCTCCATGCAGAAATCGATGTCGAAATCGGGCATCGACACCCGCTCCGGGTTGAGAAAGCGCTCGAACAGCAAATCGTATTCGAGCGGGTCCACATCGGTGATGCCCAGCGCCCAGGCGACGATGGAGCCGGCGCCCGAACCGCGGCCGGGCCCGACGGGTATCGCCTTCTCCTTGGCCCAGCGCACGAACTCCATGACCACGAGGAAGTAGCCGGCGAAGTCCATTTGGTTGATGATGGCGAGTTCCTCCCGCAGCCGGGCCTGGTAGCGCTCGCTGGTGCCGGTTTCGGTAGCGTTCTCAGCTTGGTTTTCGGCTTCGGCCTTGGCTCCGGCCTCGGCTCTTGTTCCGGCTTTGGCTCTTGTTCCGGCTTCGCCGGGACGCGCCTCGAGCCGCGCCGCCAAGCCTTGCGCGGCGACCCGGGAGAGATACTCGTCGAGGCTGGCGGTTTCCCCTGCTGGCAGCGGAAAATCGGGCAGGCGCTGGATGGGTTCGAGGTCGAGATTGCAGCGCTTGGCGATATCGACGGTGGCGGCGACCGCCTCGGGGATGTCGCTGAACAAGTCGATCATTTCCGCCGCGCCGCGCAGATACTGTCGGGGCGTGTATTCCCGCGGCCGGCCCGGATCGTCGAGCACCCGGCGCTGGGTGATGCAGACCCGGGCCTCGTGGGCCTCGAAGTCGTCCTCGCGCAGGAAGCGCACATTGTTCGTCGCCACGACCGGGCAGCCGCTGTCCGCGGCAAGGGCGAGAGCGGCGGCGATGTAGTCCTCCTCGCCGGCACTGCCGAGGCGCTGCAGTTCGAGATAGAAGCCGCGGGGAAACAGCCCGCGCCAGGCATCGAGCCGGCTGCGGGCGAGTTCGGTCTCGCCGGCAAGCAGGGCGGCGGCGATATCGGACTCGAGCGCCCCGGAGAGCGCGATCAGGCCATCGCTATAATCTTGCAGCCGGCTCTTGCCGATGCGGAACTCGTCGCCGGGCTCGCTTTCGACATAGATGTCCGAGACCAAGCGGATCAGATTGCGATATCCCGTCTCGTCGCCGACCAGCAGCGCGATCCGGCTTTCCGCGCCGCTCGCCTCATCGACCACGCGCAGGTCGCAGCCGCAAACCGGCTTGACCCCGGCCCGCCGCGCCGCCTGGTAAAACTTGATCAGGCTGAACAGATTCCCGAGATCGGTCACCGCAACCGCCGGCATGCGCTGCTCGCGCAGGCGCTCCACCAGCGGCCCAACGGCAATCAACCCGTCACTGATGGAAAACTCGGTGTGCAG
>JAPOTO010000168.1:17664-51734 GCA_026709135.1 Gammaproteobacteria bacterium | reverse complement strand
CAATCGAAAACATCCTCGAAGTCTCAATAGGCCACGCCCTAATCGCCGAATGCCTCGAACAAGGCGTGGAGCGAGTCATTTCCGGCTATATGGACATTTGCCGCAAGTAGGTCAGGCGCGTTGCATGCGCAGTTTCGGGGCTTGCGTTTCAGGCCAGTCGTCTCAGCCTATCCGCCAGACGGTGGTGCCACCTTGGGCGTCGAGGGCGGCTAGGGCGCGGCCGTCTGGGCGCCAGCATAGTTCGGTTCCGTAGCCCGCCAGGACGGCGACGCCGATTGGCTCGCCCGTTCCGTCTTTGTCGAGCGACCACACCACCACGTCGCCATCGCGCCCCGCTGTGGCCAGGCGCATGCCGCGGCGGGCGAAGGCGAGCGTTTTGACCGGCTGCAGATGAAGATCCAGAACGCCGGGGCGGGTGCCTTCCGGGCCGCCGTCGTGAAAGCTCCACACGATCACCTTCTTGCCGCCGCCAGTGGCCAGCAGGGTGCCGGAGGCGTCAAAAGCCAGGGCCGAGGGTTTGCCGGCATAGCCGGACATCATCGAGTCCTCTTCCGTGGAGCGGCGCCAGAAGTGCACCGTGTTGTCCTGGCTGCCACAGGCCACCACATCGCCATCCGGGCTCAGCGCCATCGACACCAGCGAGCCTTTCCACTCCAGCTTCTGGCCAAGCTCTCCAGTGGCCGCGTCGAAGAACGTCACCCGGCCGTAACACGCGCTCGCCAACTCCCCCGCGGTGGACCAGGCGATCGCGCTGACGGTGCTCGGATGGTCGGCGGAGCGCCAGACTTCCCCGCCGTTGGGGCCGTAGACGCAAACCTGCCGGGAGCAGGCCGCCGCCAGCCACTTTCCATCCGGCGACCAAGCCACATGCTCCACCCAGCCGGCGCCGACCTCGATGGTCTGCTTTGGCTCGCCGTCCGCGACATCCCAGACTACGGCGCGTCCGTCCTGACCGGCGGTGGCGAATGCCGTCCCGCCAGGGTGCACCGCCATTGCCAGCAGGCCGCCGTCGTGCGTCCCCCGCCGCGCCCAGGCGCCCGCGCCGGACTTGCCGTTGAACGCATGGACGCCGCCGGCGGAGTCGGCGGCCAGCAGCGCCTCGCCGCCCCGGGCCCAGCCCCCGGCGATGGCGTAGTCGTCGACCGCCGCGGACCAGCCCCGTCGCAGAATCCCCTGGGGGCTGTCGGCGGTCAAATCAGGCATGCGTCGAATCCTTCCCGCATGCCTTGCTCATCGAGGTTGCGGCCGATGAAGACGAGTTGATTGCGCCGGGGCGAGTCGCCCCAGGGGCGATCCGGCTGGCTGTCGAAGAGCATGTGAACGCCCTGGAAGACGAAGCGGCGCGGCTCGCCGGCGATGCTGATGAAGCCTTTCATGCGGAAGATGTCCACCCCGCGCTCGGCGAGCAGTTTGCCAAGCCAGGCGTTGAGCCTTTCGGGATCGACGTCGCCGTCTTTCTCGATGGCGATCGAGCCGACCTCGTCGTCGTGCTCGTGCTGGGCGACCCAGGTGCGCTCGGCCTCTTCCTTGATCGCCGATCCCGCCGCGTCCATCACCCGCAGATCGAACTCTTCCGCGGTGTGCTGGGCGTAGAGGCCAATGCGCGTCTTGGCGCCGACCTCGAGGAAGAACGACTTGCGCCCCGGGGAGTCGAGCGCCAGGTTCACATGCTGTCCGAAGGGAAGCACCTCACCCGGGGAAACATCCTTGGCCGGCTCGGCGTAGCGCCGCACGCACCACTCCGCGCCATCGCGCAGGGCGGGGTCATCGGTGCCCTGGCCGGACACGGCAACGAGCGACATCGCCGGATCGGGCCCTTCGGCGAGGCTGAGTTCGTAGCGGCCGGCATCGAGCGGATAGACGCCGGTCCACTCGAAGGGATACTCCGGCTCGAGAAAGGTGGGGCGGCGCTCGAGCACCTGATCGAGGTCGAAGGCGCCGAGGTGGAGCACCTTGTCGACGGCGACATCCGCCTGTTTGCTGCGCACAACCCGCGACATCCGGTTCATTTCCCGCAGCCGGGTTTCGAGCCGGTCGAGCGCTTCGCCGCTGACCAGATCGGTCTTGTTGAGCACGAGGACGTCGGCGAAGGCGATTTGCTCGGTGCTTTCGTCGCTGCGCCCGAGTTGCTGGTCGATATGGGCGGCATCGACAAGGGTGACGATGCCGTCAAGCGAGAACTCGGCGCGAATCTCGTCGTCCATGAAGAAGGTCTGGGCGACCGGGCCGGGGTCGGCGAGGCCGGTGGTCTCCACCAGCACATAGTCGAATTTGTCCCGGCGCTTCATCAGATTGCCGAGCACGCGAATCAAGTCGCCGCGCACGGTGCAGCAGATGCAGCCGTTGGACATCTCGAAAATCTCCTCGTCGGCGTCGATGACCAGCGCGTGGTCGATGCCGACCTCGCCGAATTCGTTTTCGATCACGGCGATGCGCTTGCCGTGATCCTCGCTCAAAATCCGGTTGAGCAGTGTCGTCTTGCCGGAACCGAGGAAGCCGGTGAGGATCGTTACGGGAACCTTTTGTGGGGTGTTCATTTTCAAATCTCCTTCAGAGCTTGCTTAGCGTTCGAGCGCGTCGAGCAGGGCGCCGAGATTGTGCCGGAACATCGCCAGATAGCTTGTGGCCGGCCCCCCGGAGCCGGACAGGGCATCGGAGAACAGGCGCCCGCCGATGGCGATGCCGGTCTCGTCCGAGATCTGCCGAACCAGCGCCGGGCTGGCGATGTTCTCGACGAACAGGGCCGCGGCGGACTCGGCCCGCAACTGCGCGATCAGCACCGCGAGATCGCGCGCCGAGGGCTCCGCCTCGGTGTCGATGCCCTGGGGCGCGAGGAAGTTGAGGCCGTAGGTGTGGGCCAGATAGCCGAATGCGTCGTGGGCGGTGACGACGGTGCGGCGGTTCGCCGGCAGCGCGGCGATCCGGGCGCGGGTTTTGGCGTCGAAAGCCTTGAGCTTGGCGATGTAGGCCTCGGCGTTGGCGTTGATCGCCGCGGCGCGGGCGGGCATGGCGCCGCCCATCGCGCTGGCGATGTTGCGAACATAGATCATGCCGTTCGCCAGCGAGTTCCAGGCGTGGGGGTCGATCGCGCCGTCGGCCTTGATCGGGGTGATCCCTTTTGAGGCGATATGGACGGCGGCCCCGGTTCCCGACTCCGCGATCAGCGTTGCAGCCCAAGTCTCGAAACCCAGGCCGTTGACGAAGATGATGTCCGCCTCGGCCACGGCCCGCGCATCGGCGACCGAGGGCTGGTAGAGGTGGGCGTCGGCGTCTGGCCCGACGATTGTGCTTACGCTGGCGAGGTCGCCGACGACCTCCTCCACCATGTCGCCCAGAATCGAGAAGCTGGCGACAACCTGCACCTGTGGATTCCGCCCCTCGGTCGATGCGGCAGCGCCCAGGCTGAACAGCGCCAGCGCTGCCGGGATCAGACCGGCATGAATCATTTTCACGAGCGTCATTGCGTCCTTCCGTGGGGGTGGGTGTAGGCGACGGCGCTGGTTTTGGTTTCGGCTTTGGCCTTGGTTTTGGACGGGCCGCGGAGCCGCCCCCCGAAGCCAAGCGGGCCCAGCAGAACCGAAAGCAGGAACACGCCGCCGGCCACCAGCACGATGGCCGGGCCGGACGGGGTTTCTGGAAGCAAATAGGACAGGGTCAGGCCAATCCAGCAGCTCAGCAGGGCGAACACGAAGCCAAGGGCGAGCTGCCCGGTTATGGTGCCGGCCCAGTATCGCGCCGCGGTCGCGGGCAGAATCATCAGCCCCACCGCCATCAGCGTGCCGAGGGTCTTGAAGGCCGCCAGCAGATTCAACACCAGCAGCAGCATGAACCCCTGTTCGACGAGCCAAGGCCTGCGCGTCTGCGACTCGAAGAACACCGGATCGCAGGTGCTGACGATCAGCGGCCGCAGCAGCACCGCGAACGAGACGAGGGTCACTGTCGCAACGCCGCCCAGCAGGATCAGCGATGCATCGTCGATGCCGAGAATCGAGCCGAACAGGAAGCTCTTGAGCGGCACGGCCGACCCCGCCGCCGAAAGAATGAAAATGCCAGCCGCCAGGGCGATCAGGTAGAGCGAGGCGAGGCTCGCGTCGCGGCGCAGGATCGTCTTCGCCGCAAGCAGCGCCGCCAGGCTGGCGACTCCGATTCCGGCGATGAGCCCGCCCACCAGCAGCGATGTCACCGACAGGCCCGCGGTCACGAAGCCGATCACCACCCCCGGGGTGATCGCGTGGGCCATGGCCTCGCCGGCCAGCGCGAGCCGGCGAAGAACGAGGAAGGCGCCAACCGGCGCGACCGACACCGACAGCACGGTGGTCGCCACAAAAGCGCGCCGCATGAAGGCGAAGCTCCACATTTCGTTGAGCAGTTCAAACATTGGCGGTCACCATGCTCACCGTGTTGGCAGCGGGGCGGCGGAACATCCAGTCCGCCTGGCTTGCCGAAAGGTAGCCCTGCGCCACCAGGCGCCCGGGCGCCAGCACCGTCTCGACCGCGCCGTGGGTCGCGTCCCCGCCACCGAGGAGCAGGGCTTGGTCGCAATGGTCGAGCACCGACGAAAGATCGTGGACGACCAGAACCACCGCCCGGCCCTCGCCGCGCCAGCGTGCGATGATCGAAAGCAGATGCGCCTCGGTGCTTTGATCGACTGCGGAGAAGGGTTCATCGAGAAGGATCAGCGGGGCGTCCTGCAACATCACCCGGGCGAACAGCGCGCGCTGAAGCTGACCGCCCGACAGCGTGTGCAGCGGCTGGTCGGCGAGTTGCGGGATGTGGGCCGCCTCAAGCGCCGCCGCCACGCGGTCTTGTTTGGCGCGTTCGGCGCGCTCGAGGCCGGACTGCGGTCCGCACCGCAAGCCGAAGCCCCGCCACGCTCCCATCGCGACCAGATCCCGCACCCGAATGGGAAAACGGCGGTCGAATTCGGTCATCTGCGCGAGATAGCCGATCGCTTGCGGACGGCCTCCAGGCCAGATTAACCGCCCCGACAAGGGCGCGACCAAGCCAAGCAGCATTTTGACGAAGCTGCTTTTGCCCGAGCCATTCGCGCCAAGCACGGCGAGCGCCGCTCCAGATTCAATGTCGAGGGACAGCCGGCGGAACAGCGTCAGGCCGGGGTAGCCGAGAGCGAGGTCCCGGATTTGGACAACAGCCGGCATCAGATCACCGCGACAATAGCGAGCCATAGCACCGCCGAGGCACCGACCGCGCCCGCGATCAGCAGCCCCGCGCTCAACTCGGACAGGCAGGTAATTCGTCTATTGGTCCGCATATCTCACCAGTTCCCACCGCGGACGGCGATGCTTCACCGCCCGCTCTCAAGTGGCGGCACCCGCCCCAGTATGCTGGCGCGGAGAGGTCCCGGACGTTCCCGCCGCGGCATGAAACCATCCTCGGCGCCGATATAGACCGAGGCGCACGCGAGAATATCACGCGCGCTTCCACCAGGGCACTGATCCCCGAAGAGGTAACTCCACGCCCCGGGCGATGAAAACGCGACTCCGCAGGGCCGCGGGCACAGGCTGAGGCACTCGACCGGCCTGACCTCCACGTGCTGGCCCAACGGGCTCGCGTCGAACGCCGCGCGAAGCTCCCGATACAGCTTGAAACCGGGCCGGTTCCCGCGCGGCTCGCGCGGAAAGCCGGAGGGCCTGCAGGACGTGCAAACGTGCAGCACCGATGGCCGGTGGGCGGCGGATGTGGGCGGTTCCGCCGCGGCAACCGATGGGGCGGCGCCGCTCATGCTGGCGCCTTGCCCACGGCCAGCTCCGGGAACGGGTTGCGCAACTCCACCCAGGCGCTGCTGTCGGCGGCGGCGAGGCGCTCGTCGAACAGGCAGGCGTCGAGGCGGGCCCGCATCGCCGCCTCGTCCATTTGCTGGCCGATGAAAACGAGCTCCTGGGTGCGGTCGCCGAAGCGCGGGTCCCAACTCGGCCGCTGATCGGGCCGCTGGCCTTCCGGGTGCCCCCAGTGTTTGCGGGGCACCGCCGCCCACCACATGCCGGTCGGCTTGACTTCGCTGACCCCGCCGGCTTGCGCCCATTCATAGGCTACCCGGTGGTCGGCGGCGACCCAGAAGAAGCCCTTCGAGCGGAGCACGCCGCGCCAGTTCGCGTCGTCGTGCAGAAACGCCCACAGCTTCTCGGCGTCGAAGGGGCGCCGCGTGCGGTAGGTGAAGCTCGAGATGCCGTATTCCTCGGTCTCCGGCGTGTGTTCCCCCTGAAGCTCGCGAATCCAGCCGGCGGAGCTCGCCGCCTTGTGGTAGTCGAACAGGCCCGTGTCGAGGACGTTTTCGAGCGCGACCTTGCCCCGGGTCGTCGGGATGATCTTCGCGCCGGGGTTGAGCGCTTTGACGATGCCTTCAACCTCGCGGGCCTGGTCTTCGCCCGCCAGGTCGAGCTTGTTCACGACGATGACATCGGCGAATTCGATCTGGTCGATGAGCAGGTCGGTTACCGTGCGTTCATCGTCTTCGCCGAGCGATTCGCCGCGGTCCCGCAATGCCTCGGCGGCGTTGTAATCGCGCGGGAAGTTGGCCGCGTCGACCACCGTGACCATCGTGTCGAGGCGCGAAACCTGGCTCAGGCTCACGCCGTCCTCGTCCTCGAAGGTGAAAGTCTGGGCGACGGGGATGGGCTCGGAAATTCCCGTGGATTCGATCAGCAGGTAGTCGAAGCGGCCCTCCCGCGCGAGCTGCGAGACTTCGGCGAGCAGGTCGTCGCGCAGCGTGCAGCAGATGCAGCCGTTGGACATCTCGACGAGCTTCTCCTCGGTGCGCGAGAGTTCCGCGCCCCCGCGCTCGATCAGGGCGGCGTCGATGTTGACCTCGCTCATGTCGTTGACGATCACCGCCACGCGCCGCCCTTCCCGGTTGTTGAGCACCTGGTTGAGCAGGGTGGTCTTGCCGGCGCCGAGGAAGCCCGAAAGCACGGTGGCGGGGAGCCGCGGTTGGGTGGAATTCATTTTTTGGGTCCCGTAACTGTGAAGGCGCGGCATGGGCTGTTGCCTGCGCGGCGCGCAATGTTATAACATAACGTTTTGCCACCGCAACATAAGGTCATAGCCATCAACACGCCCCCGGCCAAACCCCGGCCCTGCACCGATCCCGACTGCCGCGGGCGGCACGCGCCGGCGGAACGGATCGCGCTGGCGGAATCGCTTTGCGCCGCGCGCGGCAACAAGCTGACGACGCTCAGGCGGCAGGTGCTGGAGCTGCTCTGGGAGCGGAGGCGACCGACCGGCGCGTATGAATTGATCGAAGCGCTCAAGCGCAGGCAGGCGCGCCAGGTCGCGCCGCCCACCGTCTACCGCGCGCTGGAGTTTTTGATGTCCCAGGGCATTGTCGCGAAGGTCGAAAGCCGCAACGCCTACGTCCCCTGCCTGCATCCCGAGCGCAGCCACGATTGTCTGCTGTTCATCTGCGCCGGCTGCGGCGCCTCGACCGAATTGGAGGACAGCCGGATTGAGCGGCTGCTCGCCGAGGACGCCGCCAAGCTGGGCTTCAGCATGACCCGGCGCGTGCTCGAGGTGGCGGGCACCTGCGGGAGCTGCGTCGCGGCTGGCCCGCGATAGCTCCCGCGCCACCGACCAGCGGGCCAGCTTATGACCGATTGCGAATGGTTCGGCGCTTCCCCAACCCCAAATCAAACCCTACCGAAGGAGTGAAACCCAATGGAAACATCCGCGCGCGTACCCCCGCTGTTGTTGCCGGGTGTGTTGACCGCCGCGCTGGCCGCCACAGCGCCGCTGCATGCCCAGCAGAGCGAAACCACCGACTTTGAAGAGATCGCCATCTATGGCGAGCGCATCGACAGCGACAGCGCCACCGGCAGCCGGCTAGCGCTGACCGTGATGGAAACCCCGGCGACGGTGGATATCATCGATGGCGATATCATTCGCGAGCGCATGGATACGAGCGTGATGGAGGCGGTCACCCGCTCGGCTGGTTTCACCAATGACGGGCATCCCGGCAATGGCAGCCAGAACATCGCCGCCCGGGGCTTCCGCGGCCAGGGGACGGTGACCAAACTGTTCGACAGCAGCAACTACTACACCGCGTTCAACACCATCACCTTTCCTTTCGACACCTGGGGCGTCGAGCGCATTGAAGTATTGAAGGGGCCCTCCTCGGTGCTGTATGGCGAAGGCGGCATCGGCGGCGCTTTCAATGTGATTCCCAAGCGGCCGCAACAGGAGCGCGCAAGCGATGTGCGGGTATCCATCGGCGAGGACAACACCCGCTTCATCGGCCTTGGCCTGACCGGCGGCCTCAGCGACAACCTCGCCTACCGGCTGGATTACAGCAACAACCAGTCCGACAACTGGGTGGACCGGGGCGACAGCCGCACGCAGATGGCTTCCGCCTCGTTGCGGTGGCAGGTCACCGCGGATTTTTCGCTCACGGCGCGATACGACTATGGCGACCAGGAGCCGATGCGGTATTTTGGCACGCCACTGGTCGACGGCGCCTTCCCCGGCGAATTGCTAGAAAGCAACTTCGATATCAGCGACGGGGAAGTCCGCTACGAGGACGGCGCCGTCCGGGTCAAGGCCGATTGGAACATCAGCGAGCGCCTGTCCATGCAGTCCGAGCTGTACCGCCTGAACAGCGACCGCTACTGGAAAACCCTCGACTTCTACGAATACGACCCGGCCGCCAGCCTGGTCAACCGCTCCTCGCCCCTGGTCATCGCCCACGACATCGCGCACAACGGCTTCCGCACCAATTTCGTGTTCGATGCGGGCGATGCCGGGCGCAAGCTGAAAACCTCGGTGGGCTTTGAGCTCAACGATGTGGCATTCGCGCGGGCAACCAATTTTGGTTCCGCCAACCCCAACGCGGTTGACTTCGCCAATGATGCCGATGTCGTCAACGCCTTCAACTTCAACCCCGGCTTGTTTTCCGATATCACTTCCGCGACGCCCAGAACGGAAATCTTCTCCGATGTGGCCCAATTCGCGATTTTCGCCGAGAGCCAGATTGGCCTCACCGAATCACTGGCGCTAGTGCTGGGTTTGCGCCATGAGGATGCCGACACCGATTACAACGATGTCAGCAACCCGCCCGTGTTCGGCCAAAGCGCGGATGCCCTCACCGGCCGGGCGGGGCTGGTCTACGATCTAAACGAAAACACCGCGCTTTACGGCCAGTACGCCACCGGGGCGACCCATCCAAGCAACAGCATCGTGCAGACCCGGCCCAGCCACCGCCAAGCCGATTTCATCACCAGCGAGCAGGTCGAGGTTGGCATCAAGCAAAGCCTGCTCGATGACCGCCTGCACTGGACGCTCGCCTGGTTCGACATCGTCAAGAACGACCTGATCGAAGACGACCCGGATTCCATCAACCCGGACGATGTGGTTTTCATCCCCGAGCAGACTTCCAGGGGCGTGGAGCTCAGCCTGTCCTACCTCCTGACCGACGCGCTGATACTGACCGGCAGCGGCACTTCGCTGAATGCGGAAACCGACACCGGCGCAACGCCGAACGGGATACCCGAGGACACGTACAACCTGGGCTTGGCCTGGTCCCCGCTGGACCGGCTGCAACTGCTCGCCGACGCCCGCTATGTCGGCGAACGGTCCCATCCGAGCAATCCGATTCCCGCCTACACCGTCGTCGATGCCTCGGCGCGCTGGCGCCACAGCGAGGATCTATCGGTTGCGCTGCGCATCGACAACGCCTTTGATGAGACTTACGCGGTTACCGAGTATTACTATCCCAACACTTGGCTGGTCGGCAAACCGCGCACCGTCAGCCTGACTTTGGATTACCGTTTCTTTTGAGCGCCCACCCTGCGAGCCGCGCCGGCCCGGCGCCAGGCCGGGCCGGGCGCTTGAGGATGGCTGTGGTGAAAATCAAGCGCTGGCTGTTCTTTTTTCATCGCTGGCTTGGCGTCGGCATGTGTGTGCTGTTCGTAATGTGGCCCTTGAGCGGCGTGGTGATGATGTATGTCGGGTTTCCCGAACTCACCGAGAACGAGCGGCTCGCCGGCCTGCCCGCGCTCGATGCCGGGCGGATTGACGCGGGGCCGTCGCGGCTGTGGCAACGCGCCTCCGCCGAGGCGCCAGTTGAGGCATTCCGTTTAAGCAGCGTGGCCGCTCGCCCCGCCTATTTGTTGAAACAGGTGGGGCACCCCTGGCTCGGCCTTTACGCGGACACCGGCGAGTGGCTCGAAGAACCGAAAGCCGAGGATGCCGAAAATGCCGCCAGGGTGTTTTATCAGGCGCAACAGGATGATGGGGAATCGGTTGAAGTTTCCCATCAAGGCACGCTGGAAATGGATCAATGGACGGTTTCCGGCGCGTTGAATCCCCACCGGCCGCTGCACAAGGTGGCGCTGCGGGACGAAGCCGCAACCTGGCTTTATGTCTCTTCGAGCACGGGCCAGGTGGTCCGCGATGTGACGCGCAATGAGCGGGTGTGGAACTGGCTTGGCGCCAACCTGCACTGGATTTACCCGGTGCAGTTGCGCAAGCACGATTCGGTGTGGCGGGATCTGTTGATCGCGATTTCGCTGGTGGGTTTGGCCTCGGTGCTGAGCGGCCTGATCATCGGCCTGCTGCGGCTGCGCATTCGGCGGCGGCACCGGCGGCAACGCGCAAGCCCATATCGGGGCGTGATGAAACTGCATCACATCGCCGGTTTGGCCTGTGTGGTTTTCTTGGCGACCTTCATGTTCAGCGGCTTCATGTCGATGACGCCTTGGGGCCTGTTCGATGCCAAAACCAGTTTTGCCCAACAGTTGTGGCGCTATCAGCAGCGGGATGGCATGGGCGGTTCGCGGCCCGTCCATTTCAGCGCGGAGGAAATCCGCCAGCTCCTGCGGCAACACCCGGCCGACGGCATCAAGGAGTTGAACTGGCATTGGTTCGCCGGGCAATCCTCGCTGGCGCTGCATGATGCCCCCGGGGTGCTGCGGACGCTGCGCGGCGGGAGTCCGCCTGCCGGCGCCGCCGAGAGCCCGCCGATAGAGCCGATAGAAAGCGCGGTCAGCCGGTTGCTGCCCGGCAGCGAAGTGGCGTCCATAGCGCTGCTGGAACGCTATGACAACTATTACTACTCACATCACGAACGCTTTCGCCCGCTTCCGGTTTTCCGGGTCAAATTCTCAGACCCTGAATCGACTTGGTTTCACATCCATGCGCAAACCGGCGAATTGCTGGGGCGGCTGACCTTCAGAAACCGCGTGCAGCGCTGGCTCTACAACGGCATGCACACGCTCGATTTCAGCTTTCTGCTGGACCGCCGGCCACTGTGGGACATCCTGCTCGCGCTGCTGTGCGCCGCCACCGCCTTGTTCGCGCTGACATCCCTGATCATCGCCTGGAAAACCCTGCTCCGCCTTCCCCGGCGCAAACCCTCGAATTCCGGCGCGAAACAAAACCACGCCGTGGCCTTGCGGCAATGAGCCAAATTGCCGAGGGGGAACAAGCGCAGTGATCCCGATGCTGCGGAAACCGGCGGGTTCCTTTATCATGGCGCGGTGGTGAGGGCTGGCTGCTGGCGGGGAGAGCATGGCGCAGTGGATTGAAGGCACGATTGTCAACAATGAGCGCTGGACCGAGAACCTGTTCTCGATCCAGGTCGAGGCCGACACCGGGCCGTTCACCGCCGGGCAGTTCACCTCGCTGGCGCTCGACATCGGCGGCAAGCGCGTGGCGCGGCCGTATTCCTATCTCAATCCGCCGGGCGCGTGTCCGCTGGAATTTTTCATGTACCGGATCGCCGACGGGGCGCTCACCAGCGCCCTGATCGACATGGGGCCGGGGGAGAAGGTCTGGGTCAAGTCCCCCGCCAACGGCTTTCTGGTGCTGCCGGAAGTGCCGCCTTGCGAGGACATGTGGATGCTTGCCACGGGCACTGGCATCGCGCCGTTCTTTTCGATTCTCAACACCGACGAGCCCTGGCGCAGATTCGAGCGCGTGGTGCTTGTCCACGCCGTGCGCTGGGAAGTCGATCTGCGCTACCGGGAGATTGTCGATTCGTTCAAACAGCGGTACGGCGACCGCTTCGTGTTCCAGGCCTTTGTCAGCCGCGAGCAAGTTCCCGGCGCCATCCACGGCCGGGTGCCCGCCACGATCGGCAACGGGGAGCTCGAGCGCCGCACCGGTGTCGCGGCGGCGCCGGAAAAATCGCATTTCATGCTCTGCGGCAATCCGGGCATGATCGGCGACACCACCGAAGCGCTGCTGGCCCGGGGCTTCGCCAGGAACCGGCGGCGCGCGCCGGGGCATATCACCAGCGAAAACTACTGGTAGGCGGGTGGCGCGGCGCGGCATTTACTACGGCTACTGGATTGTTGCCGCCGGATTGGTCACCCAGTTCATCGCCATCGGCATGTCGAACTACGTCGCCGGCGCCTTCATGGTGCCGATGAACGACGAGTTCGGCTGGAGCCGGGCGGAATTCAGCGCCTCGCGGTCGATCGGGCAGATGGTGGTGGCCTTCACCGGCTTCCTGATTGGCACTGGGATCGACCGCTGGGGCGGGCGGCCCTTCGTATTCGCCGGCGCGCTGCTGATGTCGGCGGCGCTGTACAGCCTGAGCCTGATCCAGAACCTTCCACAGTGGTTGCTGATAAACGGCGTGATGCTCACCGTCGGCGGGGCGATGGTCGGCAACCTGGTGGTCAATGTGACCCTGGGCAAATGGTTCGTCGAGCGCCGCGGCTGGGCGGTTTCGCTCGCCGCCATGGGCATCTCGCTGGCCGGCATCCTGATTCAGCCGGCGACGACTTTTTTCGTCGACAATTTCGGCTGGCGCGATTCCTGGCGGATACTCGGCGGGATCACCCTGTGCCTGACCCTGCCGATGGCCGCGCTGATGCGCCGCCGCCCGGAAGACCATGGGCTGTATCCCGACGGCAAGACCAAACGCGAAATCGAGCAGGGCCAGGGAGCGGCGGCGCGGGCGGATTTCGCCCGCTCGATGACCCGGTCCCAGGCCATGCGCACCGGCGAGTTCTATGTGCTCGTGGTCGCCTTCGGCCTGTTCCAGATTTCGATCACGGTGATGCTGCTGCAGACGATTCCGTTGATGACCGACGCCGGTTATTCGCGCATGATCGCCGCGGGCATGGTGCCGCTGGCTTCGGTGCCCGCGTTCTTCAGCAAGCCGTTCTGGGGCCTGCTGATCGACCGCTTCCAGCCGCCGCGGCTGGCTGCCCTGGGCGCGCTCACCACCGGGCTGGCGGTGATTCTGATCGTTTTCAGCATCGCCGGCGGAGCCGATTGGCTCGTCTACGCGAGCTTTTTGCTGATGGGGTTCGGCTGGGGCGGGCTGCTGCCCCTGCAGGAAGTGATCTGGGCTTCGTTCTTCGGCCGCCGCCACCTCGGTTCGGTGCGCAGCATGGCGCTGCCTTTTTCCTTCGGCCTGTCGGCCGTGGGGCCGGTGATCGTCGCCTGGTACTACGACTTCGCCGGCAATTACGATCTGGCCTTGATCGCCATGGGCCTGTGCAACCTGATTTCCGCACTCATGCTGCTGCGCCTGCGCAACAACACCCTCAGCGATCTGGCTGAGGCTGCCGCGGACTAGGCTTTAGCGCCGGGAGTCCGCTTCGCGGAGCATGGGGTTGAGCACTTGCCAGATGTTTTCGAGGATGATGGGTTGGGCTTCGGCTCGGGGGTGGATGCCGTCGTGCTGCATGAGTTTGGGGTTTTCCGGGATGCCTTCGAGGAGGAAGGGGAGCAGGGGCAGGCGGTGTTCTTCCGCGAGGCTGAAGTAGTTCTGGTGGAAGGGGCCGGTGTAGCGGGGGCCGTAGTTGGGTGGAATCCGCATGCCGGCGAGCAGCACGCGCCCGCCGGCGTCTTGGATCAGGCCGATCATGGTGTCGAGATTGTCGCGGATGGCCTTGACCGGGATGCCGCGCAGGCCGTCGTTGCCGCCGAGTTCGAGGATGACGAGTTCCGGTTGGTACTCGGCGAGCATCGCCGGCAGCCGTTCGAGTCCGCCGGTGGTGGTCTCGCCGCTGACGCTGCCGTTGATCACCCGGTATGACGGGAATTCCCGTTCCACCCGTTGCGCGAGCAGTGCCACCCAGCCCCGCTCCGCGGCGATGCCGTGGGCGGCGCTGAGGCTGTCGCCCCACACGAGCAGATTGCGCTGCTGCGCGTAGGCCGCGGGCAAGGCCAGCGCCAGCGCCGCGAACACCAGACCCGCCCCGCCGAGCCATGCGCGGATTGTCCTCCGGCCATTTTTCGGATCAGGCCGATGGGGACATAGCCGGGGAAATTTCATGAACCGTAACCTTTCAGCCATGCGTAAAGTTGGCGAAGCGGTGGTCAGGCCCGGGCGGACTTGGCGGACGCGACCATCGGGCCAGCGCGAAAGCGGCCCCCGCACTTGCACTATAATGACTGCCCCCGAAGCTGGCAAACCGGCGAGCACAGCATGATCCGCACCGCAGGCCTGACCAAGCGCGTCCCCACCAGCGAGGGCGAGCTGACGATCCTGAATGATGTCAGCTTGCGAATCGAGGCTGGCGAGTCCGTCGCCATCGTCGGCGCCTCCGGGTCGGGGAAGTCCACCCTGCTGGGCTTGATGGCGGGCTTGGACACCGCCACATCCGGCGAAATCTGGCTCGATGGCAGGCAGCTTTCCACCATGGACGAAGAGCAGCGGGCGCTGCTGCGGGCCGAAGCGGTGGGGTTCGTGTTCCAGACTTTCCAGTTGCTGCCGAGCCTGACCGCGCTGGAAAACGCCATGCTGCCGATCGAATTGAAGGGTGAATCCGGCGCCGGCGGCAAGGCGCGCAAGCTGCTCGACCGGGTTGGGCTCGGCGATCGCTGGCACCATTATCCGAACCAGCTTTCCGGCGGCGAACAACAGCGGGTCGCCATCGCCCGGGCCTTCGCCACCAAGGCCCGGGTGCTGTTCGCCGACGAGCCCACCGGCAATCTCGACACCGCCACCGGCGGCAAGGTGATCGATGTGCTGTTCGAGTTGAACCGCGAGTTCGACACCACCCTGGTGCTCGTCACCCACGAGGAGCGGCTGGCGCGCAAATGCGGCCGCAGCATCCGGCTGGTGGCCGGTGAAATCGCCAACGGGGAAAGCCGACCGGAGCCGGTCCATGCCTGAAGCCGCGGCGACGGGCCTGGGCAATTTGCCCGCGGTTTCCTGGCGCCTGCTGTGGCGCGACTGGCGCGGCGGCGAGTTGCGGCTGCTTTTCCTTGCGCTGGTGCTCGCGGTGGCCTCGGTAACCGGCATCGCGCTGTTCACCGACCGGCTCGAACGCGCGCTTTTGCTGGAATCGGCCAATATGCTCGCCGCCGACCGGGTATTGCACACCCGGGGAGAGCCCGCCCCGGCGGAGATCATCAACGAGGCCGCCCGCCGCGGTTTCCGCACCGCGGGCACGCTGTCCTTCACCTCGATGGCGTTTTCCGACAGCGGCAACATGCTCGTCGCCGCCAAGGCGGTGAGCGATGCGTATCCCCTGCGCGGCAAATTGATCACCACCTTGCTGCCTTTCACCCGCGGCGCGCCGGTTGCCAGCGGCCCTCCGCCGGGGGAGGTCTGGCTCGAATCCCGGGCCTTGCCCGCGCTCGGCGTCGAGGTCGGCGGGACGGTGTTCGTCGGTGAAGCCGAGTTGACCGTGGGCGCGGTGATCATCGCCGAACCCGACCGGGGCCAGGGCGGTTTCGTTGACAACGCCGGCCCGCGGCTGATGCTGCACATGGACGATGTCGCCGCCACCAATGTGGTTCAGCCCGGCAGCCGCGTCAGCCACCGCGCGCTGTTCGCCCACGACGATTTCGTCGCCCTCGATGCGTTCGAGCAATGGGTGGACGAAACTTTCGATGGCAATTACCACATCCGCGACGTGCGCGAGGAAAGCGGGGAAATCGCCGAAGCGCTCGACCGCGCCGAAGGCTATCTGCTGCTCGGCTCGCTGTTCGCGGTGTTGCTCGCGGGCCTGGCCATCGCCCTCAGCGCCCGCCGCTACAGCGAGCGGCATTATGACTATGTGGCGATTCTCAAGACCCTCGGCTGCACCTCGGCCCGCATCAGCGCGATTTATCTGCTGATCCAGTTGAAACTCGCGCTGGCGGCGGTGCTGCTCGGCTCGCTGCTCGGCTTTGCGCTGCACCAGGGCATCTTGCGGGCCCTGCGGGCGAGTTTGAATGTCGAATTGCCGCCACCCGGGCTCGAGCCCTATGTGGTTGGCGCCCTAACCGCCTTCATCTGCCTGCTCGCCTTCGCCCTGCCGCCCCTGCTCGCGCTGCGCGAGACACCCCCGCTGCGGGTTTTGCGCAAGGATCTGACCCAGCTGCGTTTCAGCGACCGCATCCCCTACGCCTTCGGCATCGGCGGCAGCGTTTTGCTGATTTACTGGTACAGCCGGGACCTCGTGCTGACGACCCTGCTCGTGGTTGGCGTGGCTGGCACCGGGCTGCTGCTTTCGCTGATTTCCCTGCTGTTCCTGGCCACCAGCGGTTCGGTGGGAATGAAGGCGGGCAACGCCTGGAAGCTGGCGATGACCGCGGTGCGCCGGCGGCGGTGGCAGAACGTGCTGCAGGTGATGGTGTTTTCGGTCACGATCATGTCGCTGCTGATCCTGAGCCTGCTGCGAACCGATTTGATCGAGGACTGGCGGGCGCAACTGCCCGAGGACACGCCGAACCTGTTCATGATGAATGTCACCGGCGGCCAGGTCGGGCGCATTGAAGCCTTCTTCGCCGAAAACGGGGTCGAAGCCAACGCCTTCTATCCCCTGATCAGCGCCCGGGTGCGAACGATCAACGGCGCCGAACCGGAACCGGATGCCGGGGGCGGCGGGGAACAAGGCGGGTCAAGCCTGCTGGAAAACAACGAGCTGCCCGAGCGCCCCGCCGCCCGGGACGCGATGGCCGCCGATGGCGGCGAAAGCGGCCAGAGCGCCGAGAGCGGAAATCGCCAGGTGCAAGGCCGGCTCAGCCGCCGGCAGGTCACCTGGGCCGACGAGCCGCCACCCGACAACCGCATCACCGCGGGGGCATGGTGGGGCGACAATCCCCGTTCCGGCCTGGTTTCGATTGACGAGGAGTACGCCGACTGGCTCAACATCGGCATCGGCGACGAAATCGGCTTCGAGATCAACCAGCAGTTCGTCAGCGCCGAGGTGGCCAATCTGCGCTCGGTGCGCTGGGACAACATGCAGCCGAATTTCTTCATCATCTTCTCGCCGGGAACGATCAATCATCTCGGCGCGACCTTCTTGTCCACGGTGCGGCTGGAAGCCGGGCGGAAACTGCTGCTCAATGATTTGATCCGGCAGTTTCCCACCATCGTCGTCATCGAGGTGGACGCGCTGATCGAGCAGATCCAGACGATCATCGGCCAGGTGAGCTCGGCGATTGAATTGATCTTCCTGCTCGTGCTCGCGGCGGGGGCGCTGGTGCTGCTGTCCTGTGTGTCGGCGAGCCTAGACGAGCGGTTTCACGAAAACGCGATCCTGCGCACACTCGGCGCCGGTCGCCGCTTGATTCTCGCCTCGCTGCTGATCGAGTTTTCCTTCATCGGCATCATCGCCGGCGTTATCGCCACGCTCGGCGCCGAAGGCGGGCTGTACTACCTGCAGGAGCGGATTTTCGAGCAGGACTTCAATCCGCATTATTGGGTCTGGCTTGCCGGCCCGGCGCTGGGCTGCGCGATCATCGCCTTGCTCGGGGTCAATTCCACCCGCAAGGTCGTCAGCACCAGCCCCTTGACGGTGTTGCGCCGGGTGGTTTAATGGCGCCGGTTATGCTGATGCGGCACAAGACACATGACACGACACTGGCGGCGCTGACCATCGCGCTGCTGCTCGCCGCGCCGGGGGCGGTGGGCCAGTCGCTGCAATCGGTCACCGCCGAAACCTGCCTGCGCGGCGACTGCGTCGATGGCGATGGCGCGATGGAATTTGACACGCCCTGGGGCAAGGGCAGCTATGTCGGGGCATTCAAGGACGGCGAGTTCCACGGCCAGGGCAGGCTGGAAATCCCCGTGTCCTTCGTCGCCAGGGAGATCTACACCGGCGGCTGGGAAAACGGCACCCGCGCGGGCCGCGGCAAGCACTGGAACGGCCGCGGCAATCTGTACATCGGCCAGTGGCGGGACAACAAGCGCCACGGCCGCGGCACCTATGTGTTCAATCTGCCCAGGTGGCGCGAGAACCAGCACACCGAGTTCTGGTTCAAGGACAACACCGAGAACTACACCGGCGGGTTCGTCAACGACCACTATCAGGGCCAGGGCACCTACCGCTGGGCCAACGGCCAGAAGTTCGTCGGAGGCTTCTTCGCCAGCGAAAAGCACGGCCACGGCACCTTCTATTACGAAACCGGCACCGCCCGGCGGCAACTGTGGAACTTCGGCGATTTCGTGCGCTGACCCCGGCGCGGGCCGGAGCGGGATCCGGGGGGCTTGCGCGATGAAACTCGAATCGCAGCGGCGGGAGTACCTCTCTGGCGGATTGCGCCGCGGCGATCTCGCCCGGGATCCACTCGACCAATTCGAGCGTTGGATGCGCGAGGCGCTTGAGCTGGAACTCTCCGACCCCACCGCGATGGCCGCCGCCACCGTCGATGCCGATGGCCAGCCGAGCCAGCGCATCGTCCTGCTCAAGGCGTTCGACGAGGCTGGCTTCGTCTTCTACACCAACTACGAATCGCGCAAGGCGCTCGAACTCGCCGGCAATCCACGCATCAGCCTGCTGTTCCCCTGGCACGCCATCAATCGGCAGATCAAGATTTGCGGCGAGGCCGCGCGGATTGGCAGGGAAGAGTCCGCGGCGTATTTCTCCTCCCGACCGCGGGCGAGCCAGTTGGCGGCGGCGGCGTCGCGTCAAAGCCGGACGATCAACTCCCGCGAGGCCTTGCTCGCGGCCTTCGCCGGGCTTGCGGAGAAGTTTGCCGATGGCGAAATCCCCCTGCCCGGGGATTGGGGCGGCTTCCGCGTGCGGGCCAGCGAGTACGAGTTCTGGCAGGGCCGGCCGGACCGCCTCCACGACCGCTTCCGCTATTCGCGCCAGTCTGCAAGTGCTTCCGGCGGCTGGCGCATCGAGCGGCTCGCGCCTTAAGGAAGCCCTGGCTTAATCAGCGCTTCCCCGGGAATTTCGGCAGCTTCTTGTCGGCCAGTATGCGCTTGAGCCGGGCGTATTGCGGCATGCCGCCGCGGTAGGGGGGGTAGTCCTCGCCGTCGATCAGCGGGGCGAAATATTTTTTCGCGGCCGCGGTGATGTGGAAGCCGTCGGCGCTGATGTAGTCCCGCGGCATTTTTTTCTCCACATTGGCGACTTCCGCCAGCGGCGCCTCGCCGATGCGCCAGGAATATGGCTCGCCATCGCCGCGCACGATCGTCGGCATGACCGCGTTCTTGCCCGCCAAGGCGAATTCCACCGCCGCCCGGCCCACGGCGTAGGCTTGCTCGACGTCGGTTTTCGCTGCGATGTGGCGCGCCGCCCGTTGCAGATAGTCCGCCACCGCCCAGTGATACTTGTGGCCGAGCGCCTGCTTGACCATATCGGCGATCAGCGGCGCCACGCCGCCGAGCTGGGCGTGGCCGAAGGCGTCGGCGCCGCCGGCTTCGGAGAGGAACTTGCCATCGGCGCCCTTCACGCCCTCGGAAACGACAATGGCGCAATAGCCGTAAGCGTCAACGCAATCCTGGACCCGGCGCAGGAATTTTTCGCGGTCGAAGGTGATTTCGGGGAACAGGATGATATGGGGTGGATCGCCCGCTTCCTCGCTGGCAAGGCCGGCGGCGCCGGCGATCCACCCCGCGTGGCGCCCCATGACTTCCATCACGAAGACCTTGGTCGAGGAGTCGCACATCGAGGCGACATCGAGCCCCGCCTCGCGGATCGAAACCGCGACATATTTGGCCACCGAACCAAAGCCCGGGCAGTTGTCGGTGAGCGGCAGGTCGTTGTCGACGGTTTTGGGCACGCCGATGCAGGTGATGGGGAAGCCCTGGTCGAGGCTGAGCTGGGCGATCTTGTTGGCCGTATCCTGCGAGTCGCCGCCGCCGTTGTACAGGAAATAGCGGATGTCGTGGGCCCGGAAAACCGCCATCAGCCGGTCATATTCGCGGGGGTTCTCGGCGTAGGACTTGAGTTTGTAGCGGCAGGAGCCGAAGGCCCCCGCCGGCGTGTGGCGCAGGGCCGCGATGGTCTCGGCCGACTCCCGCCCGGTATCGATGAGTTCCTCGTTGAGCGCGCCGACGATGCCGTTGCGTCCGGCATAGACCGCGCCGATGCGGTCGGGATGGGCCCGCGCGGTCTCGATCACCCCGCAGGCGCTGGCGTTGATCACGGCGGTCACCCCGCCGGACTGGGCATAAAACAGATTGGCTTTGGTCATTTGGCGTCCCCGCGGGCGCCGGCAATCCTAACAGAGTCCGCCGCGCAATTCGCCCATGCCAGCGCCAGCCCGAGCCCCGATGTTTGTGAAACCCCGCCGCGAACATCGCAAAATGCGATTGATTTGTTGACACCCGCGTGGGAAGGCTTTAGAATCCGCGATCTTTTCCAGTCCAGATGTTGTTGCGGGGTGGAGCAGTCTGGCAGCTCGTCGGGCTCATAACCCGAAGGTCGCAGGTTCAAATCCTGCCCCCGCTACCACTACCAATCCATCAATAGAGCCACCGAAATCAAGCCGCCGAAAAAGCCACTCCGCTCCCGCGGAGTGGCTGACACTATGAGTCCCCCTTTCCACGACGAGCCGCGTGGCCCGGACACTGTTCGATTGGCCGTGGACCAGCCTGTGCGGGCGCTTGACGCTTTGCGGCCCGACCTGCGGGCCGCCGTCGTCGGCCAGGGGCTGCCATTCGCCTGGCCCGAGGCGGCGCGGCGCGAGGCGGAGAGCCTTGGCGGGCGGGTCAAGGCCGGCGAGACCGCGCGGCGGGTGGATCTGCGCGAATTGCCCTTCGTCACCATCGACGGCGAAGACGCCAAAGACTTCGACGATGCGGTCCACGCCCGCCGGGAACCGTCCGGGCAGTGGACCCTGTTTGTCGCCATCGCCGATGTGGCCCACTATGTCAAGCCCGCAAGCGCGCTCGATCTCGAGGCGCGCTTGCGCGGCACTTCGGCCTACTTCCCGGATTTCGTCATCCCAATGCTGCCCGAGGCGCTGTCGAACGGGCTGTGCTCGCTGAAGCCCGGCGTGGACCGCCTCGCGATCAGCTGTGAAATGCGCTTCGCGGTCGATGGCGAGATGCTTGATTACCGCTTCCATGAAGCCGTCATCCACTCCCGCGCCAGGCTGACCTACAGCGGTGTCGCCAACCAGTTGGCGCTCGCGGACAAGCAGCGGCGCGGGACGCCGCCCGTTCCCGCCGCGCTCGCCGGAAACCTGGCGGACTTGCATGAACTGTTCGGCATCCTGCATCGGCGGCGCGCCGGTTTGGGCGCGATCGAGTTTGAAACCGTCGAGACCCGCATCGTTCTCGATGGCGGCGGCGCCGTGCGCGAAATCGTCCCGGTCGAGCGCAACGACGCCCACCGCCTGATCGAGGAATGCATGCTCTGCGCGAATGTGGCCGCGGCGCGGCTGTTGCGGCGATCTAGCCTGCCGGCGCTGTACCGCGTCCACCAGACGCCGGAGGCTGAAAAGCTAGCCGACCTGCGCGAATACCTGCGCGGACTTGGCCTGTCGCTTGGCGGCGGCGATCAACCCCAACCGGCCGATTACCGCCGCCTGCTCGGGCAGATCCACGCCCGCCCCGAGCGCGAAGTGCTGCAAACGCTGTTGATACGGTCGATGTCCCAGGCCGTGTACCAGCCGGAAAACATCGGCCATTTCGCCCTTGGCTTTCCCTGTTACACCCATTTCACTTCGCCGATCCGGCGCTACCCCGACCTGCTCGTCCATCGCGCGCTCCGCTGCCTGATCCGGGCTGGCATCGCTTCCACGACCAGTGCCAAGAAGTTCTCGCCGGGGAAAGCCTATCCCTACAACGCCTCCGCCATGGCGGAACTCGGCGAGGCGTGCTCGGCCGCCGAGCGGCGGGCGGACGCTGCTGGCTACCAATCGGTCAACTGGCTCAAATGCGAATATCTGCGCGATCATGTCGGCGATGAATTCGAAGGCGTCGTCAGCGCGGTGACCGGCTTCGGACTGTTCGTGCAACTCAAGGGCTTCCACATTGATGGCCTGATCCACATCAGCATGCTCGGCGATGACTATTACCACCACGATCCGGTGCAGCATTTTCTCGAGGGCGAGCGCAAGGGCGCCATCTTCCGGCTTGGCGATTCGATTGCGGTGCAGGTGCTCGGCGTGATTCCCGAGGAACAAAAGATTGAACTGCGCCCCGCCGGTGCCAGCGAATTGGGAGCCGGCCCGGGGCGGAAGCGCTTCGGCCGCCGCCATGCCGGACGCGGTGGAAACCGGTCGAAGCAGGCCCGCGGTCGGGGCGGCCCGTCCCGACGCCGGTATCCATGAGCGCCGGCAACCGGGTTTTCGGCTTTCACGCGGTGGGGGAGGTTCTCCGGCGCGATCCAGCCAAGATGCGGGAATTGCTCGTCCAGCGCGGCCGCCGGGACCGGCGCCTCGACTCGCTTCGCGCCGAGGCCGCGCGCCATGGCATTCCCCTGCGCGAAGTAGACCGCCGCGAGCTCGACCCACTCTGCCCCGGCGCCCACCAGGGCGTGGTCGCCACGCTCGGCGGCGGGGCGGAGGCGCCGGCCCTCGACGAGCGCGGATTGTTGGCCCGGCTGGTGGAAAGAGGCGACCGGGCCTTGCTGCTCGTGCTCGATTCGATCACCGACCCGCGCAATCTCGGCGCCTGCCTGCGCGGCGCCGCGGCCGCCGGGGCCGATGCGGTGGTGGTTCCCGCCAATCATTCCACCCGCCTCAACGCCGCGGCGCGCAAGACCGCATCCGGCGCGGCGGAAATCCTGCCGCTGGTTGCCGTCACCAATCTCGCGCGCTTCCTCGACCGCCTGAAGCAGGCGGGAATCTGGATCGCCGGCGCCGACGCCGGCGCCGGCGCCGGGGCGAGCCTGTTCGAGCAGGATTTGACCGGACCCATCGCGCTAGTGCTCGGCGCCGAGGGCAAGGGCATCCGCCGCCTGGTCAAGGAAAAATGCGATCACCTGGTGGCGATACCGACCACCGGCGCCATGACCAGCCTGAACGTTGCCGTCGCCGCGGGCATCTGCCTGTTCGAAGTCCGCCGCCAGCGCGGCATCGCATAGCGGCCTTGAATCGTCGCCGCCCGCTGGGCCTGAGTTGAAGTTTCCGCCAAGGCGCGAGCGAGTTCAAACTTCCATGCGCATGCGGGCTTGGATTCCCATGCGCTCGCCGCCTCTCGAGGTTGGATGGAGGGGGATGCGCAATCAGACGGCTTTGGCCACGATATCGGGATGCGATCCGATGACCCGAACGTACGCGACGGCAAAATCCGGCGCTTTGGACCTTGCCTGCTCCCAGTCCCGCAATGTCCCCACTGGAACATGAAAGCGGGTTGCGAACTCGGCTTGGGACAGGCCCAGCCTGGTTCGAACCTGCCGAATCAGGCGCCCCCGCTGTCCACGCTCCATGCCCTCGGCGGTCACGTCGAAGTCTTCGGGGTCATTCGGATCAGCGGGCAGCACGATAGGATCGTTCTTCACTTTTGTTGCTCCTCCTGACGGATATGAAACGCGGGAGGTCGCCACGCCAAGTGAACACTCCCGTGTATAGCTTGTTGTCAACAAGGCCCACGACCTTGAATCGCTCCTCGCCATCCCGCTGGCGGATCGAAGGCAAAACCACATGGCCTTGGTCGGCGAAAATCCGATCGCCAAAGTCCAAAGACACTTTGTGTTTCTGCCGGTTGATCGAGTCTTTGCGCGGATCAAAACTCATGAGAATCATCCGCAACTATACGGGTTTCCCGCACGAGGTCAACTTCTCCCCCTTCCGCCCGGCAACCGGACAGCCTGAACGGCCCTGCCGATCGCCGCGCCACAGACTTGCATCCAGTCGCGCGGGTGTGGTGCCGCAGAAGTTTTGCCGTACCCGCATTCAGCGCTCGACGTGGGCCTCGCCCTGGTGGGGGCGTCCGTTGCCGCCAGCCTTCGAGCTGGCCGCCGCGGCGGCGTCAAGCCCGCTGCGCAAGGCGGCGTTCAGCGATGGCATGCCCAGGTAATCGCCGGCGAGATACAGGCCCTCGACGCCACTCACGCCACCCCGGCAAGCGCCGCGGAGCGCCGTCATGCTGCCGCCGGGCGCAATGCACATGGCTTCCGGCCAGCGGTGGACATGGGTCATCAAGGCCGCGCCGGACATCGCCGGGAAATAGCGGCGGACTTCCGCCAGAACCCGCGCCAGCACCTGCTCGTCGTTGAGCGCGAACAACTCCTCCGCCTGCTTGTCGATCACCAGCGCATCGATGAGCACCTTGCCGGCGGGCGCGGTTGACGGCGCCAGCACGGTGGCGTTGCTCATGCCCGCGATCAGCGCCCCAGTCTGCCGCGGCAGCGCCACGGCGTACCAGTCCGGCGGGAATGGGCTTGAGTCCAGGCCGAAGAATACCCGGCAGCACTTGGAATAGGTTACCGTCCGCAGCGCGGCGGCGGCTTCTTCGGGAAGGCCCTCGATGATTTCCAGCGCCGCCGTGGCGGTGGTGGCGCAGATCACCGCGTCGCATTCGATGTGGCCCGCGTCGGTGGCGACGCCCGCCACAGCGCCGTCCGTCAAGATCACGCGCCTTGCGGGCGTTGAAAAGCGCAGATCCGCGCCGCAGGCACTTGCCAGCGCGTCAACGAATGCGCCAAAGCCGCCCTCGGGCAGGCACGGCCAAGCATCGCCATTCAAACCCGTGTGCCAGGCCGTCGCCATGGCGAAGGCGGCGCCAATTTGCTCTGGATGGGCGAAGGCGTAGCCGGTCAAGCCGGGGCCGAACAGCCAATCGAGCGCTTCGGTTCCGATGTGGGACGCGAAGAACTCCGCGGCGCTTTCCCCGGTATCGAGATCGAGCATGCGCGAATGATCGTCGAAGCTAAGATCGTCTCTTCGCGCCTTGAGCTGGTTCGCGAAGCGGATGGTCCGCACCAGCCCGGCGGGGGATAGCAAGCGGAACGACAACATCGTGCGCGCGGTTTTCCACAGGCTGTCCAGGCTATCGCCGCCATAGAGGCCGTGGAACCGGCCATTGCGGTAGATGCCGCTATGCAGTGGCACCGGGCTTCGCCGCAGGGGCGCGCCGAGTTCCTCGGCCATCTGTTTTGCGGTGCCGTAGGTCTCAAAGCAAAGGTTCGCGCCGAGATCGATGCGGAAACCATCAACCTTTCGCTGGCGGACCCGGCCGCCGGGATGCGCCGACGCCTCGAGCACGGTTACATCGCAGGCCTGCCGGCGCAGCGCGCAAGCCGCCGCGAGACCCGCCAAGCCCGCGCCGATGACGACAATTTTCCGCTTGCCGCTTGCGCCCATATTTCGCATGCCACCCCCGGCCGGCGTCCCGAAACGCGGCCTTTGCCTTGCCGGTCCATGATAGAGGGCTGCAAGCGGCGGTGTCATTCCTGTTTGGCCCCGGTGTTTGGCCTATTTGACAGGAATGCTTGTTTTGGCGAAAAATCCGCATACTTGGGCCGGGCTGGAATGCGGACGCGAGAGTTTTTCGCTACCGGCATAATCACAACGAAACAATGAAAAGCGCATCCTCGCAAGCATCCGCGCTCCGCGGTGTCGCCGCACCGGGGCAAGCCCCGCTCGGCCCCTCGATGCTTGGCGCCCTGGCCTACTGCGCGCCGATTGCGATTTTGCCTGTCATGATGGCTGCCGCGATGTATGGCGGCTGGTGGCTCGCGGGTCCCTTCCTGTTGCTGTGGCTAGCCGATATGCTCGATTCCGCGCTTGGCGTGGACGAGAGGAATATGGATGCGGACCGCTCGAGCGACGCCAGTCTGTTCTGGTACAAACTGGCGGTTTGGATGTGGGTGGCGCTCTACCCGATAACGCTGATCCATGCCTTGCATCAGGTTTTCTCCGCCGCGCATCTGGCCCTCTGGGAAGACGCGCTGATCGTGCTGGCTCTCGGCTCGATCGCCCGCATGGCGCTTAACGCCGGCCACGACATGATGCACCGCCGCGCCACCTGGGAACGCCGCGTGGGCGAAATGCTGATGGCTTCGGTCTCCTTCCCGCAGGAGATCACCGAGCATCTTTACGTCCATCACGCCCATGTCGGCACGCCGATGGACTCCCTGTCCCCGCCCAAGGGCCAGAGTTTCTGGCAGTACCTCCCGCGGTCGGTGGCCCGCAGTTACATGGATACTTGGCGGGTGGAGCGCGAACGGATGCAAAAGCGCCGCCTGCCGACTTGGCATTACAGCAATCCGATTTGGCGCTACGCTCTTGAAACGGCGGCTTGGTACGCGCTGGCTTGGTGGATCGGCGGCGCCTGGGGCCTTGTGGTTTTCGCCCTTATCTGCGTGATCGGGATAGTCCAGCTCAGGATGGCCGATTACATCCAACACTACGGATTGCAGCGCATCCGTCTTCCGGGCGGCCGCTATGAGCGGGTCCGCCCGCGGCATTCCTGGAGCGCCGCCTACCGGCTGTCCAATTGGCTCTACTACAATGCCCAGCGCCACGCCGACCACCACCTTGCGGCGGCGCGGCTCTACCCTCTGCTGCGTCATTGTGGCGCGGAGGAGTCGCCCCAGTTGCCCGGGAGTTACGCCCAGATGGGCAGCCTGCTGATGTTTCCGCGGCGCTGGTTCGAGAAGATGGACCCGCTGGTTGATCAATGGCGCGCGCGCTTCTACCCGCAAATCGACGACTGGCGCCCCTACGACAGCCCGGCCTACCGGTCGCGCCCGGAGGCATTCGAGGCGATCGCCGAAATCCACCGCGTGGCGCCCGCCCTCGCGGCATGGATCAACCGGCGCCCGGAATTGCTCGACGGTCTCACCAGCCGGGAATTCGCCGATCTCCAACTGCCCAGCGGGTTTGGGCCGGACCCGGAATTCGAAGCCTTCGCCCGCCGCGGCCTGGCGCGCGTGTACTGGACGCGGGAGTTGGACGTGGCCGAAATGCTGGAGCGGATCAACGACCTCCCCGCGCAGAATGTGCGGGAGGCTGTGGAGACCGCGCGCGACTGGTCCAACGACAAGGCTTTCCAGGTTGGTGTGCATGCGCTTCGCGGCAATTTGTCGCCGCTGGAGGCGGGCGCGGCGCTGGCGAACATCGCCGAAGCCTCGATCACCGCCGTGCTGTCGACTGTTGACGCCTTCTGCGCCGGTCGCCGCGCCGAAGGCGGGGTGGCGGCGGTCCTGCTGGGTGACGCGGTCGCCGGAGACGCCCCGCTAGGCGGGGAACTCAATGTGCTGTTCGTGTATGGGGATGGGCCGGCCGAACACCACCAAGCCCTGCTGAGCCGCTGCTCGCGGGCTCTTTGCGATTTGTCGCGCGACAACCTGCTCTTTGCCCCTTTGCCTCGCGGCGGGCCGGGATGGATCAACCGCGGGCTTGAAGATTTTATGGCGTATTTCCGAACGCGGGCCTCCGTCGGCGAGTTGCTGGAACTTATCCGCGCGCGGCGCGTCTGCTTCGGTGGCGATGCCGGAATCGCTGGCCGGTTCGACGCGGCGCGCCGCGACATCTTGGCCGGCGCCGCCGCGCGGGAGGCGCTGATCGAAGAATTGCGCGCCGCCCCCCTGGGCGCGGCGGAGCCGGAATGGCTTGCCGTTGAAGACTGCCGGGGTGGTTTCCGGGATGTTGAACGCGCCGCCCAGCTGTTGCAATTGACCCATGCCGCCGAGGTGCCGGAGTTGTTGGCGGCGGATGCCCCATCCGTTTTTCCGGCCGCGGCCGCGCGCGGCTTGCTCCCAGCCGGGGCGGCGGAACGGTTGGCCGCGGCCGCGACCCTCTGGGGCAACCTGCGCGGCATCCTGCGGCTGACAGCGGATGGGAATGGCCCAGCCGGCGCAATGTCGAAAGAAGTCGAGGCGGTCGTCGCCCGCTCCTGCGGAGTGGAGAATCTGGCCGCCTTGGCCACTGCGGTCCGCGAAACGGCGGAAAGCGCCGCGGCAAGCATTTCCGTCGTGCGTTAAGCGTTCAGTCATCTGCAATCGAGGATTTCGCCGACCATGCCGCCTGTTTCAGGAATATCCCGCAAGACCGCCGCCGACAAAGGTTTGATCGAAAAACCTCAGCTCGCGCCGCATTTTCAGTTCCACCCGATGGATGATCGGCAGGTGTTTCTGGTTTCGGAGACTTTCAACAGCCTGCTGCACGGCGGGATCTATGCCGATCTGCTGCCGCTTCTCGATGGTCGCCGCACTCGTCAGGAAATCGTCGCGGCATTGGGCGATGGATACGCCGAAACCGAGGTCGGCAAAACGCTGGCGTCACTGGTTGGCAAGGGCTACGTGGTTTCCGGCGAATACGCGATGGCGGATGGGCAGGCGGCGTTCTGGACCGCGCTGGGCGCCACGCCACGCTGGGCCGAAGAGCGGCTGTCGGCCTCGAGGGTGGCGATCTCCGGCGCAGACGCGGGCTTGGCCGCGAGGCTGGAAAGCATGGGTGTGACTGTGGAGACGGGCGCGGACGGGGCAAAGCATGGCGCGCCCGCCCCGGCGCTCTCGGTCGTTTTCCGCGACGACTATCTGGACGAGCAGCTCGGGGCGGTCAACCGGCGCCACATCGCCTCCGGGATTCCCTGGATGCTGATCTGTCCGGTCGGGCTGCGGCCGCTGTTTGGCCCGGTGTTCCGGCCGGCGGAGCGGGGCCCCTGCTGGTCCTGTCTCGCCTACCGGCTTCGCGGCCACCAGGAAGTTCACAACTTCCTGCGCAATCTCACCGGCGACAATGGCACAGTCGCGCCGAGGGCGGTCGAACCCGCCGTGGCGGAATTCGTTTGCGGCCTCGCCGCGGTGGAGATCGCCAAATGGCTGGTGCTTGGAAACAAAGCTTCGCTCCACAACGAGGTTCTCTCGCTCGACATGGAGGGGCTCAAACTCGGGCGCCACCCGGTAATGCGCCGTCCGCAGTGCTCCGCCTGCGGCGATGAAAAGCTGTTCCGGCCCGACCGGGAACCGCTTCCCGTGCGGCTGCGGTCGAGCCCGAACAAAGTCCGCAACAGCGGCGGCCTGCGTTCGGTTTCTCCCAAGGAGACCTTGGCGAAGTATGCCCACCTGGTTGATTCCGTCAGCGGCGTGGTGACTTGGCTGCGGCGCACGACCGACAACGCCGACCCCTGGCTGCATGTGCATTGGGCCGGCAGCAACATCGCGCTCAAAAACCGGGCCTTGAGTGTGCTGCGGCTGAGCTTGCGAACCAAGAGCGCGGGCAAGGGCAGCACGCCGCTGCAGTCCGAGGCGAGCGCGCTGTGCGAGGCGCTGGAGCGCTATTCAGGGGCTTTCCACGGCGACGAGATCCGCATCCGCAAGCGGTTCCGGGATTTCGCCGGCGGCGAGGCGGTTCATCCGAACGAAATCCAGCTTTTCAGCGAGGGGCAACTCGACCAAGCAGCGGAGATCAACGCCCGCGGCCATCCCTACAACGTGGTGCCTCCGCGTCTGGACCCGGATGCGGAAATCGACTGGACGCCTGTGTGGTCGCTGACCGGGGAGCGGCACCGCCATGTTCCCACCTCGCTGCTTTATTTCGGCAAATCCACCGATCTTCGGGGGGAAACGGATTTTGTCGCGGACTCCAATGGCTGTGCCGCGGGCAACACCCTGGAGGAGGCGATCCTGCAGGGCTTCTTCGAGTTGGTGGAACGCGACGCCTTCGCCGTGTGGTGGTACAACCGGTTGCGCGTGCCCGGCGTGGATCTGGACAGCTTCAACGACGATTATCTCAGCGGGGCGGGCGACTACTACCGCGGCCTGGATCGGGAGCTGTGGCTGCTCGATGTGACCGGAGACTTTGGCATCCCCACATTCGTGGCCCTTTCGCGGCGCACCGACAAGCGGGCGGAGGATATCATCTACGGAGTCGGCACCCATACCGACCCGCACATAGCGGCTCTGCGCGCGGTATGCGAAATGAACCAGTTTCTGAACTGGGTCCAGGGCACGGGCCCCGGCGGCGCCGGCTACAGCGTGGACGATCCGCAGTGCCTGTGGTGGTGGCGCAACGCCACGCTGGCGGGTCATCCTTATCTGGCGCCGGCGACGGATATGCCGCCACGGGGCAAATCGCATTATGCCGTTCCCGAATCGGCGGATCTGCGCGACGATGTGGAGCGCTGCCAGGCGCTGGTCGAGGCCAAGGGCATGGAATTCCTCGTGCTGGACCAGACCCGGCAGGACATTGGCCTGCCCGTGGCGCGGGTCATCGTGCCCGGCATGCGCCACTTCTGGGAACGCTTTGCGCCGGGGCGCCTGTTCGAGGTTCCGGTGGCCATGGGTTGGCGCGGAAGCCCCCTGACGGAGGCGGAACTCAACCCCGCCCCGGTCATCGGTTGACGACTGGAATCACCGACATGAAAGAAGATTGGGCCCACACCGAAAAGTGCCTGCTGCGAGTGGCGGGCTCCATGGGAAAGCTGCTGCGGCAGATCAGGCCGCATATATCCACCCGCATCATCGACGGTGCCGGGTGGGAGCGGATGCTGGCCCGCGCCGACGAGGTGCCGCCGACCTACGCGGCTTTTCCTTTCGGCTTCGAGGTTCCGTTGCAGGATCCCGAGCCGAGGGCGGATTTCGGCCTCTCGCTGGTCGGCGACAGCCGCACGGCGGCGATCTACCAGGACAACAACCGCGCGGGCGCCGCCGATCCCGCCGTGGCGCGGCTTGCCTGGCTGCTCGACGAGACCGACCGTGAAGACTCGCCGTTGCGCCGCGTGGTCGGCAGGAAAATGCTGCTGGAATACGACATCGATACCGGCCCCGGCGACGACCGCCCCGAACCGGGGATATTCCTCTATCCCATCGACGACGCGCTGGCTGGCGCGAGCGGGCGCGAGCGCGAGCTGGGAGTTGTTTATGACGCGCTGGTCCATGCCGGCGGCTGGCGCCCCGATGCCGCGGAGCGTGAACAACTCAACCGGCTTTACGGCGCGCTGGCGCCGAACACCTTGATCCGGGCCCTGGGCACTTTCCCGTCGCGGGCGCGAACCATGCGGATCGCGATGACCCCGTTCCGACGCGCGGCGGAGCTCGCGGCCTTTCTTGACTGCGTGGGCTGGCCGGGAAATTCCGCGGCCGTGGCGGACGCGGTGTCGCCGTTCGAGGCGCGCGGCGCTTTCGCCTACATGGGAGCGCATTTCGACATCGGCCCCGGCGGGGTGGGGCCGAAACTGGGGCTGAGTTTCTTCGCCTCGGAAAAGGAATGGCTCAAGGACGTGGAAAATTGGGCCGGGATCATCGACTGCATGGGCGGGCTGGGCTGCGCGCTGCCGGAAAAACTGGCGGAACTGACCCGCTGGTCCACTGGCTCGAACACATTGTTCGCGCCGACCGGGCCGATCATGCTGGTGCGGGGCATCCACCACATCAAGCTTGTCATCGCCGGAGATCGGATCGAGCAGGCCAAGGCCTATACTTTCTTCCTGATGATGGCGTCGCGACTGAAACGCGGGCTTGAAAGCGGCTGATGGATTTCACCGAAGAGTGGGCCGCCAATGAGGATGGCCTGGCGCGCGAAGCGGCATCGCTGGGCGTGTTGCTGGCGCGGATGCGGGGTGTGTTTTCCCCCTTGCTGTTCGGCGGACGCGAACGCGAGCGGCTGGTGGAGCTGGCCCGCGGATTGCCGCCGACACTGGCCGGGTTCCCGATGTGGCTGGGGTTTCCCATCGACAACTCGCCGCCGTCTGTACAGTTAGATGTTTCGGTGCTGGGCGGAACCCGCTCCGCCCGCTTCTTCGAGGACGCGAACCTTGCCGCCGCGGCGGGAGTCGCCCCGCTGCTGCGCGAAACCGGGGCGGCGGAATCCCCGCTGCGGCGCATCGTCGGTGACCGGGCGCTGCTGCATTGCGAAATCGCCGCCGGGCGGCCCGCCGTGCGCGGAATCGTGCTGTACCCCGTCCGCGCAACGCTGGCTGGCGACGGTTCCACGAGTCGGCGCCAGGATTTCAGCCTCGCCCTGCGCGCCTTGACGAGCGCGGTCGGCAGGACTTTGAGCGGCGCCGAACACCGGCAGCTTGAGCGGGCTTGGCTTGCGCTTGAAGCGGGCGCGCGCGTCGGTGCCATCGGAGTGTTTCCACGCCATCGAAGCCGGATCGTTCGTCTGGTGCTGCTCGGCTTCTCCGCGGCGGCCGATGTTGCCGCGTTTCTCGACCGGGTCGGCTGGCCGGGACACGTCGCGGCGGTCGCCGCCGTTTTGGGGCGGCTGGAGCAGCGGGGCGCCTTGGCCAATATGACCTTGGGAGTGCGGCTCGATCTCAGCGCCGCGGGCGCGGCGCCAACGGTCGAGTTGCAGATATTTTCAGCGGATACGATTTACGACCACGCCGGATGGTTCAAGGACAAGGCTTGCTGGACCGCGCTGATCGACGGCCTCGGCGCGGAATCGCTCGCCATTCCCGAAAAACTGGCGGAATTGGCCTACTGGTCGATGGCGGCGAGAACGCTGTTCGGCCGCGCCGGCGTGTTCCTGCTGTTGCAGCGCATCCACCATTTCGCGCTCGCGTTTGGGGAGGATGGCGGCGTGGGGCGCGTCAACGCCCATGCTTTCATGCTTATGAGTCGGCCGCGGGCATCGGGCCGGGATTGACGCCGGAAACGCGGGGATAGGTGAACACGCCTTCCCGCAGCCCCTGGCCGAAATCGATTGAGGACTGCATCAACTCATGGTAGGCGACTTGATCCGGTTTCGGCGGCGGGGTGAGCAGGACAAAGGTTTTCCAGCGTTTGGTGAGACTCTCGATGAATGGCGCCACCTCGGCATCGAGGTCGCGCACCTCGATATCGGCCAGGCCCGTCCGCCGCATCATCGCGGTCAGATCGCGCAGCGGCATCAAGGGCGGCACGAGGCAACTGCGCTGCAGGCTGACATGGACGGCATCCTGGGCCGGGGACATCTCCTTGCCGCTGAGCAAGGTTTCCATCAGGCACCAGCGCCCGCCCGGCTTGAGTACGCGGCGCACGCCGCGCATGTATGCCGGTCGGTCGGCAGGGGCGGCATAGCAGAAAGATTCGAGGTTGATGACGGCATCGAAGGTGGCGTCGGGGAAGGGAATATCCATGAAGTCGCCATGGCGGAAATCCGCCAGATGCCCGACGCCGTTCTCCTCCGCCCACTCTGTGCCCGCCGCCACATGCGGTTCGCAGTTCGTCAGTCCGGTGATTCGCACACCGTATGCGCGGGCCAAAAAGACCGTGGCGCCGCCAACGCCGCAGCCCGCATCCAACACCCGCATTCCCGGCCGCAATCCACAGCCGTCGGCCAGCAGGTGTATGGATCGCTCCAGGGATTCCTGCTCGGTCCTGGTCTCCGGCCCCCAGAGGCCGTAACTCGCCAAGCGCATGTCCCCGGTGCCTTTCTGCAAAGGCGCGGTCAAATCAGCGTAGTATTCGGCAACCAGCGGGCCGTTCCCCGCCCGATCGCGATACGCCGACTTCATGGAGGGTTTCATGGGGCCGCCATCGCGGGAAGAGAGGTCAATGGGACCCGGCCCAATCCCCCCATTGGGCATGGAAGGGATTGGCCGAGTGGTGGTCGATCAACAGCAGCAACGCCCCGCGGCAATCGCTTCGAGTTGCTCCTCGTCCATGTTGGTGACCGGGAGAGCCAGATGAAAGGTGTCCATGTTGCTTTCATGCACTTGGATATCCAGCCCTTCCGGGATATCGACGCCCAATTCCTGCTGAATCGCGGCCTTGGGATCCGCTACCAGCAAGGCTCGGAAATCGTCGTCGCTAATCGCTTTGTCAGTGATCTGACGCCGCATGTCGTCCGCCGATTGCAGCGGGGTTTCAGCAAATGCCTGCCAGTCCATAGTGTTATCCTCTTGTTGGATTGTTTGCTCGATCCGTTTTGCCGAACGAGTGGAGCAACCTTACTCCCACTTTTAAGGGGAGTCAAGTGTCTGCGGGACTGTTTAGGGCATTTTTTCTTATGCTGGCTATAGCTTTAGATCACCCCCCCCCCCCCGGCCCCCGCGCGCGGGGGCGGGCGGGGGGGGGGGGGGGGGGGGGTGGTGGGTGGGGGGGGGGGGGGGG
>JAPOTO010000168.1:0-17654 GCA_026709135.1 Gammaproteobacteria bacterium | reverse complement strand
TCCATTCTTTTTTTAATTTTGGTTTTGTTTTTTTTGGTTTTTTTTTTTGTTTTTTTTTTTTTTTTTTTTTTAAACCCCCCCCCCCCCCCCCCCCCCCACTTCAGGATGAACCCGTGGGATGGGTGGCCAATTTTTGCATTCCTTCGCGCTGGCGTTATACTCGCGGGGGCGGGTTGGCAGCCTTGGGGCGCGAGAGAGAAGCTTTATGTTCAACTGGATGGATTTTGACAAGATCGCCGCCAGTCGAAACAAGCGCCAGCAGCTCGATCACCTGCTGACGGTTACGGTGCCCCGCGAGCGTCTCATGCTCGCCACCGTTGTCCTGTTGCTGCTGTTGCTGCCGGTCTATGCGTTGTTCGGCCGCGTCGCCCACGGATTCACCGCCGATGGCGTGCTGATCGGATCGGAAAGTGCCGGGGAACCGGCGCCTGCCAGGGCGGAGTTGCGCGTTGGGCCGGATCTGGCGCGGCGTGTTCAGCCCGGCATGCGGGCTTGGGTGAGCCTCGCCGCGCCCAGTGGCGGAGGTGGGGTGCTGCGGGGGGAAGTCGCGGTCGTGGCCGCCGAAGTCGGCGGCGCTTTGCATCGGATCGAGGTCGCGCTTCGCGGGCTGCCGTCGCCAATCTCGCCGGCTGGCGCCCCCTGCCGTGTGCGAATCATCCTCGACCGCGTTCCGCCGATCACGCTTTTCGCCGGTCGGGTTGCCGAAGGTTGATGTTGGCCTTGAACCAAGCGGCCCGGTCGAAAGGAAAACCACCCGGCTCGAAGCCGGCGCGGCGGGTGCGCACGCCGCTGCTGATTCAAGCCCACGCCACCGAATGCGGCGCCGCGTGTCTCGGCAGCGTGCTCGCCTATTTCGGGCGCTGGGTGCCCCTGAGCGAGTTGCGCGACCGCTGCGGAGTCAGCCGGGATGGTTCGACGGCCGCGGGCATCTCGCGAGCCGCCGGCGATTACGGCCTCGTTTGCCGCGGTCGCAACGTGAACACGAAACACCTGCGCGAAATGCCGATGCCGCAGATTGTTTTCTGGGAATGGAACCATTTCCTCATCCTCGAGGGCTTCGACAAGAACCGGGCGTATTTGAACGATCCGGCGGTGGGCCGCCGCAGCATCCCCTTGGGGGAATTCGCCCAGAAGTTCTCGGGCGTCGCCCTGCATTTCAGTATCGGGCCGGAATTCACCCGCGGTGGCGTTTACCCGAGTATCGCGCGGCACATACGCCCATGGTTTCGGGGTGTCTGGGGCGACTTGTCCCGCGCGCTGCTGTGTGGGCTGGCGATGGCGCTGCTCGGGCTTGCCGCGCCGGTGGCGCTGGGCCTGTTCGTGGACCGGATATTGGGGCAGAACGATTCCCCCGGCGGCCTCGCGGCGGTCGTTGCGGTCGCCGCCGTGCTGGTATATGCGCTGAGTTGGCTGAGATCGCGCTTCCTGTCGCGCGTCTCGGCCCGGGTGTCGATCACCGCGGCGGATCATCACCTGTCGAGACTCCTGCGCCTGCCGCTGCGCTACTTCAGCCACCGGCTCACCGGAGATCTGACCGGTCGCATCCTGTCCATCGACCAGATCGCCAAGAGCCTGCCCAATTTTGTCGACCTGTTGATTGAAATCGCCTTGAGCGCGGTGTTTCTGGCCGCCATTTTCGCCTACGACGTCACCTTGGCGCTGATCGTGCTCGGCCTGATGGCGGGCAATATGCTGGTGACGCGCGCGGTCGCGCGCATTCGCACCGAAGAAAACCACGCCTTGCGGCAGGAGCAGGGTTTGATGGCGGGCCTGGGCATGTTGATGCTGCGCCGGACCGACACCCTGCGGATGACCGGCGCGGACGATGGATTTTTCTCCCGCTGGGGTGGCCATCAGGCCCGCGAACTCGCGGCGCGTCAGCGGTTCATGAAGTGGGGCCACATCAACGCGGCGCTGCCAGTGCTGTTCATGACGCTGACCCACGCGGCGCTGCTCGCCGTCGGGGCGGGCAAAGTCATGGCCGGGGAACTGACGGTCGGCGCGCTCGCGGCCACTTACTTTCTCGCCACCCTGGCGCTGATGCCGGTCGGGCGATTCGTCGAGTTCGCCAATGAGCGGCAGGCGCTCGAGGCCGCATTGCAGCGTATCGAGGACATTGCGCGAACTGAAAAGGACGCGCGCTTCAAGCGCCGCGCCGCCGCGGACACCACTGCCACCCTGAACGGAAAACTGCGGCTGGCGGGCCATGTGGAACTGCGCGACGTGACCTTCGGCCACGATGCGGGGCGCCCGCCGCTGATCCGCAATCTCAACTTGGTGATCCGGCCGGGCCAGCGGGTCGCGCTCGTCGGCGGCAGCGGTTCCGGGAAATCCACCTTGGCATCGATTGTCGCGGGCGCTTTCGATCCCTGGTCCGGCGAGGTGCTGTTCGATCACCGCCCGCGGCGCGAGATTCCCGATGAGGTGATGGTGCGGTCGCTGTCGGTTGTGGATCAGAACCCGGTGCTGTTTTCCGCCACCATCCGCGAGAACATCACGTTGTGGAATTCCGCGGTGCCCGACAATGTTCTTGTTGACGCGGCCCGCGACGCGCAAATCCATGATCGGATTCTCGACCGGCCCCGCGGCTACGAAGCGCTGGTGGATGAAGACGGATCGAATTTCAGCGGCGGCGAACGGCAGCGGCTGGAAATCGCCCGCGCGCTGGTCGGCGGCCCGACGGTGCTGATTCTCGACGAGGCCACGAGCGCGCTCGACACCATTACCGAAAAAACCGTTGACGATGCGCTGCGCCGCCGCGGGGTGAGTTGCCTGATCGTCGCGCATCGGCTCAGCACGATTCGCGATTGCGATCAGATCATCGTTCTCGACCGCGGCGTGGAATTGCAGCGCGGCACCCACGATGAGCTGATGCGGGACCGCGACGGCCTGTACCGCCGCCTGGTCCAGTCGGGTTAGCGGCATGGCCGAGCCCCGCCGCCAATTGCTTGCCGACCTCGCCGCCGCTGGCGAGCCCGTGCCCTGCGCCGGCAACTTGCCGCTGGATCTGGGCGACCCCGGATTCGTCTGGTTTGTCGAAGAGGGCGCGGTGGATGTGTTCCTGTTCGAACAAGCGGCGGAGGTCGAGCAATCGGCGCCGCAACATTTGCTTCGCGCCGAAGCGGGCCGCCTGCTTCCGGGCGTCGCGCCGCAGGGTGGTGAAACAACGCTGAGGCTGATCGCGAAGGGGCTGTCCGGCACGGTGCTGCGGCGACTGTCCATCGCCGATCTGGAACCATCGCGACCGGAGGAACTCGCGGCGCTGTTGGATGCCTGGATCATGGATGTTTCCGCAACGCTGGCGAAAGGCATCATGCAGCGGCCCTCGCCGGACGCCTATGTGGAATCCGGGCAGCCGCCCGCGGCCGATGCCCGCTCCTTGTCAACGCGCCGCGGCGTCTCCTGGGTGCGCATGCCCGCCGCGGCGCCGGGCAATGGGCTGTTTATGGATCTGATCGAAACCGGGGCGGGGGAGGCGGCCGCCGGCGGCGCCGCGGAGTGGGTGCCGCTGACCCAGGCCAGTTGGCTCACGCTGGCGCAGCCGGGAGGGGCCACCGAGGCGCTTTCCTCCGAAGATCTGGCCACGCGGGGCGAGTTGCTGTCCGCGCTGAATCAATTCCACCGCATCGCTCTGGACTTGCAGCGGATAAACCGGAGCCTGCTGATCGTGGATCAGGCCAATCTGGAACGCGCCGCCTCCACCAGCCGGCGAATCGACGAGCATGTCGCGCGCCGCCGGTTATTCGATCTCGGCGGTATTCCGGGGTGGGGAGAGGAGGACGGAGACCGCTCGGCGCTGGCGGAAGCGCTCCGCGTTGTCGGTCGGCATGAGAAAATCGATTTCGACTTGACCGCGAAAACGAATGTCTCCGAATTTGTTCCCGACCTCGACTACATACTGGACGCATCGGGTGTGCGCGCGCGGCAGGTGCGTCTGTCGAGCGGCAAGCAATGGTGGTTCGGCGACAGTGGGGCGATGTTGGCGTTCCGGGCGGATGACGGGCGTCCGGTGGCTTTGCTGCCCGGCACGCCGGGGCGCTATCGGCTGGTCGATCCCGCCGCGGGCCGCGCGGTCAAAGTCACCGCCGAGCAGGCCGCCTCGCTCAACGACAACGCATGGATGTTTTACCGGCCGCTTGAGCCCATCGCCATCCGCCCGCTGCACCTGTTGCGGGCCGCCGGGAGGGAATTGGCCGCGGGTTTCGCGCGCTTCTCGGCGCTGGGGCTGCTCAGCGGGCTGATCGCCCTGCTGCCGGCCTTGATGCTTGGATTCGTGGTCGACCGGATCACGCCGAACATCGCCTTCGGGGCGCTGTACGCTGTCACCGCGGTGCTGGTATTGTCGGCCGCGCTGTGGGTGCTGATGCAAACGCTTCAGGGAATGGCTCTGATGCGCCTTGAGGCGGGCCTCAGCTCGAAGTTCGAAGCCGCGCTCTGGGACCGTCTGCTGCGACTGCCCCCCGGCTTTTTGAACCGCTATCCCGCCGGTGACCGCGCCATGCGGGGCATGACCTTCTTCCACCGCCTCCGCGATGTCGTGCAAGGCGTGGTTATGACGGATGTGCTGTCGATCCTGTCCGTCATTCCGGCGCTTGTCGTCATTTTCCTGCTCAACACCGCGCTGGGTTTCGCGGCTGCCGCATTCGGCGCGCTGGCGCTGTTCGCGACCGTGGCGCTTGCGTTGTGGCAACTTTCGCCCCATGCCAAGACGGTGCGCGCGGTTCAGGATTCGAGTGGCCTGCTGTTTCAGATGGTCAACGGTATTTCCAAATTGCGCGTCGAGGGCGCGGAAGGCTCGGCGTTCGCGGCCTGGGCCCGGGTCTATACCGAACAGCAACGCGCCGAGTTGAATATCGGCGACTGGCGCGCGCATTTGTTCGCTTTGGGCGCCGCGCTGCCGTTGATCGCCACGGCGGTCGTGCTGGCGGTGGCGGCAACGCAGGTTCTCAGCACAGGGACTTTTCTCACCATTTACGCCGCGTTCATGCTTTGCGTCATGGGCCTGATCCGGTTCGGCGCGTCAATCGGCGAAGTTTTGACCGTGATCCCGGAGTTCAACCGCATCCGGCCCTTCCTCGACGCGGTGCCGGAAACGAGCTCGGGCGGGGAACCCGTCTGGAGCCTCGGCGGCGACATCGTGTTCGATCATGTTTCATTCCGCTACGATCCCGATGGTCCGCTCGTGCTGGACGATGTGTCGCTCCACGCCCGTCCCGGAGAATTCATCGCCATCGCCGGCGAGTCCGGCTCCGGCAAGAGCACCCTGTTCCAACTCGCCCTCGGCTTGCATCAGCCGACGGCGGGCGCGGTGTATTACGACGAACGCGATTTGCGGCAATTGAATCTCAAACAGCTGCGGCGGAAGATCGGCGCGGTTCCGCAGGATGTGCGCCTCAATCCGCTGGATTTATGGGACAACATAGTCGGCGACGGGGAATGCGAGGATGCCGGCGCCGTGTGGGAGGCAGTGCGCTCGGCTGGCATCGATCAGGAAATCGACGCCATGCCGATGAAGATGCTGACCTACGTGGGCGGCAGTCAAAGCGTCATTTCCGGAGGCGAGGCGCAGCGGATCATCATAGCCCGCGCCCTGTTGCGAAAGCCCCGCGTGCTGTTTCTGGACGAGGCGACGAACTGGCTGGACAACGAAAATCAGGCCAAAATCATGAATGAACTGGCATCGCTCGCATCGACCCGGATTGTCATCGCCCACCGGCTTTCGACTTTGCGCAAGGCGGACCGGATATACGTCATGCGGGCCGGCAGAATCATTGAGCGGGGAAGCTACGCGGAATTGATCGAAGCCGGAGGCTTTTTCCTCGATCTCGTCCGCCGCCAAGAGACCTGATCGACTTGGGCGCGGATCGCTTCGAGCGCCTTGACGCGGGGCCTTCCGGCATCATGCCGGTTTGTCCGCAAACGCGATTCGCGTATCGGCGTTCTTGATGCCGAAAGTCGGTTTGAAAATCATGATCATCGCCGGGATCAGAAACAGATCGCAGGCCAGCGCCATGACGATTGCGATAGAACCGAAAAATCCCATCCGGGCCGTGCCGAGATAATCCGAAAAACTCAGCAGCATGAAGCCAAGCCCGAGCACCATGGTGGTGAACATCACGGCTTGGCCCACATGGTTGATCGTCTGGCGCAGGGACTCGCTGATGCTGCCGGTTTTGCTCAGTTGCATGCGGTAATGCGTCATGAAATGAATGGTGTCGTCCACGGCAATGCCGATGATGACCGGCGCGATGAGCAAGGTGTCGGAATCGAGCGGAACGCCCAGCAGCCCCATCAAGCCAAAGCCGAGCAGGGCGGGGATAAGATTGGGAAAAACGGCGATCAGCCCGCCCTGCAGCGACCCAAGGGCGATGATCAGCATCAGGCTGATCACTCCCAGGGCAATGGCGAAACTTTCGAACTGCGATACCGCGATTTCGTCGGTAACCCGCCATTGCAGGGCCATGTTGCCGGTCAGATCCACCTCCATCGCGGGATAGTCAGCCCGCAGATGGGCGACGCTGGCATCGATTTCCCCGCGGATTTCAGCGAAGAAATCGCCGAATTCCCTGGTGCTCGCGTTGATGATGTTCAGCGTGACCGGCGCCTTGCTGTAGTCGTCCGAAACCAGCGCCCGGCGATCCTCCGGGTTGGCGCTGTTGAACAGGTAGAGCAGTTGGGAAACCATTTGCCGCGTCTCGGGAATGCGGTAAAAGGCCGGGTCGCCGTCGTTCATGGCCTCATTCGTGTCCTTCACGATGTTGACCAGGGAATGGGCGCGGGTGATATGCCGGCTCTGGGTTTCGAGCACCCGGTCCTGCAGGTCGTCAACCGCGCGCAACACGCGGGGATCAAGCAGGCCTTCATCCACGCCGGTATCGATAACGATAACCATGCTTTGGGCTCCGGCCATGTTCTCGTCGACGATTCCATAAGCTTGGCGCAATGGATGGTCTTCCTTCAACAGGGTGTTGATGTCGCTGTCGATCTCCACCCGGGTCGCGCCCCAGGCGCAGACACCCAGGATGGCGGCGAACAGCGCGACGATCAGGCGCGGCCGGGGGGCGACGATATGGGGCACGGCCCACAATATCTGCTGGTGCCAGTTCACCACCGCGTAGGTCAGCGCGCTGATGCCGAGGATATAGCTGCCCATCAGCGGGCCGAGGCCGCCATACAGCAGCGCGGCATACGCCGCGACCAGGCCGATCTTCCAGTTGCGCGCGAGTTTGCTCCAAGCCAGGGCCAGGCGGTCCGGCACCGAAAGCCGTTCGGCGCCCGGATAGCCCGGATGCCAGATGTCGAGCAGGATCGGCAGCAAAATCACCGTGAACAAAAACGCCAGCAGGATGCCGGAGGCCGATGCGTAGCCGAAAACCTGGATTGGCACCAGATCGGATGTGGTCAGCGTCAGCACGCCTGCCGAGGTGGTCAAGGTGGTGACCAGCAGCGCCAGCCCGGTGCGGCCGTAGGAGCGGGAAATGGCGCGGTGGTGCTCTTCGCCGTCGCGCCGGCAAGAAAAATAGGCGCTCATCACATGGACACAATCGGCGATGCCCACCGCGAATATCAGCAGCACCGTGAGCGAAATCATCTGCGACATGGCGACACCGAGCCATGCCGTGGCGCCCCAGGTCCAGATCACGCTCAGGGCGATGGTGGCGATTGGCCACAGCACCGCGCTGAAAGAGCGGAACAGGACCCACAGCAGCACCAGGAAAATAAGCACCATGAGCACGCCGAGCAGCACCAGTTGAACCAGCGTTTGCTGCATGAAGGCCATCGTCGGCGGCGCGCCGACCGGGTAAAAATCGAGCTGCCCTTCGTAACTCTCCCAGATGGCAGTGGCGGCGGCGTTGAAAGCTGTGTAGGAGAGAACATCGACGGTTTCGAACTCGACCTCGGCGATTTCGGCTTCCTCGTCGAAATCCAATTCCAGCAAGCCGTCCGCGGAGAAGTCGAAACTGGCATCGAGCGCGATCTCGGGCGCATGCGCCGCCGGCAGGTAGTCCGCAACGGGCTGCACGCCGAAATCGGTCTGAATCAAGATCATGCCATACTCGGCATCGACCGAATACAGCAGGCCGCGCAAGTCTTCCTGCTCGAGGGCCCGGGCCTTGATCCGCTCCAGTTCGATCTCGGATTCGGGCAATTCCGCCGGCACCAGGCGCAATGACAGCAGGGTGTCCCCCTCGCTGCGCTGGAAACGGACATTGGTGACCGACTGCACCCGGCGGATATGGTTGAGTTCGTTGAAATCCACCGGCACACCTTGGATTTCGCCGGGATAGTCCGCCGGATCGAGATTTTGCCAATTGCGCAAGTCGTCGGTGAGTTGCCGCGCCGCGGCGAGCGAAGCGCGGGAGAACACGTCGCCGTCGCGCGGGCGGTATACCAGCAGGACGGAATCGTCGCTGCCGAATTGGCGCCGGTACTCACCGAGCGCCTCGATTGCCGGATCGGTCTCCGCAAGAAAGGCGTCGGTGGTCAGGTCGAGTTCGGTGCGCGTGATCATGCCGTACAGCATCAGCACGGTGATGACCGCCACGCCGGTGAGCACAAAATTGCGCGTGCCGAGCACCCGCTCGGGCGCCCGCTCAAAAAACTGGCTCAGGTGAAGGAAAAAACCGTCCAACGCAGGCCCGCCCGCAGGAACTCAGGCGGTTTTTATAACCGATGCCCCCGCCAAATGCCAAATCGGAACACCAGTCGGATGGCTGATTTTTCGGGGCTGTCATTTTTCGGGGCTTTTGGGTACACTTCGCAGGTTTACCGACGCGGGCTCCCTCCGAAACGGATAGTAACGCGGTCATTTAGGAGATGAATGTGTAAGGTGGCGCCTCTAGTTGGTTGATGGGGTCTGGCCTTGTTCGCGGCAGTGTGGACAAGTCCATGGGTTCCAGGCCGGAGTTTGAAAAGATGGGCCGCAGGCCCATTTTTTATTCCCGCGGAAATGGCGTAGCCGGCGGTAAATGCGGGAAATACGGCAAAGCCGCGGCGTGGAATCGCCGGGCCGCCGGGAGGGAAGCGCGGTTGAAACAAAGCGAGGTGGCGATTGGCAAGGCGATCGCCCCGGCAATCGAGGCCATGGGCCTGGAGTTGTGGGGTGTCGAATACTTGCGGCAGGGCAGGCGGGCGACGCTGCGCGTCTTTATCGATTGCCTGTCCGGGGTGACGCTCGACGATTGCGAGCGGGTGAGCCGCCAGGTGGGGGCGATTCTCGACGTGGAAGACCCGATCCAGGGTGAATACACGCTTGAGGTGTCGTCGCCGGGAATCGACCGGCCCCTGTTCACGCCGCCGCAGTTCGAGCGCTATATCGGCGCCGAGGTGAATGTGCGCCTGCGTGTGCCGCTTGACGGCCGGCGGCGGTTTCGCGGCGTGCTTGAGCAGGCGGGGGCGGACGGGATCGCCTTGCTCGTCGAGGGCGGGAGGATCGAAATGCCCCACCCCGATATCGAGCGCGCCGGGTTGGTTGAGCCGGCGGTGGAGGCCGCGCTGCCCCGGAGCAAGAAGCGGGGTTCGAAGCGAGTGAAAGCAAAATGATGAACAGCAAAGAAATTCTGATGGTCGCCGATGCCGTCTCGAACGAGAAAGGGCTGGAGAAAAGCGTCATATTCGAGGCTATCGAATCCGCGTTGGCGACAGCCACCCGCAAGTTTCACGACCGGGACCAGATCGATTGCCGGGTCGCGGTCGATCAGCAGACCGGCGAGTTCGAGACTTTCCGCGTCTGGACCGTGCTCGAGGAGGAAGACGAGGAATTCATCGCCGGCAGCCATCTGACGCCGGACCAGGCGAAGGAGAAAGACCCGGAACTGTCCCTCGGGGACACCTGGGAGCAGAAAATCGACAATGTCGTTTTCGGCCGCATCGCCGCCCAGACCGCAAAGCAGGTTATCGTCCAGAAGGTGCGCGAGGCCGAGCGCGAGATCGTCATCGAGGAGTTCAAGCACCGCGTCGGCGAACTCGTCAACGGCACGGTGAAGAAAGTCACCCGGGACGCCGCCATCGTCGATCTCGGCGGCAACGCCGAAGCCTGCCTGCCCAGGGATCAGATGATTCCCCGGGAGAATTTCCGCATGGGCGACCGCCTGCGGGCGCTGCTGGTGGATGTGCGCTCGGAACAGCGCGGCCCCCAGCTTTTCCTCAGCCGCACTTCGCCGGAGATGCTCATCGCCCTGTTCCGCATCGAAGTGCCGGAAATCTCCGAGCAGGTCATCGAAATCCGCGCCGCGGCCAGGGACCCGGGCTCGCGGGCGAAAATCGTTGTCAGCACCAATGATGGCCGCATCGACCCGGTGGGCGCCTGCGTCGGCATGCGCGGCTCCCGGGTTCAGGTCGTCTCCAACGAGCTCGCCAGCGAGCGCATCGACATCATTCCCTGGAACGACAATCCCGCCCAGCTCGTCATCAACGCCATGTCCCCGGCGGAAGTCGCCTCGATCATCGTCGACGAGGAAAGCCACACCATGGACATCGCCGTGGAGGAGGAGAACCTCGCCCAGGCCATCGGCCGCAACGGCCAGAACGTGTGGCTCGCCAGCGAATTGACCGGCTGGACGATCAATGTGATGAGCATCGAGGACGCCGAGGTCAAGCAGAAGCAGGAGACCGGCGCCCTGGTCGAATTGTTCACCGGCGCGATGGACGTCGACGAGGATCTCGCCGAAGTGCTGGTGCAGGAAGGCTTCACTTCGCTGGAGGAAATCGCCTACGTGCCACTCGATGAAATCCTCGCCATTGAAGACTTTGACGAGGAACTCGCCAACGAGCTGCGCAACCGCGCCAAGGACGCCCTCGTCACCAAGGCCATCGCCTCCCAGGAGGATTTGTCGGCGGCCAATATCGCCGAAGACCTGCTCACCATGGAAGGCATGGACGACGAGCTCGCCCTGCAACTCGCGCGCAAGGGCATTCTCAACATGGAGGAACTCGCGGAACAGTCCATCGACGAACTGATGGACATCGACGACATGGACGAAGAGCGCGCCGGCGAGTTGATCATGACGGCGCGCGCGCCCTGGTTTGCCTAGGGCGGCCGGGATGGGCGCGAATTGAGGAGAGAAATGGCATGGCGGAAGTGAGCATTCGTGAATTTGCCGGCACCTTGAAGATGCCGGTGGAGAAACTGCTTTCCCAGATCAAGGAGGCGGGGCTGCCGCATACCGACGCGGACCATGTCATCTCCACCGACGACAAAACCCGGCTGCTGGCGCAGTTGAAAAAGGGCCGCGGCGGCGATGCCGAAGCCGCCCCGCGCAAGATCACGCTCAAGCGCAAGACACTCGGCACCCTGCGCACCGCCGGATCCCACGGCCGCGGCCGCACGGTGAACGTCGAAGTCCGCCGCAAGCGCACCTACATCAAGCGCAGCGCGGTCGATCAGGATGAGGCCGGCAAGCCCGAAGAAACCGCCGCTCTTGAAGAACAGAAGCCGGTCGAACAGCCCGCCCAACAAGCCGCGCAAGCCGCTCAGGAAACACCAGCCCCAACCCCGGAAACCAAGCCTGCCGGGGAAGAAGCCGAACCCGCCGCCGAAAGCCGCCCAGCCGAACCGCCGCCCGCCCAGCCTCCGGCGAAAGCGGACGCCGCCCGGGGCGCCAAGGCGCCGCCCAAACGCCGCGGCCGCGGCAAGCCCGCCGCCACCGCCCAGCCCGAGAAGCGCAAATCGAGCCTGCGGCCCAAGGCGCCGGCGCAAAAACGCCGGAAGCCGATCCACGTCAACGACGATTTCGTGCTCGAAGGCGGCGATATCGACGACCTCGCCCGGGGCCGCAGAGTGGGCCGCAAGGCGAAGCCGCGCCTCGCTTCCGAACACGCTTTCGAGAAACCCACCGAATTCATCTCCCGGGAGATCATCATCGGCGAGGCCAACACCGTGGCGCAGCTTGCCCAGGGCATGTCGGTCAAGTCCGCCGAAATCATCAAGATCCTGCTCAACATGGGTGTCATGGCGACGATCAACCACACCCTCGACCAGGACACCTCGACCCTGGTCATCGAAGAACTCGGCCACCGGTCTAAATTCGTCTCCGCGGATGCCATCGAGGAGCAACTCGCCGAATCCATCGCCATGGAAGAGGGCCAGGCCGAAGAGTCCAGGGCGCCAGTGGTCACCGTCATGGGCCATGTCGATCACGGCAAGACTTCGCTGCTCGACCATATCCGCAGCGCCCAGGTGGCGAGCCAGGAGGCCGGCGGCATCACCCAGCATATTGGCGCCTACCAGGTTGAAACCGAAGCCGGCATGATCTGCTTCCTCGACACCCCCGGCCACGCCGCCTTCACCGCCATGCGTTCCCGGGGGGCCAGGGCCACCGATGTGATCGTGCTCGTGGTCGCCGCCGACGACGGCGTCAAGCCCCAGACCGAGGAGGCCGTCCAGCACGCCAGGGCCGCCGAAGTGCCCTTGGTGGTGGCGATCAACAAGATCGACAAGGAGGGCATCGATATCGAGCGCGTCAAGAGTGGGCTCGCGGCGCTCGAGGTCATTCCCGAGGACTGGGGCGGCGACACCCAGTTCATCCCCGTTTCCGCCCACACCGGCGAGGGCATCGCGCGGTTGCTCGAAGCGATTCTGCTGCAGGCCGAATTGCTTGACCTGAAGGCCTACACCGATGTGCCCGGCCAAGGCGTGGTTATCGAGTCCCGGCTCGACAAGGGCCGCGGCCCGGTCGCCACGGTGCTGGTGCAGAACGGCACCCTCAACGCCGGCGATGTGGTTCTCGCCGGCCACGAATTCGGCAAGGTGCGGGCGCTGATGAACGAGCGCGGCGAGAATGCCACTGGCGCGGGCCCCTCGGTTCCCGCCGAAATCCTCGGACTCAACGGCGTTCCCGACGCGGGGGACGAATTCGTCGTTGTCGCCGACGAGCGCAAGGCGAGGGAGGTGGCGGAGTTCCGCCGCGTGCGCCACAAGGAAAGCCAGCAGGCCCGGCAGCAGTCCGCCAGCGTGGAAAGCCTGCTCGTCGACATGGGCAGGGACAGCGTCAAGCTGTTCAAGGTCGTGCTCAAGGCCGATGTGCGCGGTTCCCTCGAAGCCATCAACAGCGCCCTCGCCGGGCTCAACACCGACGAGGTCCGCTGCGATGTGGTTTCCAGCGGCGTCGGCGGCATCACCGAAACCGACGCCCATCTCGCCGCGACTTCCCAGGCCATGGTGATCGGCTTCAACGTCCGCGCCAGCAGGGCGGCCCGGGACATTATCGACAACGAGCGCCTGCAGCTGCGCTACTACAACGTGATTTACGAGGCGATCGACGACGCCAAGGCGGTGATGGGCGGCATGCTCGCCCCGGAGATCCGCGAGGAGATCATCGGCGTGGCGGAAGTGCGTGATGTGTTCAATTCGCCGAAGTTCGGCCAGATCGCCGGCAGCATGGTCGTCGAGGGCGCGGTGCACCGCAGCAAACCGATTCGGGTGCTGCGCGACAACGTGGTGATCTACGAGGGCGAACTCGAATCCCTGCGCCGCTTCAAGGACGACACCAACGAAGTACGCCACGGCATGGAATGCGGCATCGGCGTGCGCAATTACAAGGACGTGCAAGTGGGCGACAAGATCGAAGTCTATGAAACCACCGAAGTTACCCGTACGCTGTAAGGCAAGCTCTGATTTAATCGGAGCTTGCCCGCGACACAGGGATGTACGGTCGAATTCCATGGAAGGAATTTTTCGGAGAAACCAGTGATGGCAAACCATGGCCGGGCCCAGCGGGTGGCGGACCAGATTCAGCGCGACATCGCCGCGCTGATCCAGTTCGAGGTGGACGACCCGCGCATCGGCATCGTCTCGGTGACCGGCGTCGATGTGAGCGCGGATTTGGCCCACGCCAAGGTCTATGTGACTTCGCTAGGCCAAGCCGAAGCTGCCCAGGGACAATATCAAAGGGAGCCAAGCGAGGCGGCCGAGCGCGCCAGCCGCGAAAGCACCGCCGCGCTCAACGGGGCGGCGGGCTACCTGCGCGGCCTGCTCGCCCGGCGTCTGCAACTGCGGGTGGCGCCGAAGCTGCGTTTCCAATACGACGCCAGCGTGGAGCGTGGCCGCCAGCTCGACGAGCTGATCGACAGCGCCTTGGCGGCTGACCGGGAGCGGCTCTTATGACCCCCTCTGGCGTGACCACTTCCGGCGAGACCGCTTCCGGTGCGGGCAGGGGGAAGAGAGGAGCCATGCGCGGTCGGCGGAAAAGCGGCAGGGAGGTTCATGGATTGCTCGCCCTCGACAAGGCGCCGGGGCTTTCGTCCAACGCCGCGCTGCAACAGGTGAAACGGATCTTCCAGGCGAACAAGGCCGGCCACGGCGGCAGCCTCGACCCGCTGGCGACCGGGGTGCTGCCGCTTTGCTTCGGCGAGGCGACCAAGGTTTCCCAGTTCCTGCTCGACTCGGACAAGCGCTACCGCACGCGCTTGAAACTCGGTGTCCGCACCGACACCGGCGACAGCGAAGGCAGCGAAATCGAAGTCTGCGAAGACTTCGGCGTGACCCGGGGCCAGGTGGAGGAGTCGCTGGCGGCGTTCCGCGGCGAGATCGAACAGGTGCCGCCGATGCATTCGGCGGTGAAAGTGAAGGGAACGCCGCTGTACAAGCTCGCCAGGAGCGGCAAGGTGGTGGACCGCGAGCCGCGCAAGGTCACGGTCTACGAAATCGCGCTGACGGACTTCGCGCCACCGGAGATCGAAATCGAACTCGCCTGCAGCAAGGGCACGTATATCAGGACGATCGCCGATGAACTCGGCCAGATGCTCGGCTGCGGCGCCCATGTTGTCGCCCTGCGGCGGTTGCGGGCGGGCGGCTTCGGCGAGGAGGACTGCGTGAGCGCGGACTTTCTGGAACGGGAAAGCGCAAGCGGCGGCCTCGCCGGCCTCGACCGCCACCTCGCGCCGGTCGACAGGCCGCTGCAAGGCCTGCCGGCGGTGCTGCTGCCGGAAATCGCGGCGAAACAATTGCGCAGCGGCCAGGCGGTGCTTGTGCGCCACCTGCCCGCCGAAGGGCTGGTCAGGATGTACCGCGAAACCGAGGCGGCCGAGCGTTTCATCGGCATCGGCGTCATCGACGACGACGGCAGGGTGGCGCCGAAACGCCTGATCGGCGCAAACCGGAATTAGGAGAGAACCAGGAGAGAGAGATGGCTTTATCAACCGAAGAGAAACAGACGATCATCAAGGATTACGCGACAAGCGAGGGGGACACGGGTTCCCCGGAAGTGCAGGTTGCCTTGCTGACCGCCAACATCAACGACCTGCAAACGCACTTCAAGCAGCATACCCACGATCACCACTCCCGCCGCGGATTGATCCGCATGGTCAACAGCAGGAAGAAACTGCTCGACTACCTCAAGAGCAAGGATGTGGATCGCTATGCCACGCTGATCAAGCGGCTCAAATTGCGCCGCTGAAGCAAACAGACCCATTCACCAGGGCCGCCGCGAGGCGAGCGGCCAACAGGAATCACTCATGTTCAATATCACAACGAAATCCTTCCAGTATGGTGGCGAGATGGTCACCCTGGAAACCGGCAAGATCGCCAGGCAAGCCAACGGGGCGGTCACCGTCACCATGGGCAACGCCAAGGTGCTCGCCACCGTGGTTGGGCGCAAGGAAGCTTCGGCAACCGCCGACTTCTTCCCCCTGACTGTCAACTACCAGGAGAAAACCTACGCCGCGGGCAGAATCCCCGGCGGTTTCTTCAAGCGCGAAGGGCGTCCCACCGAAAAGGAAACGCTGACCTCGAGGCTCATCGACCGGCCAATCCGGCCGCTGTTCCCCAAAGGCTTCCGCAACGAGGTGCAGGTGATCTGCACGGTGATCTCGGCCGACAAGAACCACGACCCCGACATCGCCGCCATGATCGGCGCATCCGCCGCGCTGGCGATATCGGGGATTCCCTTCGCCGGCCCCATCGCCGCGGCCCGGGTGGGGCTCGATCCAAACGCCGGCTATGTGCTCAACCCCTCGTTCGAGCAACTCGGGCGCTCAGCGCTCGACATGGTCGTCGCGGGCACCAAGTCCGCGGTGCTCATGGTCGAATCCGAAGCCAACGAGCTGACCGAGGATCAGATGCTCGGCGCGGTGCTCTTCGCCCAAGAGGAAATGCAAGTGGCGATCGCCGCCATCGAGGAACTCAAGCGCGCCGCCGGCAAACCGGAGTGGGACTGGCAACCCGCGGCGAAAAACGAAGCCCTGGCCGGGGCGCTTGTGGAGCGCTTCGCCGGCGGCATCACCGGGGCCTACCAGATTTCGCGCAAGGTCGAGCGTTACGAGGCCATCGGCGAATTGCAGTCCGAGGCGGTCGCTTCCCTGGCCAGTGAAGAGGAGGGCGTCACCGCCAAGGAAGTGCGCGAAGCCTTCGCCTCGCTTGAGAAGAGCATCGTCAGAAACCGCATCATCGATGGCGAGCCGCGCATCGACGGCCGCGACACGCGCTCGGTGCGGCCGATCCACGTCGAGGTCGGGCTGCTGCCCAAGGCCCACGGCTCGGCCTTGTTCACCCGCGGAGAAACCCAGGCGCTGGTGGTGACCACCCTCGGCGCGGTGCGCGATTCGCAGCTGATCGAGGGCCTTGCCGGGTCGCACAAGGAAGGCTTCATGCTGCATTACAACTTCCCGCCGTATTCCGTGGGCGAAACCGGCTTCATGGGCGGGCCCAAGCGCCGGGAAATCGGCCACGGCCGCCTCGCCAAGCGCGGCGTCGCCGCCTTGATGCCCGCGGACGAGGATTTCCCCTACGCCATCCGCGTGGTATCCGAGATCACCGAATCCAACGGTTCAAGCTCGATGGCCTCGGTCTGCGGCGCGAGCCTGTCGATGATGGACGCCGGGGTGCCGCTGCGCGCGCCGATTGCCGGCATCGCCATGGGCCTGATCAAGGAGGATGACCGCTTTGCCGTGCTCACCGACATCCTCGGCGACGAGGACCACCTCGGCGACATGGATTTCAAGGTCGCCGGCACCGCCAAGGGCGTCACCGCCCTGCAAATGGACATCAAGATCCAGGGCATCACCGAAGAGATCATGGAGCAGGCACTCGACCAGGCCCACGAAGCCAGGCAGCACATCCTCGGCGAGATGGGCAAGGTCATCGCCGAGGCCCGGCCGGATGTCAATGAGAATGCGCCGAGCATGGCCACAATGCGGATCGACCAGGACAAGATCCGCGACGTCATCGGCAAGGGCGGGGCGGTGATCCGCTCCATCACCGAGGAGACCGGCGCGGCGGTCGATATCGACGACGATGGCATCATCCGCATCTACGGCGAGGACGCCGATTCCCGGGACGCGGCGATCGAGCGCATCAACGCCATCACCGCCGAGGCCGAAGTCGGCAAGCTCTACAATGGCACCGTGGCCCGCATCGTCGATTTCGGCGCCTTCATCAACATCCTCCCCGGCAAGGACGGCCTCGTGCACATCTCCCAGATCGCCAACAAGCGGGTGGAAAACGTCGGCGACTACCTGCGCGAAGGCGAGGAAGTGCTCGTAAAAGTCCTCGACCTCGACCCCAGGGGCCGGATCAAACTCAGCATCAAGGAAATCACCGAAGAGGAAAAAGAAGCCTTCGAAGCTTAAGCTCTGAAAAACTCCATCCATGGAGTTTTTCATTGTCGCAAAACAAAAGCGTGGTTTTGTTTTGCTCGCGAATTCAATGGCTTGCGCCA
>JAPOTO010000025.1:2518-7920 GCA_026709135.1 Gammaproteobacteria bacterium | reverse complement strand
CGCTGAATGCGAAGGCAGGAGAAAGTAGCAGACAAGCGCCGGCAATGGAATTGCCCGGGGTGGCCGCCGGCAATTCTCATGTTGACGGCCGGTATGTGTCCTGTGTCTAGATCGGGGCTTCGAATCGTCGCCGTCTGGCGGGCCGCACGCGGCGGACGCCGTAAACACATCCCTGTGGGCTTCGGGCTCGACATCGTGTCTCGCACGCCCGCCGCGCGCGGCCCGCCAAACGGCGACTCACGCTGTGCAAAACCGGAAAGGATGATGTCCCGACACTATGAGAATTGCTGGGTGGCTGGGGAATGACGGGATGGGATGGACTCACTTGATCAGGCGGCGAATTCGTTTTGCCACTTCGTTTAACAGCGATTCGCCCTTGCCGCGCAATCCCCGCGCCGAGAGCTCGATTTCCGGGGTGATCTTAACCCGGGACCAGGATTCCACAGCTTCGGGGGATTCAACGCCGCCTTGCCGCGCCTGGCGGTCGAGTTCGCCGAGCAGCTCGATGAGTTCCCGGCTAGTGTCTTCTTCGGGCCCGCGCGCCTCCCGCAGCAGGCTCGCTTCTTCGTCAATCGGATCATCTGGCTCGTAGTCCACAGCTCCGTCGTCGAGGCCCGGGCCACGTGGAGAGGCTGCCGACAACAACCGCTGGGCCGGCTCATCCGCTTTACCAGCCTCATACTCGGCGGTGGACTCCATCGCCCGCCACGACTGCTCCCGGGCGATATGCCGCGCCGCCGCCGAGCGCCGCGCCGCGGGTCCATCCGCGACTTTGGCGAGGGCGGCGACGGCGAGCCGCACCGGGGCCATCTGGTCCGCCACCTCGAAGATGATCGACGGGCTGAGCTTGGCGAAGAGTTGCCGCAGGTCGCTCAGCGACAGCGGCTCGATCTCGCCCATCTCCTCGGCCTCCCGCACCCGCTGGATGAAAAGCAGCCGGTCCCGCACGAGCGCCGGATAGCGCGTGCGCGGCCCGCGCCGGCCCACCCGCGGCAGCAGGCCTTCCTGCACGTAATAGGCGATCGTGCGCCGGTCGAAGCCGGTGTGCTCCTCAAGCTCTTCGGCGGAGTAGCTCCGCTGCCGATTTCCGCTTAGTGTCATTTACTGTCAATTAATCGCAAATAACTGTTGACATCCGCGCCACGGTCATTATACTGGCGTCTGCTGGCATTGGCTGTCAATAGCAGAGCCAATAGCTGAACCAATACTAGACAACCAAACCCAGGTCGCCAAAAAAAGGAGAACCCTATGCACACAGCGCAAAACTTCCTTGCCGGCATCGAGACCGGCGAAGCACTGACCTGCGGCGGACTGTCCGTCTTTCCGCTGCGGCACGCCCCCCAATCGCAAGCCCAGCCCAAGGTGGACTATCTGCTGCTCAAGGAAGCGATCGAGGCCGATCTCGTTTCGATCCGCGAGGTTTCCGAAAGCGGCAGCGTGCCAGAGTTGCTCGTCGAGAACCGCGCCGGCAAGCCCGTGCTGATCATCGACGGCGAAGAACTCATCGGCGCCAAGCAGAACCGCATCGCCAATCTCACCCTGCTCGTCCCCGCGGCCAAGACCACCATCATCCCCGTATCCTGCGTTGAAGCCGGCCGCTGGTCGAGGCGCAGCGATGAGTTCGCCCTCGCCGAGCGGGTCCAGTACGCCAAGGGCCGGGCGGAACGGCTCGCCAGCGTGCAGGATTCGATGCGCCGCAGCGGCAAGCGCCACTCCGACCAAGGCAGGGTCTGGCGCAACATCGCCGAAAAAGCCGCCAATATGGACGCCGAGTCAACCACCGGCGCCATGTCCACGATCTTTGAAAAACACACCCGTGGGCTCGACCGGCTCGTCAATCAATTCCGTGCGATTGAAGGACAGGTCGGCGCAGTCTTCGCCCTCGGCAAGCGCATCTGCGGCCTCGACGCCTTCGACAAACCCGCCACCTTCGCCACTCTGCTCCCAAAACTCGTACGCAGCTACGGCATCGACGCCATCGAACTCGGCACCATCGAAGCCGGCGCAAAAAACACCGCCGCGCCAGATGCGGGCACCGTCGATGCTTTCCTCGAAAAGCTCGCCAAAGGCGAAATCGAGGAGCACCCCGCCGTGGGTCTCGGCACCGACATCCGCATCGAAGCCCGCGGCATCATCGCCGGCGGTCTCGTGGCTGAATCCAGCCTGCTGCACATCGCGGTTTTTGTCGAACCCAGCCAAGGCCGGGAAAACGCCGCGGATAACCACAGATTCGCCAGCTACAACCAGCGAAGAAGAGCCTACCGAAGCCGCCGCGGGTGATGCGCAGTCTTCGGTCAAGGAGCCACGAGCCGCAGGAGCGAAAAACCTACTTTTCGACCTTGCCGCTGATAATCAGCCCGCACATGCGCTGCAATACAAAGGACTTTTGGCGGAAAGTCGCGAAGCGTTTGTCGCGGGTGTGGCCGTGGTAGTAGCGGTAGTAGATCTGCTGGCCCACGACAAGCAGGCGGAATAGGGCGAAGCAGAAGTAAAAAGGGAAGTTGTCCACCGCGATTCCGGTGCGCTGCTGGAAGCGGTCGATGATTTCGGCCCGGCTTGGCGCGCCCGGCACATCCGAGGGCATCGTGCGCGCCTCGCGGAACCAGTCCGGGTCGCTGGTTTGCACCCAGTAGCCCAAGGTGTAGGCCAAGTCCATCACCGGGTCGCCCACTGTTGCCATTTCCCAGTCGAGCACGCCGATCACTTGCAGGGGATCATCGAGCGAGAAGATCACGTTGTCGAGCTTGTAATCGTTGTGGATCACGCTGGCGCGGCCGCTCTCGGGTGGGATGTGGTCGAGCAGCCACTTGATGATGTCGTCGCAGTTGACCGCGTCCCCGGTGGCGGCGTTTTCCCAGCGCCGGCACCAACCTTCCACCTGGCGCCGCACATAGCCCACCGGACGGCCGAAGTTTTCCAGCCCCGCCGCGGCGAGATCCACCGAATGCAAGTCGCCCAGCACATCGAAGAAATTGAACAACTGCCGCCGCAACTGTTCCGGTGCCAGTTTCAACTCCGGCGGATACTCGCGGCGGATGACCAGGCCGCGGATATAGTTCATCAGGTAGAAATCGCAGCCGATGACCGCATGGTCCTCGCAGAAATGCAAAGGCGTCGGGCCGTGGGGAAAAACGCCAACGAGCGCCGAGAGAACGCGGAACTCCCGGGACATGTCGTGGGCCGACTTCACCTTGCTGCCAAACGGCGGCCGCCGCAAAACCCAGCTTTGATCGCCGCTGGAAAGCAGGTAGGTGAGATTGGAATGCCCGCCGGGGAATTGCCGCACCGCGAGCGAGCCAGCGACCGCGCCAAGCACCGGGCGCAGGTATTCGCGCAGTGTTTCGAGCGGCAATTCTTCCCCTGGCCTGATCTCGCCGGGGCGGTCTTCGAGTTTCGTTGTGGTCATGATTGCGGATACCGGCAAGCAGTCATCGATGCGGCTCCGGGCGGTTCCAGGCGGTTCCGGTCCTGCGCGGGTTGGGCGGCCGGCAATCAACGATAAGTAATCATCGACTGGGTTTCCGGCCGCTCCAGATGCGGCAGGGCGTTGAACTGCATCAGCGATATTCTGCCACCGCCGTAGCGGATTCGGCTAACCGAGCTGTTGTGCACCATCCAGTTGGTGGCGATGGCGGCGGAGTCGGGATGGCGCAGCACCCTTTGCAGCGCCAGCGCGATGACGCCGCCGGAAGTCGCCACCAGCACCCGGCTGCCGCCGGTGTGCCGCGCCATGATGCCCTCGATGGCCAAATGGACGCGCCGCTGGAAATCCGGCCAGCGCTCGAAATCCCCGTCTTCGCCAAGTGGTTCCAGCGCGCCGGCGATCCACTTCGCCGCCGCCGCCTCGAACAGGCGCTGGAACAGCTTCCAGTCCCGCACCGGCCATTCGGGAACTGGGTCGAAGCCCTCGTCGGCGGCGAAATCGCGCAGGTACGAGCGGATCAACGGATCGCCGTCGTATTCGTTGAATGCCGCGTCAACCCGCGGCCAGTCGCGCTCTTTTTGCGCGTCCTTCCGTTCTCGCGCGTCCTCCCGCACGAGACCGCGCAGCTCGCCCGCGGTTTCGCGCTGCCTGCGCAGGCTGCCGCAATAGAGGCAATCGAAGGTTTCGCCAGTTTCGCGCCAGTGGGCGGCGAGCGCGCGCACCTGCTCGAATCCCAGCTCGCTGAGCTGGTCGTAGGTGTCCGCGCCGAATGTCGCCTGGCCGTGGCGAACCAGAATCAGTTCACTCATCGACTTAGACCGGGCCTCAGCCCGAAGCGGTTTGCAGTTGGGCGAAGCGGCGGGTGTGGAAATCGCTGTCGCCGAACAGCAGTTCGATCCCGGTAACCTGCCGGAACAAATGGGACACATCGAGTTCGTCGGTCATGCCGATGCCGCCGTGAATCTGGATCGCTTCCTGGCCAACCCGGCGAATCGCCTTGCCGACCCGGCTTTTGGCGGCGCTGACCGCGGCGGCCTTGTCCCCGGCCGGAACACCGGCGTCAAGCTGCATCGCCGCCATCACCGTGATCGAGCGCGCCAACTGGCATTCCATGAACATGTCGGCCATGCGGTGCTGCAAGGCCTGGAAGCTGCCGATATGGGTGCCGAATTGCTTGCGCGTCTTGCTGTATTCCACGGTCTTTTGCAGCAGCGAATCGAGCGCGCCCACCGCTTGGGCGCAGACCGCCACCGTACCATGGTCGATCACTTTTTCCAGTGCCGCGAGCGCGCCGCCGGGGGCGCCAAGCCTTGCCGATTCCGCCACGGCGACTTCGCTGAGGGTGATTCTCGCGGCGCGGCAGCTATCGAGGTTGGCGTAGGCTTGCACATCGAGCCCCGCCGCATCCCGGTCAACGAGGAAAGCGCTGATGCCCTCCCGATCCGCAACCGCGCCGCTTTCCCGGGCGATGACGATGAGCTTGTCGGCATTGGGGCCGTTCAGCACATTGAGCTTCGACCCATCGAGAATGCAGTTGCCACTCTCAACCCGCGCGCTGAGCCGAACATTGGCCAAGTTGTAGCGCGAGCCGGGCTCGGCCCAGGCCAGCGCGAGTTGCAGATTGCCCGCCATCAGCGCCGGCAGCGATTCGGCCTTCTGCTCCGGGCTGCCGAGGGCGGCGAGCAAGCGCCCCGCGAGCACCACGGAGGGCAGAAACGGCTCGACGAGCATCGCCTTGCCGAACTCCTCCATCATCACCATCAGGTCAACCGCGGAATCGCCAAAGCCGCCGTCTTCCTCGCTGAATGGCACAGTCAGCCAGCCAAGTTCGGCGAAGAGTTTCCAGTTTTCCGCGCTGAATCCGGCATCGCCCGCGGCGATGCGGTTGCGGGTGTCGAAGTCGTATTGCTGCTGGATGAATTTGCCGACGCTCTCCCTGAGCATCTGCTGTTCTTCGGAATAGGAAAAGTCCACGTTC
>JAPOTO010000025.1:0-2337 GCA_026709135.1 Gammaproteobacteria bacterium | reverse complement strand
TGGAAGCCTTCGTCGAATTGTTCCGGCAGATACGGCAGGCCGTGGTAGGCCGCGAGCTCGACGAACATCTCGTCGATGCGCTGGGCGAGTTCGGTGCCGACGACTTTCAGAATCGACGATTCCGGCCCCGGCGACTTGCCCACGCTCAATGAGGCGAGGGTGCGCAATTCGGTGTATTCGAGCGCCTTGAGTTCGATTTCAAGCTCGGCGAGCCGGTGGCCAAACACCGGGTCATCGAGCATGCTGCCGCCATAGCCGTCGTCGAGGCTCGCCGCGGCCCGGCGCAGGGCGCGCAGGCGCCGGGTGCTGCGCGGAACGAGGGCGATATTGGTGCGCTCATGGGTGAGCAATACCTTGGCGTAGGTCCAGCCCTTGTCCTGCTCGCCGATCAGGTTGTCCGCCGGCACGCGGACATCGTCGAAGAAAACCTCGTTCACCTCCGCGTGGCCATCCATCAGCACGATGGGCTTGTGGGAAACGCCGGGCGAGTGCATGTCGATGAGCAGGAAGCTGATGCCCTCCTGCTTCTTCACCGTGGTGTCGGTGCGGACTAGGCAGAAAATCCAGTCGGCATATTGCCCCAGGGTGTTCCAGGTCTTGCTGCCGTTGACGATGTAATGGTCGCCGTCGCGCACCGCGGAGGTCTTGAGCGAGGCGAGGTCGGAGCCGGAATTCGGTTCGGAATAGCCCTGGCACCACCAGACATTGCTCTCAAGGATGTCGGGCAGGAAGCGCCGCTGCTGTTCCTCGCTGCCGTAGGCCATCAGCACCGGCGCCACCATCTTCATGCCGAAGGGCACCGGCTCCGGGGCGCCGATCAAGCCCATTTCCATCGCGAAGATATGCTTCTGGGTGACGCTCCAGCCGGTGCCGCCGTGCTCGACCGGCCAGTTCGGCGCGGCCCAGCCTTTCTGGTACAGAATTTTCTGCCAGCGGACGACTTCGTCCCGGCTCAGGCGGATGCCGGCATCGACCTTGTCGCGGCACTCCGCCGGAAATTCGTTTTGCAGAAAATCCCGCACCTCATCCCGAAAGGCCAGATCTTCAGCCGTAAAATCCGCATTCACGTCATCTCTCCAAAGCCGCAATCACCCAAACCGGCCAGCCAACGCCAGCATCCACCCCCCGAAACGACCCGCAAGACTACCACGAGCCCCACCCCGGCGCGAGCCATCGGCAGCGCCTCTCGGCCTGTGCGGGTTATGCGCCACGGGCGACGCGGGATCGGGGCTGACGTTTATCTCCCGTTCACTGGGAGCCTGTGGCGATCTTGCGGGCGACGGGCAGCATCCATCCCGGCGCCTTGGCGGCATCGCGGACGAGGGCGTCGCGCGTTTTGGAGTCGAGGGCGCCGGCGATTCGGATGATGGCAGTTTTGTCAACACCGTTTTTGCCGAGATAACGCAGCGCCTGAAAGACGACTCCCGTTGGTTTACCGGCACCGACAAGATTTTTCGCCGCCGCATTGCGCATGACGATTGACCGCCGCCCGATCCGCCTTGTTCGAGAGGGGCCGTTGGTGAGGTAGAAAGCCTTGGCCGGAACCTGGCTTGTTAGACCCAGCATGTTCGCAGCACGGGCCGGAGAGACCTGCACCACATAGCTGTCCTTCCGCGCAATGGCGCGCGCGATGGTATCCATATCCGGCGAGAGGGCACCGAAACGCGGACTCTGTTTCGGATAGTCGTAGATGCCACGGGCGAGCCGCCGAACCGCGCCCTGATCGGCAAGACGCGACAGCGCCTGATCAACCGCGGCGCGAGAGCCGAGATCAAGGAAATCCCCAGGGGTGAACACATACCCCCGGCCCTTGCCGATGATGCGGCGCTTGATCTTGTGCGCAGTCATTAGTCATCTCCGTAAGCGTCATAAAATAATATACTTTTTTCTGACGAACAAGAGTTGGAACAACTATCAGAAGGACCCCACGACCTTTACTGTGCGGGCGATTCGGCCCCGGAAAGCTCCACCGGGCCGCGAAGCGAAGTTTGTTATGCTTGACGCAGTCCTGATTAAGACTGAGCTTTCTTGGTGGCACAGGGGGCACTGTGTGGCTGGACTGGCATACTCAATGTGGGGAGGCACGCCATGCGCGACCCGATACATCCCGGCGAGACATTGAAAGAGCATCTCGACGCGCTCGGCATGAGCGCCGCGGAACTTGCGCGGCGCATTGAAGTGCCGGTTAACCGCATAACCGGGATATTGAAAGGCAGGCGCTCGATCACCGGCGACACCGCACTGCGCCTCGGACGCTTTTTCGGCACCTCGGGGGAGTTCTGGCTCAACCTGCAGAAGATTTACGAACTGAGACTGGCGCAACAGAAAAGCGGCGCG
>JAPOTO010000250.1 GCA_026709135.1 Gammaproteobacteria bacterium | reverse complement strand
GGCGGCGACGAATTCGCCATCATCCTCCCCGCCACCAACCTCGAACAAGGCACCGTGCTCACCAAACGCCTGCGATCGCTTGTGCGGCGCTCGCCATTCGAGATGGAAAGCCTCCGCATTCAAATCAGCGCGAGCATGGGCTTCGGGGTCTATAAAGCGGGCGACAGCGGGGTAAGCGAAAGGGATTTCTTTACCGGTGTCGACCAATTGCTTTATGCATCAAAACGAAACAGTCCAGACTCAATTGCCATCCCGCACACAGGGCCATAGCGCCTCTGCAATCCGGGCCGCGATATTCGCGATGGGAGATTAACCAAAGCTGATTAACCAGGCATTGACTTGCCTTACTTTTGTCTTACACTAGCCGTTCGTCGCATACCTTGAAGAGTTCGCCGTGCCCGAAATTAGTCGTCTGACTGCCACAGTTTCCACTAGGGGCCAGGTTATCTTGCCCAAGTCCATCCGGCGGGCGCGTCAATGGGGGCCGGTACCCGCCTTGTCGTGGAGAACAGCCCCGAAGGCGTCCTGTTGAAAGCTGTCCCGCATTTCTCCGAAACGCGGCCGGAGCAAGTGTTCGGGTGTCTCTCGTATGAGGGCGAAGCGAAGTCTGTTGCGGAGATGGAGGCGGGTGTCATGGCGGAGGCAAGGAGAAGGCAGATGGATATTGATATGGCAAATGGTGAATCCATGATCAAGGCGTCCGAATTCAAGGCGAATTGTCTCAAGTTGATGGACGAGGTCGCGGAAACCGGCAAGGAATACGTGATCTCGAAAAACAATCGGCCAGTTGCCCGGCTCGTGCCGTATCGAACCAAACCCAAAAGCTTGTTCGGCATCGACAAGGATAAGCTGGAAATCCTTGGCGACGTCATTGAACCACTCGATGTCGAATGGGAATTTGATTCAATTCGCGGGTCTTGAGTTTTGTTGCTTAACGACGCGCATGTTTTACTCTGATCGGAGACGGTCCGAACAGAAATAAAGGCTGGTAAGGTATCGGCCTATACCGCCACATCAAGAGTGCTGCAATCCCGAACGGTGGGCCATATCGACCAAGCTGTCCAATCGGAAATCGTTGATTTTGCCGTTCAACAGGGAACTCACTCTCGGTTGGGTTATTTTCAGCAGTTCGGCTGCCTGCTTTTGAGTCAGATTCAACACCTTGATTTGCTCCGCTATTCGAATCATCAGGGCTGACCGCAATTTGAGATTTTCCGCGTGCACTGGGTCGTCCTCGAGTGCGTCCCATACATTGTCAAATTGCTCAATCATGGCTCTGCGCCTCTTTGCAACACAACACCGCCAAGCGGTGGAGGATGGCGGCGGTGGCGCCCCAGATTTGGTAGTCCTTGTATGGGAGTTCGAGGGTGCGGCGGGTTTTGCCGGCTTGGTGGTAGTGGGTGCGGAGGTAGGCTTCGGGGTTGAGGATGAGGTCGAGCGGGGTCTGGAAGATGTCGGCGACTTCGCGGGAGCAGGGGGTAAATTCGAGGGCTGGCGGAATCAGGCCGACCACTGGGGTGACAAGGAAACCCGAAGGCAGGGCCATGGGGCCGAGTTGGCCGATGATCTCGACCTCGCTCCGTGGCAAGCCGATTTCCTCTTCGGCTTCGCGCAGGGCGGCGGCCGCCGGATTCGCGTCTTGTGCTTCGATAGTGCCGCCGGGCAGGCTGATCTGGCCGGCGTGGCTGCGCAGATTTTCCGAACGCACTGTCAGTATGACTTGACTGGGAATGGCCGCGCTTTCCGATTCGAGAAGCTCTCCGGGCGAATCCGCGGGCATCCCGGCGCCGGTGCCGCTGGCGGAGGCACTTGCCGTGGAACCGCGGTTCGTCTCGGCAGACCCGGGACTGCCACTGCCGCGGGTTTCCAAGCCGGGCCGCGCAACGGGAATGAGCACGGCGGCCTGGCGCAGCAACCCGGCCTCGATGCCGGCTTGGGAAGGATGGCCGATGGGTTTGAGGCGCTCATCCGCCGGCGCCGCGAACAGCGCCAGCAGGGCCGCGAAAGCGGGGTCGTTCAGTGGAAATTCCGGGTCGCTAATTGAAACCTCCTGTCGAAAACTCCTACCGGAAACTCCAAGTAGCCGCGATGTAGGCGCGGGCGGGCTGGCCGACGAAGTAGCGGTCGCCGCTGAAGGTCGTCCAGTCGGCACGTTCGGCGTAGAAGTCATCGAGCACGTTGAGCAGCGCGGCGGTCACGAGCCAGTCCTCGCTCACCTGGTATTGGGCGCGGAGATTGAAGATGTCGTGGCCTTCGTAGGAGGCGGTGTTTTCCGGGTTGGTGAAATATTCGCCCATGTTCACCCATTCGAGTTCCGCCCGCAGCCGCGGGATGGGCTGCCAACTCAGGCGGTAGTTGCCCCAGGAGTTTGGCGCGGTGTCAACTTCCTTGTCTTTGATGTCGATGCCGCCGGAGAGCTGGGAATGCTCGTAGGTGTGCCTGGCGTAGTTGGTGACCGCGTGCAGCGTTAGCGTCTCGCTGATGTCGTAGGCCAGGGCGAGCTCGAAGCCCCGGTGGCTGGTGGCGGCGCCGTTGAGGTTTTCCCTGGCGCTGTTGGTGATGATCTCGTTGTCCTTCTCCATGATGTACAGGCTGGCCGAATAGCGCAGCGCGCCAGCGTCGCCGGTGAAGGCGGCTTCGACGCTGTCGAGCTCGACCGAATCGAGATCGGCCACGGTCTGGGCGTTTTGCAGCCGGTAGAGTTCGGTTGCCTGGGGCGCGCGGAAGCCGCGCTGGAGGCGGAGGTCGAGGCGGTTGCTGCCGTTGATCTGGTAGCTCAGGGCGAGTTTGGGCGAGACATTGCTGAAGTCGTCGCCGCGGTCGGCGGGGCGGCTGTAGCGGCAGCCGCCGAAGCCGCAGGCCACGCCCTGGTCGTTGGTGCGGCCGTCGCGCATGAGGTTGTCGTATTCGTAATCGACTTTCTCGACGCGCACGCCGAAGGAGATCGTCCAGTCTTCCGCCAGTGGCTGGTCGTAGCTGACAAAGCCGCCGATCATGCCGGCGTCGACGGTGAAGTCGTAGTGCCTGCCCTGGGGGATGGTGTTCCGCAGGAAGGCCGAGCCGACGGTGGGATTCTCCTGGAATTGCACCAGCTTGCCAGTGGTGGTTTCGCCGTCGATGCCGAGGGCGAGGCGGCCGCCGCCGGCGAGATCGCGGTAGGCGCCGGACTGGAAGCCGAGGCTGCGGTGGTAGAAGTCCTCAACCGGGTCGCCGGGCAGAAAGTGCTGCATGAAAGTCATGTTCACTTCCCGGAAGTAGGGGGTGAGCGACAGATCCCAGTCGCCGGCATCCCAGCTTGCGGAAGTCCAGAAGCGGCCGTTGCGGCTGTCGCGGAAGGCCTCGGGATTGGGGTTGGTCTTGCGTTTTTCGGCATCCTTGTAGGCGTCGGTTCCGGTTACGTAGCCGGCGGTTTCCTGGTTCAGGTTGATCAGGGTGAAGCCGCCATCGAGCTGAACGTTGCCGAAATCAAGCTGGTACAGCCAGCTCAATTTCTGTTGATCGACGCCGCTGTCGGCCTGGTAGCCTTCCTCCTCGACGCCATTGAACAGGATGAGGTTCTTCACGCCTTCGGTTTCGGTGCCGAACCGTCCCTGGATGCGCTGGCTGCCCCGGGGCCCCGCCTCGAGCGTGAGCGAGCCGGCTTCGCCGGGTTCCGGCAGCACGACATTGATCAGGCCGTGCATGGCGTTGGAACCCCACAGAGCGCTGCTTGGGCCGCGGACGACTTCGATGCGGTCCGCGTTTTCGCTGTGGGCGTCGAACATTTGGTTGACGTTGCAGAAGGCGTTGGAGCGCAGCGGAATGCCGTTTTCCGCCATTAGGAAGGCGCCACAGGCGCCGGCGCCGGTGAGCACCGGCGAGCGGATCGAGGCGAGGCTTTCCTGGCCGTTGTTGCGGTTGACATTCACCCCGGGAACGCGGTTGAGCGCCTCCTGATAGTGGTTCAGCCGCAGCAGGGAAAGCTCCTCGGCGCCGATCACCGAAACCGCCGCGTTGACATCGGAAAGGCCTTCCGAGCGCCGGATGTTGGAGACTATCTGTATCTCCTGAATTTCCTGAATCGCCTGCTCCTGGGCCGGCGATCCAGTCGAAAACGAGCCAAGCCCCAAGGCGACGGCGGCAAACAGCAATTTCCTATGCATTTCCACTCATTCCTCTTTCCCCGCTTTGGATTGAAATCTGCCCGGCATGGGGAATTCGCCGCGCAGCGAACTATATCACGGGATCAGGCGCGAACACGGGCGCATATCCGCCTCCGCGCCTGTGCTATTCTCGCCTGCCCATGACAGCAGCCAGCACCACCCGGGACCGCCGTGTCGTTATCGCCATGGTGATCCTCAACTCCTTCACCACGCCATTGACGCTTTCCGCCGCCAATGTGGCGCTGCCGACGATTGCCGGTTACTTCTCGCTCAGCGCGGCGATGCTGAGCTGGGTGCCGATGGCGTACTTGATGGCGGGCGCCATGTTCATCCTGATTTTCGGCCGGCTCGCGGACCAGTTCGGGCGGATGCGCCTGTTTTTGATCGGCACCGTCGCGATGGCGCTGTCGTCGGCGTTCACCGGAATGGCTGTCAGCAGCGCGATGCTGATTGGCGGGCGGTTTTTGCAGGGGGTCAGCGCGGCGATGCTCTACGCCACGCATCTGGCGATTGTCGCCTCGGCGTTTCCGCCCAATCAGCGCGGCAGGGCGATCGGCATCGTCATTTCAACAGTGTATGTGGGCTTGATGGCGGGGCCGGTGCTCGGCGGCATCGTCACCGACCAGTTCGGCTGGCGCGCCAACTTCTTCCTGCATATTCCGCTCTCGCTGGTGGTGCTGGCCGTCGGTTTGTCGCGGCTTTTTCTTGCGGACGGCGCGGGGCGCGCGGACTGGAAGGGCGAGCGGATGCCCTTCGACTTCCCCGGCGCGGCGCTGTTCTGCCTGGCCATCATGTTCCTGTGCCTGGGCGCGAGCCTGCTGCCGAGCATGGCGAGCGCCGCGCTGTTGCTGCTTTTCGCCGCGAGCATCGTCGCCTACATCCGTTACGCCAACTCGGTTCCGAGCCCCATCTGGGATGTGCGGCTGTTCTTCAGCAACGCGATCTTCACCCGCTCCTGCGGCGCCTCGCTGATCATGTACATCGCGACCTATTCCAACATCGTGCTGATGAGCCTGTATCTGCAGGAGTTGAAAGCGCTGAGCGCATCCGAGGCGGGCCTGATGCTGATGATCCAGCCAGCCGCCATGGCCCTGCTTTCGCCAATCGCCGGCAGGCTGTCGGACTGGGGCGAACCCCGGGTGATCGCCACCGCCGGCATGGCGCTGTCGGCTGTCGGCTTGCTGATGCTGAGCAATCTCGATGCCGGCAGCGACTTGTCGATAGCGGCCGTCGCCCTGGTTTTGAACGGAACGGGTTTCGGGCTGTTCACCTCGCCCAATTCCAACGCCATCCTGAGTTCGGTTCAGGCCAAGGACTACGGCGCGGCCTCGGCGACGATCTCGACAACCCGGGTGCTCGGGCAACTCGGCAGCATGGTGCTTGTGGCGCTGGCGATGTCGCTGCTCATCGGCGAGCGGCTGATCGACGCCGACACCCTGCCGCAGCTTGAGCGGGCCATACAATTGACTTTTGGCCTGGCCGCCGCGATTTGCGTGCCGGGCATTGTGCTGTCGATGCTGCGCGGACGCATGCACCGGGCTGACGCGCAGGCGGAACCGGAACAAACATGAGCCGCGGCGAGAGGGATTGGCAATGAACGGCGCGAGCGCGAACCGCAACCGGAAAATCGCCCCCTGCGGAAGCTGGGATTCGCCGCTGACCGCCGGGATCATCTTCGGCGAACGCCAGACCCCCGCCAAACCCCTGCCCTGGCGCGGCGGCGCGCTGTTCCTGCTCAATATGCCCGCGGAGCGAAACGCCCAGGCGCTGCTGTTCGGCGATGGCAGGGGCAAAATTGAAAGGGTATCGCCGGCCGGATTCAATCTGCGCACCAGAGTCCACGAGTACGGCGGGATGCCGTTTTGCACCGGCGGCAACAGCGTCTTCTACTGCAATTTCAACGACCAGGAAATCTACCGCCAAGACTTCGATCCGGGCGCTGGCGAATTTGGCGGCTTCGGCGAACCGCTGCCGGTCACCGACTCCAGCGGCGCGCAGGTGCGCTACGCGGACCTGCTGCACGATCCGCGGCGCAATCGACTTATCTGCGTGCGGGAAGACCACCGCCACGCCGGGGGTCGGGCGGGCGAAGTGGTCAATGCGCTTGTGGCCATCGATCTAGACCGGAAATCGCCGCAGAAAGCCGATAGCCAGGCGGTGCTCCATGCGGACAGCGATTTTGTGGCCGGGCCATGCCTTTCCGCTGACGGCGGGCGGCTCGCCTTCATCACTTGGTCGCATCCGAACATGCCTTGGGACGAAACCGAAATCCGCTGCGCGCGGCTGGATCAAAAAGGCGCGCTGGTGGATTGTTTCGCGGTCGACGCGACGAATCCAGCCTCCAAACTTCAGCCGGGTTTCGATGCCCGCGGCGATTTGTATTTCTTAACCGACCAATCCGGGTTCTTGAATCTGGCGCGGGTCGAGGCCGAAAACCTCGCCGCCGCCGACCGTCGCAAGCAACCCGCCAAGCCGGTGTTTCCAGTCGCCGCCGATTGCTGCGGGCCGCCCTGGGAACTCGGCAACCGGAACTACGCGATCGGGCAAAACGGCGAGATCTTCCTCACCACGGTCGAGCAATGCCGCTGGACACTGCGCCGGGTTTGCGCCGCTTCGGGGCGGGAACGCGAAGTCGCGCCCCAAGCCGCTGAACAAATCCCGGGACAGACCCCCGAAAATGCCGCCCAAAAAGCAGCGCTCGAACACCTGCAAACCGACGCCGGCGGCAGGCTCGTTTATCTTGCCGCCGACTTTGACGATTACCCCGCCGTCCTGCTGCTCGATCCGGCTTCCTCCGCATCACCGCGGGTAGTGCACCGCCCACCGCCTCCCGCCGCGCTTTCGGCCGGGCTCGTTTCCAAACCGGCGCATTTCGCCTTTCCCACCCGCGGCGGCGACACCGCCTACGGCCTGTTCCTGAAGCCGCGCAACCCCGGCTTCGCCCCGCCCGCCGGGGAGCTGCCGCCGCTGCTCGTGTTTGTGCACGGCGGCCCCACGGGAACGGCCCGGGCAGCGCTCAACCCGATGCATCAGTTCTGGACTTCCCGCGGCTTCGCCGTGCTCGATCTCAACCACCGCGGCTCCACCGGCTACGGGCGCGAGTTCCGGCAGGCGCTCGACGGGCAATGGGGCGTGATCGACATCGAAGACGTCGTTGCCGCGGTTGAGCATTTGATCGACTCGGGCAAGGTGGACCGCAACCGGATCGCCATCCGCGGCGGCAGCGCCGGCGGCTTCACCGTGCTCGCGAGCCTCGCCGCCTGCGGGCTGTTTTCCGCGGGGGTCAGCTATTACGGCGTCGCCGATCTTGAAATGCTCGCCCAAGACACCCACAAGTTCGAATCCCGCTACCTCGACCGCCTGATCGGCCCCTACCCGGAAGCCATCGACCGCTACCGCGAGCGCTCCCCGATCAACCGGCTCGATGAAATATCGGCGCCAGTGCTCATCCTCCAGGGCAGCGAGGACAAAGTCGTGCCGCCCTCCCAAGCGGAATTGCTCCGCGCCCAACTCGGCAAGCGCATCAAAGGCGTGGAATACATCCGCTTCACCGGCGAAGGCCACGGCTTCCGCCAACCCGCCAACCAGATCCGCGCACTCGAGGCCGAACTCGACTTCTACCGCAGAAACCTCTTGGCCACGCGGAATTAGCCCCCTCCCTGTAATTCAATGGAGAATGAGGCCCGGGGTCTGCACATCGCGAGTCGCCGTGCGCTGGGCGGAGTTCGGCGGGCGTGCGAGACAGGATGTCGAGCCCGAAGCGTACATGGATGTATTCACAGC
>JAPOTO010000026.1 GCA_026709135.1 Gammaproteobacteria bacterium | reverse complement strand
TTGGAGCGAATTTCCCGCATGGCGAAATCCCGGGTTGGCCGCACATTCTAACACGGCGGAAAAAACGGAAAGTCGAGTGATAACAGCAGGTTGCGGCACCGAAGTTTACCGCAAGCACGATCCGAACCCCGGTATATCAAACAAGGGAAAGTGGTGGGTCGTATAGGATTCGAACCTATGACCAAAAGGTTAAAAGCCTTCTGCTCTACCAACTGAGCTAACGACCCGCGAAGGCCGCAATCTTACTACCAAACGCGAAAAACTCAAGCCGTCCGGCAAACCCGTCTGGCTGGGTGGAGGCCGGGATTGCCCATATTCCGGCATAACGGGAATTGCCGCTGCGGCAAGTGGATAGTTCGCGCTTTGTCGGGTAGACTGCGCGCTTTTCATGTCTTGCTGGTTCGTGGGGGCGTTCCCGCCAAGAGTTCATTCTGGTTCAGCGCCGGTGTTTGGAACAATCGGCGCGGTGAGGAGGTCGATCATGAAATCGGGTTTGTTTCGCGCAAGGCGGTCTGTGGCACTGGCGTTTTCGGTGCTGGCCATCGGTTCCGGGGCGGTTCTCGCCCAGGATGAAGACGGTGGCGGGCAGATTGAGGAGATTCTGGTTACCGGCTCGCAGATTCGCGGCGCGGCCATCAACGACGCGCTCGCGGTTTCGGTCTTCGACGCCGAGGATATCGAGTCGCTTGGCGTTGCCGGCGGCGACGAATTGCTCGCGGCGATCCCGGAGAACGGGCAGAACTTTTTCGGCACCACCGACCTCGGCGGCGGCGTCAACGGCGCCCGCGGCGATGTCGGGGCGGTGAACCTGCGCGCGCTCGGCACCGGCAACACGCTGATGCTGCTCAATGGCCGGCGCATGGTCAACATGGCGACATTCCAAACCGAGGTCGTCGGCGGCAGCTTCGTGCCGGTGAACTCGGTCAACTCGAACCATCTTCCCGTCTTTGGCCTTCAGCGCGTGGAAGTGCTGCGCGATGGCGCATCGGCGATTTACGGCGCCGACGCGGTGGCGGGCGTTGTCAACACCGTGACCAAGGACGACTTTGAAGGCTTCACGGTGCGGATTCGCCAAGCCGAGTTCGACCACATGCCGCGCAGCGATTCGAGCCTCGCGGTCGAATGGGGCGACAGCTTCAACGATGGCCGCACCAATGTCGGCGTTTTCGCCCGCAACTACTCCCGCGACCGGGTGCGGGCGAGCGACGAGGCGCGCTGGGCGAACGCGGATTTCCGTGGGCGTTTTCCCGAGGGGTCGAGGTACAACACCAGCACCGTGTTCCGCAACAACAGCGCCAACTCGCTGTATGGCCAGTTCGACATCGCCAGCTCGGTCAGCTCGTCGAACAGTCTGCGGGCCAACGATGTGGTTGACAATTCCGGCGAATTCGAGGTGTTCCCCAGCGGGTCGCCCCAGTGCGCCAACGGTTTCGACACCGGCTACGGCACCTGCATGGTGGAAGACGGCCAGGGCACCATCCGCTACAACTTCAACGAGCTGCGCGACATGTCGCCCGAGATCGAGCGGACGACCCTCTTCGGCTACCTCACCCACGAAATAAACGACGACGTGGAGCTCTTCGCGGATGCCTACTATTACAGTTCCGAGTCGAACCGCAGCATCAACCCCTCGACCTCGCTGAGCGCCGCGCGCCTGCGCGTTGGCGCGGCGAACCACTGGAATCCGCTGGGCCCGGTCGGCTCGCCCAACCGCCTGCCGGATTCGATTGTCGGCCCAGGCCTGCCAGCCGAGGGGCTGGAGTTGATCATCGACAATTACCGCTACGCCGAGGCACCGCGCATCGTCAACAATGACGGCGAAGCCTTCCGCCTGCTCGGTGGTTTCCGCGGGGTTGTCGGCGACTGGGACTGGGAGACAGCCCTGGTCTACTCGGAGGCGTCCCGGGACGACATCACCAGCAACCGCATTTCCAACACCTTGATGAACGAGGCGCTGTTCGACCCCACGCCGAACGCCTACAACCCGTTCAGCGGCGGGGTGAATTCCAACCTCGAACGCGCGCTGGTCGATGTCTACCGCCGGGGCGAAACCTCGCTGACGGCATTCGATGTCAAGTTTTCCAATCCCGCGCTGTTTGAATTGCCGGCGGGTTCGGTTGGCTTCCTTCTTGGCTACGAGATCCGCTCCGAGGACTATGTCGACGACCGCGACCCCCGGCTCGACGGCACGATCGACTTCGTCGATTTCGAGGGCGAGGGCTACCCCTTCACCTCGGACGTGATGAACTCGAGCCCGACGCCGGACGGCAAGGGCGAAAGAACGACGAATTCAATCTTCGCCGAGCTTCAGGTGCCGCTGCATGAAACCCTCGACGCGCAGTTCGCGGCGCGCTACGAGAGCTTCGACGATGTGGGCGACACCACCGTCGGCAAGTTCGCCTTCGGCTGGACGCCGATCGAGCAATTCCTGCTGCGGGGATCGATTTCCACCGCCTTCCGGGCGCCGAACCTGATCACCATCAACGAGGAATTCGTCGCCCGCACCAACACCCGGGACGACTGGGTGTGCTTCTACGGTGTCGATCAAGGCAGCGTGCCGGAAGACAACAGCTTCTCGGATTGCGATTACGGCATGCAGCGCCAAGCCACCGGCAGCAGGGATCTGCGCTCCGAGGAGTCGCTCAACACCTCGATCGGATTCGTGCTGACGCCAATCGACTCGCTGACGCTGACCGCGGACTACTGGACCATTGAAAAGGACGACAGCATCGGCCTCTTCGGTGAAGAAAACCATATCCTCGTTGATCTCGTCACGCGGCTCGCCGCGGGCACGTCGAACTGCGCCAACGTGCAGGGCAATCCCGTCGTGCTGCGCGGCGCGGTAACCGACGACCCAATCGAGGTGCAGGGTTTTCTCGACGCTGGCCTGTGCCCCATCGGCGACGTTACGGCGATTCAGGACACCTACGCCAACCTCGACACGCGAACCCTGGAAGGCTACGACATCGGCGTTTACTGGGATCTCGAAACCGGTTTCGGCCGCTTTTCATTCAAGTGGAATGGCTCGTACATCGAAAAGTTCGAACAGGAGCCGGGCGGCCTGACCTCGATCGTGCAGGAGGCTAAGGCGAGCAATTCGACCATCGTCTACCCCATCGCGGGTATCGGCGACCTGCTCAACTTCAACGGCAACCAGGACTTCCGCTCGACCGCGAGCCTGCGCTTCAGCCGCGATGCGTGGAATGTGGCTGTATCCAGCAACACCGTTGGCGACTATTTCCAGATGCTCTCCAACGGGGACCGCTTCGAGGTGCCGTCCTTCACCCGCTACAACTTCACGGCGGATTACCGCTTCGACGTCTCGGGTGTCGACTCGCGCATCCGGCTCGGGGTGAACAACTTCACCGATGAGCGCGCGCCCCTGTACGACCGCTCGTTCGGCTTCGATGACGATTCCCATTCCGATTGGGGCGTCTACTACTATGTCGATCTGAGGTTGCAGTTCGGGAGGGGTTGATCGCCCGGCTCAAATCCATCCCGCAAGCAGCGTGGCGATGCCGAGGAAGCTGAAGAAGGCGACGATGTCGGTGACCGTGGTGAGCAGGATCGAGGAGGATTGCGCCGGGTCCTGACCGAGCGCCGCGAGCACAATGGGGATGCCGGCGCCGGCGACGCCGGCGATGAACATCGCCAGCACCATCGAGATGGCGATGATCAGCGCGAGCCCAGAGGAGCCGCTCCACAGCCAGACGCCGGCGGAGCAGGTCAGCGCCACGAGGGCGCCGTTCCACAGGCCGACGCCGGCTTCCTTGAGCAGCGTCCGCCGCCATTGCGAGACGCGGATTTCGCGCAGGGCGAGTCCGCGAATCGCCACCGCGAGCGCCTGGGCGCCGGCATTGCCCGATTGTCCCGCCACCACCGGCAGCAGCACCGCGAGCACGGTGAAAGTGGCGATGATGTTTTCAAAAAGGCTGACCACGGCGGCGGCGAGAAAAGCCGTCAACAGGTTGATTTGCAGCCAGGGCAGGCGTTTTCGCACGGCGAACAGCGCCGGCGAGGTGGCGCGCTCCTCCTTGCCGACGCCAACCATGGTTTGCAGGTCGATCACCGCGGCTTCGCGCTCGGCCTCGGCGAGGGCGGCGTGGCGGATCACCCCCGCCACCTTGCCGTTGGCGTCGACCACGGCGAGTTCGAGCAGGTGGTGCCGGTCCATGATTTCGACCACCTCTTCCCAGGGCGTCAACACCTTGGCGACCGCGCTTACGCCGCGCGCGAGTTCGGCCAGGCTCGTTTCCGCCCCGGCCACGGCAACCGACTGCATATCGACCCAGCCCGCGGGCTGGTTGTCCCCGTCAACGACGAAAAAACCCGCCCGTCCCTGCCGCTGGTCCCGGCGCAGCGCGGCGCGGACTTCGCCGACCCGGCCGTCGCGGAAGAACAGCCGCGGCCGCGCCTCCATCAAGGCGCCGGCGGTATCCGGCGGATAATCCAGCGCGGCGCGGATTTCCCGCCCGGCTCGCGGTTCCGCCAGCGCCAGCAATCGGTTGCGCCCCGGCTCTGGGAGATTGGATAGAAAACGCGCGGCCAGCACCGGATCGAGCGCGCCCAGGGCTTCGGCCGCGGGGCCTTCATCGAGCGCCGCCAGCAGTTCGCCGCCGCTTTCCGCGCCAAGCCGCTCCCATATCGGCAGCATCGCCACGGTCGGCTGCCGCCGGAACACGGCAAGCCGCTCTTCGGGTTCGAGTTGTTCCAGCAACTCGGCGGCTTGGCCGCCTTGCCGCGAGAGCATTTCCGCTTCGAGCCGCAGATTGGCCGCGGCCGCGGAATCGATGCTGTTGCCGGTCATGGCGGCGTTCACGGCCGCCGCTCTTCGCCCAGGGTGGTCGCGAGCAGGCCCGCGGCGGCGCGCCAGTACAAGTCGGCGAGTTCGAGCGCGAGACCGGCAAGGCCGCCGTCCTCTCCGGCGCCGGCGGAATCCGCCAGGGCCTGTTGCAGGCGCCAGCGGCGCAGCACGCCGAGAAACCTGCCGCCGCCGTCGGTGACCGGCAGCAGGGCAAGCCGCTCCCAGCCGGGATTGCCTTCCGCTTCGCGCAGGCTCATCCGCGCCCGCAGCGCGGCGGGCCGCGGCAGGGCGAAAGCGCGCACGCGACGCTCCGGGTCCCGCAGGACGCAGTCCCGGGAATCGATAACACCGCTCAGGTGCCGATCGTCATCGAGCACGTAGATGTATTTGCGCAGCGACTCCGGGGCATGGCGGGCAATCTCCGCGGCTTCGCCGATTAGCGTGTCGGGGCGAACGGTGACCACCCGCGGATCGATCAGCGAGCCAACGCTGCCGGATGGGAAGCGCAGCACGAGGCGCAGCGGCACGGCGGTGTTGGCGGGCAATTTCTTCACCAGCGCGGCGCTGGTTTCGGCCGGCATCGGCCGCAGCACGGTCGCGGCCTCATCAGTGCCGAGTACGGCGAGCAGCTTGGCGGCGGTGTCCGGCGTTGATGCAGCCAGGGCCGCCAGCGCATTCGCCCCCGCCATGGGATGCATGGCGGCGAGCAAGCGGCCAGCCGCGGCCGAGCCCGCTGCGGCGAGCAGTTCGGCGGCGGCTTCCGGCCGGGCCCGCTCAAGCACGCCCGCGGCCATGGCGGGATGATGCTCGATCAGGGTTGCCGCCAGCGGGCTGATCACTTCATTCGTCCGCTTCGAGCAGCAGGGAGGCCTGTTCGTTGAACAGCCGCGCCGGCACCATGCTTCGGCCCTTGCCGCAGTCGAGAACCACCATCGAGCGGGTGATTTCCAGAATCTCGCCCTCGAGCTCGCCAATGGCGACCCGCTGGCCGACGCGGTAATTCTGCCGCACATAATGCGCCGCGATCAGATTGCCGGTGATGCCGCCGGCGCCGATACCAAAGGCGAGGGCAGCGCCGCCGAACAGCACGGCGACGACGATGGTGACGACATTGACCAGCAGTGTCACATCGATGCCGAGCTGGCTGGCGACGATGATTCCGGCGAACAGCAAGGCGCCGATCCGGGTCAGCCTGCCGAGCAGAACCGCGTTGGCGAGCCCGGAGGCCCGGGCCAGGCCCGTGACCGCCCCGCCGGCGACCCCGCTCGCCACATAGAGCGCGAAGGCCACCGCGCCCCAGACGAGCAGCAAAGGCAGGTCGAGCAGCAGGCCGGTAAAGATGTCCACCAGACCCGGCAAGCCAAGCACGTCGCTGGCGGCGGCGAGAAAAAACACGATCACCAGCCAGAACGCGCTGTGGCCGATGATGCGGGAAATCGGCCAGCGCAATTCAAGCTGGAACAGGCCAAGCCGGTCCCGGGCCAGGGCGAACATGCGGTCGAGCCCGGCGCCGAAACGGAAAATCAGCTTGCGCAGCACGATGGCGATGAGCCAGCCGCCCAGCAGGACGAGGACGGCGCCGATCAGCCCGGGAACCAGCGCGCCAGCGGCCTCCACGAGTTCGCGCCAAGTGTTGTCAAGCGCGGATAGCCAGATGTCCCAAGTGGATTGCCAAGCGGAATTTTCACCCATAAGCAAGACGCAACAGCTCGATTACGGACTGGATTTGGCCGGTCCAGTACCAGATGAAGAAGACGCCGATGCTGGCGCAGGCCAGGATCGCGGCGAATTGCTCGTCTTTGCGTTTGGCTTTTTCGGCGGCTTCGTATGCCGATTTTTCGTTCATCCGACTCTCCCTCTCTCTTCCTATCCGCTGAAACCAATCCAGCGGCCGGTGGCCGCCACGGTGAACCAGACCATGATCGAGGCCACCGCCATCGACTTGAGCAACCAGGGGTTGACCTGCTCCGGGCCGCGCGCGAGCAGCGGTTGGCGCACGAGGTAATGGAACAGCGCGCCGGCGCCAAGCGCCAGCATTTTGTACCAGTACACCGGCAGATAATAGATTTTCACCGCCACGCCGCAGGCCATGAACACACCGGTGGCAACCAGGATCGCCATGGCGATGTTGAACACCTTGTCGCAGCGGGCGGTCACCACGCTTTGCTCGACATCGGTCAACACGGCGCCGAGAATCCGCCCCTCCGCCGCCAGCACCGCACCGCCAAGCAGGGCCAGGCCAAGCAAATGCAGGCTTTGGATCAGGGCGAAGGCCGCGCCCCAGTTTTTGCCGACATAGCCGAACCAGGTCGTTTCCAGCCATTCGAAAAACGGCAGCAGGCCGCCGTGCACTTCGGAGCGCGCGCCCGAGAGCGCGAATCCCAGGGTCACCGCGAGCACGGCCGCGACCAGGATCGTTCTGGTATACGGTCCGAGAAGGGAAGTTGGCATCGTTGTTCTCCCGCTTTCGCCGGTCAGAATCGTGTCTGGCCGTCCACGCAGCCGGCCAATGCGCTCATCAAGCCGGGGTCCAGATACAGGCAATCGAACCAGTCGTAGGCGATGAACCGGCCGCACACCACCACAACCGACCAGCCCGCCAGCGAGAACACCGCGCCGATGCGCAGATTGCGCGGCGCCCGGGGCGCGCTGTCCCAGTCCGCTCCCGCCGCGCCCATGCGCCGGTGGAACAGCACCGCGTTGATCAACAGGCCCACCATCAGCACGAGCTTGATCCGCAGCCAGATGCTCTGGGTGCTGCGCACTGGCACCGCGTAGAACAGCAGCAGCCCGGTGACCATCATCACCGTGAATCCCACCAGCATCGGCAGGTTGAGGTGCCGGGCGATGCGGCTCGCGGGCACATCGGGCAACGCCAGGCCGAGCATGCGCAGATCGATCAGGAACAGCAGGCCAAGGCTGAGCATCAGCGTCAGCACATGGGTGCTCTCGACCCAGTTGTACATGTAATAGGACTCGTGGAGCATGGTGCTCCAGCGGGTTTCGTCGATCCAGATGGCGAAATTGTGGATGAATTTGTTGAACAAGCGCGGCATCTCCGGCAGCGGCGAAACTTGTATGGACCATCGCGCCCCATACCGCAAGCAAGAGTACCCCCGCACCGGAACAAAATCCAATGCTCGCC
>JAPOTO010000079.1 GCA_026709135.1 Gammaproteobacteria bacterium | reverse complement strand
GAAATTGATCAGCCAAGGGCGCGGACGGGAGCGGATTTGCAGCCGTGAATTCCTATGGCGCAGGCTCCTAGGAGCCTGTTGCGGGGTTGCTTGTGGTCCGGCTGAGATACCAGTCCACGGTTTGGGCGAGGCCGGCGGTGAAGCTGGTTTGTGGGCGGTAGCCGAGTTCGCGCTTGATCTTGCCGGCGTCGATGGCGTAGCGGGTGTCGTGGCCGGGGCGGTCGGCGACATGGGTGATGAGGCTGGTGGATTTTCCGCCGCTGGCGGGTGGGGCGTGGGGGAAGCGGCCCGCGAGCGCCGGGTCCCCGGCGAATCGTTGATCGACGATGGCGCAAAGCGCTTGGATCAGGTCGATGTTGGCGCGTTCGCTGTCGCCGCCGATGTTGTAGGTTTCGCCGCGGCGGCCCTTGCGGATGCACAGCTCGATAGCGCGGCAATGGTCGTCGACATGGAGCCAGTCGCGGATCTGCCGGCCGTCGCCGTAGACCGGCAATGGCTTGCCGCGCAGGATGTTGGTGAGAAACAGCGGGATCAGCTTTTCCGGGAATTGATACGGGCCGTAGTTGTTCGAGCAATTGCTCGTGACCACCGGCAGGCCGAAAGTGCGGTGGTAGGCGCGGGCGAGATGGTCGGCGGCGGCCTTGCTCGCCGCGTAGGGGGAATTCGGCGTGAAGGGCGTGTCCTCGCGGAATGGCGGATCATCGGGCCCCAGCGAGCCGTATACCTCATCGGTTGAAATTTGCTGGAACAGGCAGCCTTCGCGGGGGCTGCCGCGGTCGAGCCAGACCGCGCCAGCGGCCTTGAGCAGCGCGTGGGTGCCGACGATATTGGTTTCGATAAAGGCGTCCGGGCCGGTGATCGATCGGTCCACATGGCTTTCGGCGGCGAAGTGGACGATGGTGTCGATGGCGCGGCCGCGCAACAGTTGTTCGACGAGAGCCTGATCGCGGATGTCGCCGTGGACAAACTCGAAACCGGGCCCGCCCTCGAAGCCGGCGAGGTTTTCGCGGACGCCGGCGTAGGTCAGGGCATCGAGGGCGACGATGAGGTCATCCGGGTGCCAGCGCCGCCAATGGTGGACGAAATTGGTGCCGATAAAGCCCGCGGCGCCGGTGACGAGCAGGGCGCTCATGGCGCGGCCCACAGCTGGTCCGGCAAACCAAGGCCGAAGCGGGAATCCGCCGTGTTCCCCGGCGCCGCGCCATGCGTCTCATGTCGCATCGGCGTTCACCCCTTGGCTCGCGGCAAGGCGCGGCCCGCGGGCCAGGGCGCGGATGACCCGGTTCAATTCGTCGCGCCAGCCGGTTGCGGGCATGTTGTACTCGGCGAGCGCTTCGCTTCGGTCCATCGCGCTGTAGGCCGGCCGCGCGACCGTGGTTGGGTATTGCGCGGAGGAGATCGCCCGGATTGGCGTTTCGCGGCGCAACAATCCCGCGGCGAGCCCTTGGCGGCGGATTTCCCGGGCGAATTCGAACCAGCTCATCGCGCCGCCGTCGTTCCAGTGGTACAGATCCTGCCCCGGCTCGCCTTCGGCCATGCGCCAGATCAGCGCCGCGAGCGTATGCGCCGAAGTCGGGCAGCCAATTTGATCGTTGACGACGGCGATCTCATCACGCGCCTCCATCAACCGGAGCATCGTTTTGACGAAATTGTCGCCGAACTCGGAATACAGCCAGGATGCGCGCAGGACCGCGCCCCGGCGCGGTGCAAGTGTATACATTTCGCGCTCGCCGGCGAGCTTGCTCGCGCCGTACTCGCCCAGCGGCGCTTCCTCAGCGCCGGGCGCATAGGGAACAGTGGACAGCCCGTCGAACACGAAATCGGTTGAGATGTGGATCAGCCGCGCCTCATTGCGGCGGCACCAGCCGGCCAGGTTGGCCACGCCTTCCGCGTTCACGCGCCAAGCCCGCACCGGCTCGCTTTCCGCCCGGTCCACCGCGGTGTGGGCGGCGGTGTTGATGATGCAATCCGGGGCGGCTTTATCCAGCACACGGGCCACTTGGGACGCGTCGGCAATGTCGAGCTCGCCGCGGGCGAGATACCGCGCCCGCCAGGGGGGCGGCGCGGCCCGCAGCGCCAGGCAGCGGGCCAACTGGCTGGCGGAACCGGTGATGAGAATGGTTTGGGTCATGTTCCAGAAAGAAGAGCCTCAATGCGGCAGCGGGGCTTCGGCGAGCCGCGGCGCCTTGCGGTCGCGCTCGGAGAGGATGGGCCCGGCCTCGGGCAGCGGCCATTCGATGCCGATTTCCGGGTCGTTCCAGCACAGGCTGCGGTCGTCTCCGGGGTGGTGGTAGTCGGTGCATTTGTAACACAGGTCGGCGCTGTCGCTGAGCACGCAGAAGCCGTGGGCGAAGCCGGGGGGAATCCATAGCTGGCGGCGGTTGTCCTCGCTCAGGCGGGTGCCGAACCATTGGCCGAAGGCCGCCGACTCGCGGCGCAGGTCAACGGCGACATCGAACACCTCGCCCCGAACCACGCGCACAAGCTTGCCCTGGGGATGCTCGAGCTGGTAATGCAGCCCGCGCAGGGTGCCGCGCACCGAGCGGCTGTGGTTGTCCTGGACGAAACGGTGCGCCAAGCCGCGTTCGGCGAAGAAGGACTCGCGCCAGGTTTCCATGAAAAAGCCGCGGATGTCGCCGTGGACAACGGGCGAAAGCAGCAGCAGCCCTGGAATTGGTGTGGCGGTCAGTTCCACCGCGCTTCACGCCTCGTTGAGCAAGTCGAGCAGGTACTGGCCGTATCCGCTGTTGATGTGGTCCGCGGCGAGGCGCTGGAACTGGGCGTCGTCGATGAAGCCCCGGCGCCAGGCGATCTCTTCGGGGCAGCCGATCTTCAGCCCTTGGCGGTCTTCGAGCACGCGGATGAAATTGGCCGCGTCGAGCAGCGACTGGGTGGTGCCGGTGTCGAGCCAGGCGGTGCCGCGGTCGAACAGCTCAACGCGCAATTCGCCGCGCTGGAGATAGATGCGGTTGACATCGGTGATTTCCAGCTCGCCCCGGGCCGAGGGGCGGATCGACTTGGCCACATCGACCACCTGATTGTCGTACATGTACAGCCCGGTCACCGCGTAATGCGATTTGGGATTGGCGGGCTTTTCCTCAAGGTCGATGGCGCGCTGGTTTTCATCGAGGACGACCACGCCGTAGCGTTCGGGATCCTGCACATAGTAGGCGAAGATGCTCGCGCCGTTGTCCTGGGCGACCGCGTGGGTGAGGGTTTCCTCGATGCGGTTGCCGTAGAAGATGTTGTCGCCGAGGATCAGGCACACCCGGCTTCCGCCGATGAATTCCTCGCCGATGAGAAAGGCCTGGGCGAGGCCCTCCGGCCGCGGCTGCTCGGCGTAGCGGATGGAAACACCCAAGGCGCCGCCATCGCCGAGCAGGCGGTGGAAGCCCGCCCGGTCCCTCGGGGTGGTGATCACCAGAATATCGCGGATGCCGGATTGCAGCAGGGTTGACAGCGGATAGTAGATCATCGGCTTGTCGTAGATCGGCAGCAATTGCTTGCTGACGGTCGAGGTCATGGGGTACAGCCTGCTGCCCGCCCCGCCCGCGAGAATAATGCCCTTGGTCATTTCAGATCCCGGATGATTTCCGGCAATTTTCCATACAGTGTGCCGGCGGGCTGGAAATCGAGCGCCTTGAAGATTTCCCCCGCCGGCCAGATGCGCTCGCGGGTCAGATTGCGCCAGGTTTGCAAGCCGGATTCGGCGCTTTTCGATCCCGCAAGGCGGCCCAGTTGCAAGGCCGCGGCAGCGGCGAAGAATACCACAGCCGGGGTGCGCCAGCGGGGCGCGGCGCGGCCGAGGGCCCGGTACACCGCGGCCTCGATCTCGTTGGCGGTGTAGCGCTGAAGATCGGTGAGCAGCCAGCATTGGCCCGCCGCCGCGGGGCTTTGCGCGGCAAGCAGCGCTGCGCGGCAAACATCCTCAACGCCGACCAGCGACAGGCCGTGTTCGAGTTTCGGCAGGGGCGGCAGGGCGCGGGCGCGAATCAGCCGGATCATTGTGGCAAGGCCGCTCTTCATTCCCCTTCCGTAGACCGGCGCGGGCCGCAGCACCGTGGTCAGCAGGCCGCCGCCGTTGGCGGCGAGCACGAGTCTTTCGGCTTCCCATTTGCCGCGGGCGTAGTCTCCGGCCTGGCCCGGCACTTGACCCTCGTCGAGTTCGGCCGCCAAGGCGCTGCTGAGGAAAACGAGGCGCCCCACCCCCGCATCCTGGGCCGCGGCGAGCACATTGCGCGCGCCTTGGACGTGGGTCCGGGGGGAATCGCCGCGCTTTTGATCGGCGGTGGCGGCGTTTCCGGCCAGATGAAATACTGCTTGAACACCTTTACAAGCGTCATTCAGCGCTTTCCGGTCGAGGATATTCCCGCGAAAACCCGCCTCATTCCGCGAAAAGCCCCGCACGATGTGGCCATCCGCTTGCAAATGCCGGCACAGGTGGCTGCCGATGAAGCCGCTGGCGCCGGTGACCAAAATCGGTTGTTGACTGTTCAAAACGTTCGCCGCCCGGTCACAGCCACCTCCAGCCGTGCTGGCTGAAAAACCGCCGGCCCGAGCGGCAGAACATCGCGATGTGCCGCCAACCCTTCGCCGCCGCGTTGCCGCCCCCGTGGCGGATTCGCATCGCCGGCAAATGGACGAGCTGGCCGAGGCGACCGAGGCGCAGCGACAGGTCGAAATCCTCGAAATAGAGAAAGTAGCCCTCGTCGAATCCACCCGCCTGCCGCAGCGCGCCACCCCGGCACAGCATGCAGCAGCCGCTGGCGATGGGAATGCCGGCGCTCGGCTTGTCCAACGGCAAATCGCGCATTTCGTAGGCCGCGAGTTTGCCGGCGAAGGGCTTGCTCAGGAATGCGGGGGCGAATCCGCGCAGCAACAGCACGAGCAACGATGGATAACGCTTGCACAGGTATTGCCTCCCGCCGCCCCGGTTCGGCTCGGGAATCACCAGCGGGCTGACAAGGGCCGCCCCGGAATCGCCATTGAGGTAAGCCAGGCCAGCCGCGAGCGCATCCGCCGCCAGTTCGACATCGGGGTTGAGCAGCAGATGATACTCCGCCGCCGATTCGCCAATGGCGAGATTGTGCGCGGCGCCGTAGCCGACATTGCCGTGGCCGTGTTGCAGCTTCAGTTCGCAATTTTCCAAACGAAACAGGCGGCCCGCTTCGGCCATGTCCGCGGAGGAGAACTCGCCCGGAGCGGCCTTGCCATCGGTATTGTCGACAAGAGTGATGCCGATTTCGCCAAGCGGCGATTCGGCCCTCGCCCGCGCGCAGGCAACCGCGAGGGACTCGAGCAGGGCAAAAATCTGCCGCCGGGGGGTGTGGAACAAGACGATCGAAACCGAAAGCGCGAAGGTCATGGCGGTTTCCGCAGGCGGGGGCATTCCCGCGGAGGCTTGCTGGCGCCGCGGGCTCCTAGTCGATCTCGACCAGGCGGTCGCCGAATGGTGTCGAAACCACCCGCATGCCCGGCGGCACCTGGTCCGGGTTGATGCGGCGCGGGCGGAACCGCGACGCGGGGGGGACATCCTCGCCCAGCGCCTCGGCCCGAAGCCTCGCGAAGGGGTTGTTCGGGTCCCGGGCGAGTTCCGCCGCGGCGTCGGCCGCCGCGGCGGCGCGGTCCGGGTTCTGGCCCTGTTCTTCCGCATCCGCGTCGGACGCATTGAGATCGGCGATGAACTCCTCTGGAACCGGCGCCGGCCGCAGCGAGAGCCAGGCGACATTGGCGCCGGCATCGCAGGAAACCCCGAGATCGGCCGCTTCGACACAGTTGCTGCCGGCGGGATACTGAATCGCCACCCGCCCGGCTTCGCTGGCGATCACGCGGAAGCGCTCGTGCCCCGGAATCGCCGCCGCGCCGTCGACCGGCAGCGGCACGGTGAGGGTTTCACCGCCGCGGTGGTTGAGCATGACCTGGCGCCGGTCGCCGATGCGCGAAGCCCCCACCAGGGTGAACTCGGGCTCGGTGAGCGATGCCGGCGCGGATGCATTTTCATTGCCGCCGCCGCCGCCCCGCCGGTTGTTGGCGGGCACCGTGCGCTCGACGTCTTCAAACAATTCCAGATCCTGGGCGCCGGCGGGGGTGTTCCAGCACAGCGCGGCGGCGAGGCCCGCTAGCAGGGCTGGCAGCTTGCGGCGTCCGGCATTGGGCGGGAAAGCTGTCATGGGCGCGGAGTCCTGGCCGAAGTTTCGGCGTCTTGCGAGCTTAGGTCTTGAAAACCCGGGCTCCTGCAAGCATAGTCGCCAAAACCCCGGTTCCGGTTTGCTCATTGTATACCAAGGGCGGCGTACACCGGCCTCGATTTGGCGAGGAACACATCGGCCCGCTTGCGCAATTCGGCCAGGCTTTCCTCGTCGCCTTCGAGGGTCTTGCCATCGTGCACCAGCCGCTGATTGCGCGCGGACAATGCCTGCCAGACGAAACGCGCGAGCTGGTCGGCGTCGCCGGCCTTGTTTTCCAGGCCGAGCACAAACAGTTGATTGATGCGGCTGATGGGGACACCGCCACCGGTCACCGGGCTGGCGAGGAAGTGAATCTCGTCGACATCCCGGCTGCGGCGTTTGATGTGCTTGTTGAGCCGGTCGCATTGCCGCCGCGCCCGGCCCGGGGGATTGCCATTGGCCGGGGCGATCTGGCCGTCGCCCATGAGCACGAGCAAGGCCTGCAACAGGCTTGCCACGGTGCGTTTTTCGGATTGCAGCTTGCGGATGATGTCGCCGATGGAGTGGACCCGGTTGTCCGCGAGCAGGTCGAGCAGGGGCCGGTAGATTTCCTCGTTGAGCGTTGCCTCGCCGATGGGGCCTTTGACCTTGAGCGAGCAGTCGTCAACATGGCGCGCCAGCACGACATGGCAGTCGTTGAAGTGTTCCATCTGTTCGGCGCCGGTGAGCCGGCGCGCGCCCCGAATCCAGTAATCGCGCCGGAAAAGCTGGTTCGACATGAAGTCCATGAGCTGCTGGCGCAGCATCGCGTCGGGAATCGTTTTGATGAACTCGTTTTGCCCGGCGGTCATTGTCATGTTGGAAACATGCTCAAAGAAATTCGCCGAGCAGGCGAAGCCTAGCTTGGCCGGGTCGAGGGCGCGGCCGAGGTCGAGGAAGGACATCGGATGCCAGTCGCGGTTGAAAAACTCGTGGGCCAGATAGCTGCGGTCCTGCGGCATCGCGCCTTCGAGCCGGGCCAGCGCGCCGGGGGCGGCCTTGGCGAACAAGGGGTCGGTGTCGATCAGCTTCTTGGCGAAATCGAATGCCTCGCCGATGCGGTTGGAGATGCCCCTGCCGCTGGGCGAGAGCCGGTCGAGGTATTCCATCATCAGGTTGCGCAGGGGGATGAAGCCCGACCAGCCGGGCTGGACGTTGTAGCTGACATAGCACACGCCGCCGACTTTCAGCTTGGCGCGGATGAAATCGACGATCTCCCGCCGGTTCTGGTCCGACACCCAGCTCCACACGCCGTGCAGGGCGATGTAATCGAATTGCGGCAGATCCCCCCGCTGGCGGAATTCGGCGAAGCTCTCATCGCTCAGTTGGGCGCCGGCGCCGGAGTGCCCGGCCATTTCCCGGGCGACGGCGGCGTGGGAGGGGTTGAAATCGTTGCCGTGCCATTCCACCTCGCCACCGGCGGCGAGCAGATTCAGGCTCAGCCCCTGGCCGAAACCAAGCTCGCAGGCGGTTTGGATCGGGGGCGGGGCGATGCCGGCGCAAACCAGCGCGATTTTCACGCGCAGCGGGTTGATTTCCGGGAAATACGCCCACGAATAGCCGATCTCGGTCACATACCCCGCGGTCCAGTCTTCCGCCATGTCCCATCCCGCCCGTTGCGAAGAGCGCGAATGTTACCCCACCAAACTCAAACGGAACAGCGCGGGCTTTTGTGGGGGTTGTGGCTTCGATCCGTCGCCGTCTGGCTGGATGGGGTTCAGCGGACGCTGTGAATACATCCATGGGAATTCTGGTGAATTGTTCATGCCATCCCTGGCGCGACGCTTCTGGCTTCGACTGATCCCGGTCTTGCCATCCATG
>JAPOTO010000213.1 GCA_026709135.1 Gammaproteobacteria bacterium | reverse complement strand
CATCGCCGAATCGATCGAAGCCCCGCGCATCCACCACCAGTGGCTGCCCGACATCACCAGCATGGAGCCGAACGGCCTGTCCCCCGACACGATCAGGCTCTACGAGGCCATGGGGCACGAGTTCCGCTCCCGGGGCACCCAGGGCGCCGCCATGGGCGTGTATCACGACCGCGAGGCTGGCCTGTTCCTCGGCGCCGCCGATTCCCGCCGCGGCGACGGCGCGGCGGTGGGATATTGACTGTTATCGTCTCCGGCGGCGCTTCCAGGGCTGAATCCCGAAACGCGTGAGGGTTCAGATGCTCAAAAAAATCGATCCATTGCTTGGCCCCGAGTTGCTCGGCATTCTCCGGGCCATGGGGCATGGGGATGAGATCGCCATCGTCGACGCCAATTTTCCGGCGGAGTCCCGCGCCCGCCGGATCATCCGAATGGATGGCGTTTCGGCGACCGCGATGCTGAAGGCGGTGGTCTCCGTCTTGCCGCTTGACCAGTTTGTGGATGAGGCGGCGTTTTGCATGGAAGTTGTCGATGATCCCGAGGCGGTTCCCGAAATTGTCCGGGAATTCAGGGAGATCATTCAGGCCGAGGAGCCCCGCGCCGGATTCGGGGCTTTGGAAAGATTCGCCTTTTATGATCGGAGCCGCGCCGCGTTTGCCGTGATTGCCACTGGCGAGCGGCGCCTGTATGGAAATCTGTTGTTGAAAAAAGGCGTGCTCTACCCCTGATCCCCGCCGGATGGAACCACCGTCTGCCGCTGGATGCCAAGCCCCGCAACACCCAGTTCCACAACATCCCCGGGTTGCAAAAACACTGGCGGGTTCCGCCCCATGCCAACCCCGGCGGGGGTTCCCGTGGTAATCACATCGCCGGGTTTCAAACTCATGAACCGGCTGAGATAGCTGACGATGGCCGCCGGCCCGAAGATCATCGCGCTGGTGTTGCCATGCTGGTATCGGCGCCCGTTCACCTCCAGCCACATGGCGAGGTTGTTCGGGTCGGGAATCTCGTCCCGGGTCACCAGCCATGGACCCATCGGGCCAAAGGTGTCGCAGCCCTTGCCCTTGTCCCACTGGCTGCCGCGCTCAAGCTGGAAGCCGCGTTCCGAAACATCGTGGATCACGCAGTAACCGGCCACATGATCCAGCGCCTTGGCTTGATCCACATGGCGGCAATGTTGGCCGATCACCAGGCCGAGTTCGACTTCCCAATCGAGCTTGTCGCTGTCCTTTGGCTGGATGATGTTGTCATTGGGCCCGCAGATGGCGCTTGTCGCCTTGGAGAACACTTCGGGCTCGGCCGGAATCGGCGCGCCGGATTCTTCCGCATGGTCGGCATAGTTCAGGCCGATTCCAAGAAACTTGCCGACATTGCCCACGCAGGGGCCAAGCCGGACGCCGGCATCCACCAGTGGCAAGGTGGCCGAATCGACAGCCCCCAGTTTTTCCAGCATCGCCGGCGCGAGGGCTTCGCCGTCGATATCGGCAACGAGGGATGCCAGGCAGCGGATATTGCCGGCGTCGTCTAGCATTCCGGGCTTTTCGCGGCCGGCTTCGCCGTAGCGCAACAGTTTCATAGGTCGATTCCAGATTTTTGTGGGTTTTCCGCAGCTTTCGCCTAGATGGCCCAGCCGCCGTCGATCACATAAGTTTGCCCAGTTGTGAAGGCCGATTCATCGCTGGCCAGATACAGGGCGAGGCTGGCGATTTCTTCCGGCTCGCCGATGCGGCCCATGGGTTGGCGGGCGGTGAATTCACGATATGCCGTCTCGAAGTCGCCGGTTGCCTCAAGCCGTTGCCGCAGCGATGGGGAATGGACCGTGCCGGGGCAGATCGCGTTGCAGCGGATATTGTGCTTGACGAAATCAGCCGCCAGCGCCTTGGTCAGTCCGATCACCGCCGCCTTGCTCGCGCCGTAGACGAAGCGGTTCGGTGTGCCGCGAATCGAGCTGGCAACCGACGACATGTTGATGATATTGCCGCCACCGGCTTCGAGCATGAGCGGCAGGAACGTCCTTGCCATCCGGTACATCGATTTGACGTTCAGGTCGAAAGAAAAGTCCCAATCGCTCTCCTCGCAATCGAGAATCGTCCCGGAGTGGACAAAGCCGGCGCAGTTGAAGAGCACATCCACCGCGCCGATCCTCTTGGCCAGCGCGTCGATGGCTGATTGATCGGTCACATCAAGCGTTTCGACGCGGCAGCCCGCCAACTCGGCCAACTCCGCAAGCAGCTCGCCGTTGATATCGGTGGCGACAACCGCCGCGCCTTCCCGGGCGAACAATTCGGCGGTGGCTCTGCCGATGCCCTGGGCGGCGGCTGTGACCAGAATTTTCTTGTTGGCGAGTCTCATGCCATCGCGCCCCGCTGGAATGTGAATGTGGTCATCCGCGCCTTCATGTTCGAGCCGCCGACCCCCTCAGCGCGAAAAGAAGGACCGCGCCAAAGCCAAGCAGCGGAACCAGCAGCGAAAGCTGGATATCGTTGGTGGCATCCGCCAGATAGCCCATGATCGGCGGAAAAATGGCGCCGCCCACGATCGCCATAATCATGAACGATGAGCCCAGTTTGGTCAGCGGTCCAAGATTGCGGACACCGAGGGCGAAAATCGTCGGCCACATGATCGACATGAAGAAGGTGGTGAGCCAGAGCGCGCCAATGGCGGTCCAGCCCGATGCGGTCAGGGCGACGAGCAGCAGCGCGATATTGGCCGCGGCGTAGCCGGTCAGCATCCGGTTGGGCGCGATGCGCCGCATGATCAGGCCGCCGGAAAACCGCCCCAACATCAGGGCGATGAATCCAAACGACAATAGCTGTCCGGCGAACCGTTCGCTCGTTTCCGGGCTCAAGTCCTTGGTGAAGTCGATGAAGTACGACCAGATACAAACCTGCGCGCCCACATAGAAGAACTGTGTGACCGCGGCCATGACCAGATGCCGGTGGCGGAGAAGATCCCGCCACGGCAGTTGAAATCCCGTTTCGGCCCCGGCTTCGTCCGCCATGCGGGGGAATTTCGCAAACGCGATGAGCACCGCGATGAGCGCCACGCAGGCGGCAAGCCACAGATAGGGGGCCTGAACCGCCCTTGCTTCGGATGCCCGCCAAGCGTCGACTTCGGCCGCGGGCATCGAGGCGATTTCCGCCGCGCTGTACTCGACGCCGGAGAAAATGAAGATACTGCCCAGAAAAGGCCCGACAAAGGCGCCGACGCCGTAGAAGCTCTGGGCGATGTTGAGGCGGGCGGGGCCGGTTCGCTCATCGCCCATGATGGCGACATAGGGATTGGCAGCGGTTTCCAGGAAGGCGAGCCCGAATGCGATCAGATAGAGCGCCATCAGAAACAGGCCGAACACTCTCACTTCCGCCGCCGGATAGAAGATCAGCGCGCCGCCGCAGTAGAGCGCCAGACCAACCAGAATGCCATTCTTGTAGCCGAATCGGCGCATGGCCATGCCGGCGGGAATCGCACCGAAGAAATAACCGAAATAGAACGCCGTCTGTATCAGCCCCGCCTGACCCCGGGACAGCTCAAGCGCCTTCTGGAACTGCCGGATCAGAATATCGTTGAGTTGCGCCGCCAGCGCCCAGGAAAAGAACAGCGTGGTGACGAGCAGGAAGGGCAGCAGATATTTTCTCTCCAGCAGGACGGGCCGCGGCGGGGCGGGGTCGGCTGGGTCGCGGGCGAGTGGATTGTTCATTGTCCGGTCCGGGTCATCGCGCGGGAAGACAGCTCGGGCCAATCGGCTCGAAAGTCTTGTAGGTCAGGATGAATTCCTGGTGCCCCAAGGCTTCGGAGCAGGTTTCGGCACCTCCCGCCACCGCGAGTACCTGGCGGTGAATTTCCGCGCCGATGTCCCGCGGTGTTTTGGCGCCGAGCAGCACTTCGCCGGCGTTGATGTCCATGTCCCCGCTGAGCATGGCGAAGGTTTCCGGGTTGGCGCAGATCTTGATCACCGGCGATATCGCCGAACCAACCACCGACCCCCGCCCGGTGGTGAACAGGATGACATGGGCGCCGCAGGCGATCAGCTCAACGATTTCGGCGTTGTCGGATATATTGGGAAAGCCAAACCGGGGTTCGCCGTCCGGCACCACATCGAGCAGGTACAAGCCGCCTTTGCTTGGCACATCCCCCGGTTTGATGAGTCCATCGATCTGGGAACTGCCGGACTTGCAATACGCCCCCATGGATTTTTCCTCCTGGGTGGTCAGCCCGCCATCGGCGTTGCCAGGGGCGAAACTGCCGAAACCCAGGATGCTGTAGTAGTTGGCGGCCTTGACGAGGCTCGATTCGATTTCCAGCGCGAGTTCGGGCGTTCGCGCCCGCGCCATCATCACGTTTTCGCAGCCGATGAGTTCGCCGGTTTCCTCGAAGATGCAGGTGGCGCCTTCGGCGACGAGCTGGTCGAAACAGTGGCCCACCGCGGGATTGGCGGTGATGCCGCTGGTGCCGTCGGAACCGCCGCAAATGGTGCCGACCACGAGCTCGGATGTTTCGATTTCGCAGTCGGCCCGCCCGAGGCCGGCCCAGATCTCCGCCACCGCGGCCGAACCCCGCTCTATCGTCCCCCTGGTTCCCCCCGATTGCTGAATCACCAGCGTCTCCACCTGTCTTCCACTGGCGCGGATGTGCCCGGCGAGCGCTTCCCGGTCGAAGCCTTCGCATCCCAGCGAAACGAGAACCACGCCGCCCACATTGGGATGCGTGCATACCGCGGACATGACCTTGAGCGCGTAGTCGTTGGGAAAACATCCGGGGAAGCCGATCAGTTGCACTTCGGTCGCGTCGGCGGCCGTGACGATATTCCGGGCGACATGGTGGGCGCATTCGACCAGATAGGCGACCAGCACCACGTTGCGGATCCCTTTGCGCCCGTCTTTCCGCAGCCAAGCTTTCATGATCGTGTCTCCGTTGCTGTTTTCCCACCCCGGTGGTGGCTCGCCACATAATCGCTTCGCAGATTATGCAGATGCACATGGCCGCCGAGTGGAACATCGGCTGTCGCCGTGCCGATCGGCACGCCGTATTTGATGACTTTCTCGCCTTCGGCAATTGCGCGGCTGGCGAGTTTGTGGCCGGTTTCCACTGTCTCAAGCAACTCGACCAGGATGCCCTCCACCAGGATGCGCTCGGCCTTTGCCAGTGGCTGGCAACACACGAGGATATTGTCCCGCGGGTGCAACCGCAGCAGGCGCTGATCGCTTTGGCGGTTGCCCAGCCGATAGAACCTCGCGCAGTTTCCGCCCATGACCGAGGATTTGTCTGGTTCGCTTAGGCTTAGTTTGGCGGTGAATTCCTCCGCCATTAGCAACCAGCTTGGGTAGTCGCCGGCCAGCAGCAGCACGGGCCAATCACTCCCCCACATCAGCCGCCCCGCGCCGAAGCATTTGAGCAAATGCTCCACATAGGGTTCCAGCTTGGTCGTTCCGGCGGCGGGCCCGGCTTCCGTGAGCAAGCCGGAAAGCTTGCAGAACGCATCGGTTCCGGCGGCGATGGCGGCGATGTCCCGCGCCCAGGCATCGAACCCGCCGCCGGCGATATCCGGCTTTGCGCCATGATCCACCACGGCCCTGAGTTCGGGATGGCGCTCGAGCAGGCGCAGCAGATTCGGCAAATGCCGTGGTTTGACAAGGGCGTCGAAGCAAAGGCCGTGCCCAATGAGCCGCTTGAGCGGGGCATCGAGCGCGGGCTTGAGCATCCAGTCGTCGTCGGCGATGTCCTGAATCATGGGCCTGACGCCCTTGAACCATGGATTTTCCGCCAGTTGGTCGATCTTGCCAGCGGCATCCTCCGCATCCAGCGGCACCCAGCCGACGACGCCGGCGATGAACTCGGTGCGCTCCGCGAGTTCAAGCAGAAACGCGGTTTCGGCTTCGGTCGGCGCCGCCTGCACGAGCACGGTGCCCGCCACTCCGGCATCGGCGAGCAGCGGCTGCAAGTCGTCCGGCAGGAAGTCCCGGCGGATGCGATCCGGCGCATCGTCCAGCCAGCCGTAATCGCCCCGGGAGAGTTGCCAGAAGTGCTGGTGGCTGTCGATGTAGGCTTTCATCGAACCCCGCCTCCGGTGGTCGGGCATGAATCCGCGCGGCCGGCGGGCAGGGGCGCATCCTCGCGCAGCAGGCCCGCGTCCCGCAGGGAGATCCAGAAATCCGCGGGGATATCGATTTGTGACCAGTAGAGAAACTGCTCAAGTTCCGCGAGGCTGGCCATTCCGGGAATCACGCAGGCCACCGCCGGATGCGCCAGCGGGAATTGCAGCGCGCTCGCGCCCAGGGGAACGGTGAATTCGGCGCAAATCCGCTCCAGCTCCCGCACCTTGCCGACCACCGCCGCCGGCGCCGGCCCGTAGTTGTAATGGGGTTCGCGGCTGGATTGCGAACCGAGGGCGAGAATTCCAGAGTTGTAGGGCCCGCCGATGATGACGAAGCAGCCGCGTTTCCGGCACTTCGGCAAAAAAGAATCCAGCGCTTCCTGTTCGAGCAGCGTGTATCTGCCGGCCAGGAGGAAACAGTCCCAATCGCCGTGCCGAAGCGCCATTTCGCAAACTTCCGATTCATTGGCGCCCAAGCCGATGGCCTTGACCATATTCTGCTCGCGAAGCGAATGCATGGCCTGGAAACCGCCGCTTATGGCGGCGGAAAAATGTTTTTCGTGGTCCGGCCCGTGGGTGAGCGCGCCAAGATCGTGCATGAACAGCATGTCGATGCGGTCGAGGCCGAGACGCTGCAGGCTGTCCTCGAAAGAGCGCATGACGCCCTCGTAACTGTAGTCGTAATGGATGTCGAACGGCATCGGGGATTGATAGCCGTGCCGGGACTCGGCATATCCGGCGGGTTTCAGCAGCCGCCCCACCTTGGTTGAGAGCACATAGGGCTGGTCCGGGTGCCGCCGCAGCAGGTCGCCCACGCGCCGCTCCGACAGGCCTTGGCCATAGTGCGGCGCGGTATCGTAGCAGCGTATGCCCGCGCGCCACGCGGATTGCAGCATGTCGAAGGCCGCGCGGTCGTCCATCGCCTGGTAGAGATTTCCCAAGGGCGCGCAGCCGAGGCCGAATTTCCCCGGCTGGACGCCGGTGGCGCCAAGCCGCGAGGGCGCTGACCGATCAAGCGTGGCGGACACAATATCTTGCCTCCAGTCCCCTGATCCGCTGTCGCCGCTTCCCGGAGGCAACGGCCAATTTCGCATCTGTGGGTTGATATTTCATATATAAAATAGATTCCCCGGGGAGCGTTGTCAATCAAAGGCTGATTGGGTACATTTCCGAGTTTCAGCGAGTAGAGGTGGGAAATGGGCACAACTCCGGCCCGAAGAAAAACCTATTCGGCGCCCGCGCTCGAAAAGGGATTGAGCATGCTGGAGTTGCTCGCCGACGAACCCGGCGGCCTCAAACTGTCGGATATCGCCAGACGCCTCGACCGCTCCGTCGGCGAGATCTTCCGCATGCTCGCGGTACTCGAACAAAGGGGTTACGTGACCAGCATGAACGGCACCGACACCTACCGGCTCACGCTCAAGATGTTCGATTTGTCCCACAGATTTCCTCCTGTCAAACGCCTGACTTCCATCGCCGCTCCCGTCATGGAGCAACTTGCGCTAGGCACCGGGCAATCGTGCCACCTGTCCACCTATTACGAAGGCAAGGCCCATGTGATCGCGCAACAGGACCCTTCGTCCGAGCGGATATTCAGCGTCCGCCTTGGCGCCTCGGCGCCGCTGGTGAACAGTTGCTCGGGGCATATTCTGCTCACTTTCGCGAACGAAGAAACCCGGGTGAGAATGCTCGCGGAACTGCCGGCCAGGGACAGGCCGAGGAAATCCGACTTGCGCCAACTCGTTGGGAAGGTCAGGAAGCAGGGTTTCGAGCGGGTGGCCAGTCAGCAGATACATGGTGTGGAGGATATTGGATTTCCCGTGTTCGACTATACCGGCGCGATTGTGGCGGCGCTGGTCATGCCGTTTGTTTCCTATCTCGATGGTTCGCATCCGGTCGCCATCGACCAGGCGGTGCTGCGGGTGAAGGCAGCCGCGGAAACGATTTCCAGCAACTTGGGCATCTAGGGGCATATGGGGAAGCCTTGACACAGTCAGGGCTTCCCCAGTCCC
>JAPOTO010000147.1 GCA_026709135.1 Gammaproteobacteria bacterium | reverse complement strand
TAGCGGCGGAGGATGCGTTCCATTTCCTTGTCGGCGGCTTGGAGGGCTGTGCGGGCGTCCATTTGGCCGGTTGAGGTTAGTTCGAGCGCGGTGTCGAGTTGTTCGAAGACCATGAAGGTGGCGCGGGTGGTTGGCACTTCGGCGCCGAATTCCGCCTGCCGCAGATAGATGTTCAAGGTGGTGTCGGCGGCGACCTCGGGGTCGTCGGCAAGGGCGCGAAGCGATGGGATGAGGTGGGTTTCGAGGGCGAATTCCTTCTGCACTTCATAGGAAGACAGCCAGCGCGCGAGCTCGGCGGCTTCGACCTTGGCCGCGCTCTGCTTGGACACGCCCCAACCGAATACGCTGTGCATCGGCCCCATGCGCAGGCCGGTCTCGGAAACGATCGGCATCACCGCCACGCCGGGGTCGAGCCCGGCGGCGATATAGGTGTTCCAGTTCCAGGAGCCGTCGAGCACCATCGCGGCCCTGCCTAGCTGGAATCGCGTCGACATGGCCTCGATGCCGGTGCCCGCGCTCGCAACGCCATGCGCGCGCTCAAGATCGAGGAACCAATCAAGCGCTTTGGCGGAACCCGGCGAATCGAGCGTGGGATTGTCGTCGGCGTCGAACAAGTCCGCGCCGAAACCAGTCAGGAAAGGGATGAACCAGTAGGACCATTTGAGCGGCACGGCGAAGCCGAGCGTGTCACCGCTGGTAAGCGCCTTCGCCGCGGCGATCAACTCGTCCGTGGTCCAGTCGTCGCGGGGATAATCCACCCCGGCCGCGTCGAACAGGGCCTTGTTGTAGATCAGCGCCAGCGTGCCCCGGCTGACCGGAATCGCGTACAGCGCCTCGCCATAGCGCATCGCATTCAGCGCCCGCGGCTCGAAACGCGAGCGTTGCTCCGGGGTCAGATGGGGCCGGAGATCCTCCAGCAACGGCAGGCCCTCGACCGAGATATGGCCGATCCTGCCGAGTTCGGTGTCCGAGAGCCGCACCAGATCGGGCGCCTCCCCGCCCTGGGAGGAATTGATGAACTGCTGGAGGTTTTGCAGATACGGGATGCGCACTGGCTCGACGGCGATTGCGGGATGTTCGGCCTCGAAGGCCGCAACGGCATCGAGAAAGATCCGCTCATCCACACTGTTGGCCCCGAAGGTGTGCCACACCTCAAGACTGGCCGCTTGGCGATCCGCGCCCAAGCCCGGAGACGCTCCCAACAGCGCCGCCAGCATGGCCACGGCGCCGAGGGCCGGCCATCCGCCCGCCAGCCGCGGCCCAGTCGTTTTGTTTGTAGCCGCCACAGCCAAGCAGTCGAACACCGGATGGGGATTCCGCGCCTACTGCTTGTAAATCTCCCCGTCCTTCATCACGAAATGCACCTCGCCCATCAGGGAGATGTCCTCGGTTGGGTCGCCGGGGACGGCGATGATATCCGCGAGTTTGCCGGCTTCGATGGAGCCAAGGTCGGCTTCCCGGTCGAGCAGGATGGCGCCCGGCATCATCGCCGAGGTCAGCGCTTCGATCTCGGGCATGCCGGCCTCAACCATGTAGCCGAATTCCTTCCAGTTGTCGCCATGTGGCGACACGCCCGAATCGGTGCCAAACACGATATGCACGCCTTCCCGGTAGGCGCGCCCGAAAGTCGCCTGAATCTGCGGGCCGATTTCCCGGGCCTTGGGGCGGATGGTTTCGCTGAAGAAACCGTCGATTTCGGCCATTTCGGCGACGAATTTGCCGGCGATTATCGTCGGCACGAAGGCGGTGCCCATTTGCTTCATCAGTTGCATCGTTTCCACGTCCATCAGCGTGCCGTGCTCGATGGAATCGACACCGGCGGCCACCGCCCGCTTCATGCCTTCGGCGCCGTGGGCGTGGGCGGCGACCTTGAAGCCGTAATCCTTTGCCGTGGCGACGATCGCGCGCAGCTCCTCATCGTTGAATTGCGCGTTGACACCGCTGGTGGCCTCGCTGAGCACACCGCCGGTGGCGGTGATCTTGATGAGGTCGGCGCGTTCCTTGTAGCGCTGCCGCACACCTTGGGCGGCCTCGGCGGGGCCGTTTATCACGCCTTCCTTCGGCCCGGGATTGCCAGTCAGCTCGGCGTTGACGCCATTGGTTGGGTCGGCGTGGCCGCCAGTGGTGGCGAGCGATTTGCCAGCGGTCACCACCCGCGGGCCGGGGATGTGGCCGCGGTCGATGGCGTCGCGGATCTTGATGGAAAGATTGTCGCCGCTGCCGAGGTCGCGCACGGTGGTGAAGCCGGCGAGCAGGGTCCGCTCGGCGTAGGGAACCGCGGCCAGGGCGTGATCGGCCGGGTCGAGGCGGAAGCGGTCGATGAAATTGTTCGGGTTTTGCTCGGAAACGATATGCACATGGGCATCGATCAGTCCGGGCATGCAGGTCGAGTCGCCGAGATCGACCGTGGTGGCCTCGTGCCGCCCTTCGTGGACGGCGGCGATGCGGTTGCCCTGGACTTCGATGGTCATCTCTTCATGGACGACGAGTTCGGCGCCATCAAGCATCCGGGCGCAGTAGACGAAAGTCTGCGCCGGGGCGGCCTGGGCGCAAAGCACGCAAAGCAGAAGCGCGGCGGGAAGCAAAAAGCCTTTCATGTTGTGTTTCCTGTCATTGATTTGAGCAGTTCCGATTAAACCAGAGTTTCCGCGAGATTTGCCAGATGGCTTCAAGCGACGGATATCTTGCCCGGTTTGCCGCTCTCATCAAATTGGCTATTGTCGAATTAACTCGACAATTTGAATTTTGTCGATTAAACTCGACAAAATCCAATCTGTAGAGTTGACTCGACAAATGGGAAACCAAGACTTACTCGCCATCGCCCGGGACTGGAGCTACTGGGACCGCGAGCCGCCCGAATCGGTGCCCCGGGCCGTGGATTTGCCCGAGTCCCTGTCCAACCGCACGGCCCTGGTGATCCAAGGGGTGCGTCGCTGCGGCAAGTCCACCCTGCTGGCGCAGTTGATCGGCCGCTACGGGCTCGAGCGGGAGAACTGCCTGTTCGTCAACTTTGAAGATCCCAGACTCGCCGGCAATCTGGACTTTGAATGCCTGGAAGGTTTCACCCGGGCATTCGCCAAAGCGAGGCCGGGGGCGGCGAAGCTCACGGTTTTGCTCGACGAGATTCAATGGGTGCGGGGATGGGAGCGGTGGCTGGCGGCGAAGCTCGAACGGCCCGGCCGCTTCCGCTTTGTGGTCAGCGGCTCCAACGCGCATCTGCTCTCTGGGGAACTGGCCACGGTGCTGACCGGGCGGCACATCACCGTCGAGCTGTTCCCCTTCGATCTTGCCGAATTCCGCAAGCTCCGCCCCGGCGCCTCGCTCATGGATCACCTGCACCGCGGTGGCTTCCCGGAGCCAATCGGCGGCGGGGACGGCGACCGCTTGCTGCGCCAGTACTTCAGCGACATCTTGCAGCGCGATGTGCGCGAGCGGGTTGGCGCGCGGTCGTCGCTCGGCCTGAGGCAGGTCGTGCAGATGGTTTTCGAGTCCGCGGGCGCCGAACTCAGCCTGCGCCGGATCGCCGGCGCCAGCGGCATCGCCGTGGAAACCGTGGCGGCGTATCTCGAAGCCTGCGAGCAGGCTTACCTGCTGTTCTCCTGCCCGTGGTTCGCCTTCTCGCAGCGCAAGCGCGCCCACCGCAACAGAAAGTATTACCCGGTGGACACCGCCCTGCGGCGCGTTTCGGTGACGCCCGCGGGCCAAGACCTGGGCAAGGCCCTCGAATGCGCCACTTTCGTGGAACTGCGCAAGCGCGGCTTCGACGTGTTCTACTGGCGGGACGCGGGCGAGGTGGACTTCGTCGTGCAATCCGCCCAATCGACAAAAGCGCCGATACCGATCCAAGTCACCCTCAACGGCCCGAGCGAGCGCCACCTGCGCTCACTCGACGCCTTCCACGAAGCCCACCCCCACGCCGCCGAAGCCGTGATCGTCAACCTGAACAACTTCCCGGATGCGCTCGCCGAAATCCCAAAATGAGAATCTTCCCGGCCCGGGCAATCAGGGCATCCGCGCGGCCCTGATCTCTATTTCGAGCAGCCAGCCCGGAACCACGAGGTCGGCTATTTCCAAGAAAGAACGCACGGGCTTGTTGGGGTTTTCCTCGGTGCCGAAGAATTCGAGATAGCCTTCGTTGAAGGCGGCGAAATCGACCTCGCCGTTTTCATCGGCCACGGCGAACACCCGCACCTGCACCACATCGCTCATCGACCAGCCGAGCTCTTCGAGGCTGTCCTGGAAGCGGCTGAAGGTATCGACAGCCTGCTGGCGGATGTCGCCCCAGGTGCCGTCTTCCTGCTGCCGCGCGCCGGTGCCGCTCAGATACAGGGTTTCGGCGCCGGGCGGAATGGTGATGGCGGTGAAGAACAGGTTGCCCTCGCCGTGGCGGGTGATTTCCTGGGCGGTTGCCGCTTGGATGGAAAAGAAGTATCCGGCGGCGAGCGCCAGGACGGCGAGAGCGGATTGGAAGATGCGCATGGATCGGTCCTCTTATCGATGGGTTGGCGCGGCGGCCTCCGCCGCTTCGGCGGTTTCGCCGAGGAACCGCGAGGTTATCATGCCGCTGGTGATTGCGCCGTTGACATTGAGCGCGGTGCGCGCCATGTCGATCAGCGGTTCGATGGAAATCAGCAAGGCCGCCACGGTCACCGGGAAGCCCATTGCGGGCAGGACCACAAGGGCGGCATTGGTGGCGCCGCCGCCAACCCCGGCGATGCCAAAGGAGCCAATGGCGACGATCAACACGAGGCTGGCGATGAAGCCGAAGTCGATGGGAACCCCCATCGTCGGCGCGACCATCACCGCGAGCATCGCCGGATAAATGCCGGCGCAGCCGTTCTGGCCGATGGTGGCGCCAAAAGACGCGGCGATGTTGGCGACCGGCGGCGGCACCTTGAGTTCCTCCACCTGGGCGCGAATCGTCAGCGGAATCGTCGCCGCCGAGCTGCGGGTGACGAAGGCGAAGGTCAGCACCGGCCAGACCTTGCGGAAATACGCGCCCACATTGACGCCGATCACGCCAAGCAACAGCGCGTGAACCGCGAACATGATGCCGATGGCGATGTACGAGGCGACGACAAAGCCAATCAAGGTGACGATGGCGTTGCCGTCGGAGGTGGCGATAACCCGGGTCATCAAGGCGAGCACGCCATAGGGCGTCAATGCCATGACGATGTGCACGAGCTTCATGATGACGGCCTGGGCCGAATCGAGGAAGCCGCGGATGCGCGGCCCCTGTTCGCTGTCTTCCTCGCAGACGAGCAGCGCGGCAACGCCGATCAGCAGGCCGAAAACCACCACGGCGATGATCGAGGTGTCCCTGGCGCCGGTCAGATCCAAAAAGATGTTGCTGGAGATGAAGCTCACCAGCAGTTGCGGAAAGCTGAGCTCGGCCACCGACCCCTGGCGCGATTCGAGCACTTCGGCCCGGGCCATCTCCACCGGCCCCGCCGCGAGCTCGCCGGCATCGAGGCCGAACAGCGAAGCCATGGCGATGCCGACCAGGGCCGCGATCATCGTCGTTCCGACGAGCACGGCGACGATGGAACCGCCGATTTTGCCGAGCGAGCGGATCTCCTGCACCTTGAGCACCGCGGCGATCATCATCACCAGCACCAGCGGCATGATGATCAGCCGGAGCAGATTGACATAGCCGTTGGCGACGATATTGGTCCACTCGATCGTCTGGCTGGTGACTTCTGCGCCGGTTCCCCCGCCGGCGCCAAACACGAATTGCAGGTAAAAGCCGTAAACCGTGCCGGCAACCAGGCCAATCAGCACCCGCCGCGACAGGCCCATTCCCCGCCGCCACAGTTGGTAAAGGAAACCAATCAGGGCTGCGAACAGGACGAGATTGAACAGGGCCATGGCTGATATGGTGCCTCCCGCCGGCTGCGCCGGCCGCGTTTACTCGGACAGGCTGTTGATATAGGCGACGACGTTGCGGATATCGTCTTCGCTTGCCAAGACTGTGGTCATCGCCCGCATCTGCGCGCCGTACACATCACTGGGGTGGACGCCCCGGTATCCAGCGAGGAAGTTGCCGAGCTGGGCGGCCATGTACCAGTCGTTCTGGCCCGTCAGCGCCGGCGCCCCGAGCGCCTCGTTGCCTTCGGCGACCGGGCCGTGGCAGGTGGCGCAGGTCTGGTACAGCGCCTCCCCCGCGGCAATGTCGCCGCTGATCGTGGGCGCGGCGGCTACAGACTCCCAACCGCCCACCCAATCGATAATATCCCGAATCGATTCATCGGTCAGCCCGGCGGCCATGGGCCGCATGGCGAGGCCTTCGATATCGTCGGGATGGGCGCCGCGGACCCCATCGCGGTAATTCTCAAGCTGCCGCCGCAGATACCAGTCTTCCATGCCCGCGAGCCGCGGCGCCCCCACGCCTTCGTTGCCGCGGCCGTCGGCGCCGTGGCAGGTCGCGCAGTAGCGGTCGTTGTAGGGTTCGCGCTCGGCGGCATTGGCGAGGGCGGCAAAAAGCAGCAGGCCAAGCAGGGCGGCCTTCGGCGGGCTGATCCATTGCATCGCGCGGTTGCCTGGTTTCATCGCCATTTCAGTTCAGGCCCGGGCGATCAGGCCGGCGTATTGCGCAGCCGCGCATCGAGATCGGCCATGGCCCAGTGGGCCGACAGCAGCGCGCTTTCCATCCACGCCGAATGCATGCTGATCTGGTCGCCGATCATGTAGTGGCGACCGTTGAGCGGAGTCCGCAGGGTCTCGTACAGCGCTTCGGACTCCGCGGTCCAGCCTTCGCTGAAGCTGCGCACCCAGCGGGCGGAGCAGCCGAGCATGTGGTTCATGCGGTGCCAGCCGACGGTGACGCCCTTCTCGACCAGGTTGCGGTAGTCCGGGTGGACTTTTTCGCCATCGGCGAGATGGGATTCGAGCCGCTCCCGCTGGCTCATGCGGGTGTGGTACATGCCGCCGCCATAATCGTAGGCCGCCAGCACCACGCCTTTTTGCCGGTGGATGCCGGCGGTGGGATACCAGATCTGCTGGCTGCGGTTGTTCATCCAGGTGATGCCGCCGTAGATGTCCTGCTTTTCCCAGAAGCGCTCCTTCGCCTGGAAGGCGGCCTTGTAGGCCTCGCCCCGGCGCACGTACTTCAGCGCGCGGACGTACTCGGCGGGGAAATTGTGGTCGAGGCCGGTGACAAGGTGCGTCGGGATGCAGTTGAAGCAGTAGTCGGCGCGGATTTGCCGGCGCTCGCCGTCCTGGTCGTAGGCGACTTCAACACCGTAGTCGCGCACCTGGATCGAGGCGGCCATGGCGCGGTAATGGACCCGGTCGCCCACTTGGCGCAGGAAGCCTTCGGTGATCCGGTCCATGCCGCCCCGGGCTTGGAGCAGCACGGGCCCCCGGTTGCCACCATTGGCGCGGGCCAAACCCATCGCCAAGGGCGTCTTGAGCAGGTCGCGGAAGGCGATGATGTCTTTCTGCACGCCGTGGTCGAGATAGCCGCCAGAAGCGTAGCCGGCATCCAAGCTGCCGCGGTAGACATCATCCTCGGAGAGATCGCCGAAGCTGCGGATCATGCCGAGCAGGATTTCGGCCTCGCTTTCCGAGAACGGCTCGTCCATGTCGGACTGATGCATGGACTTGGCCATCATTTCGGCCATGAAACCGCGCATGTGGGTGTTGTATTCGCGGTTGCGGACGGGCTTGCCGCCAAGCATGGCGTCGTCCTGCACCCAGCAGGAATTGTTCTCGTTGACGAAGATTTCAAGCTCGACACCAAGCGCCTTGCAGTAGTTGAGCAGGGTGCGGTGGGGGTTGGGGATGCGCGCGGCGCCGGCATTGAAGTACAGATGCGGCTCGTCGTCGAATTCGCAGTACTGGCGGTTGCCGAGCTCGTCGATGAGGGTGCCGTGGCGCACGGTGAAGATGCGGCCGCCGCAGCGGTGGGAGGCTTCGAGTATGGCGCAGTCCCAACCCGCCTTGCCAAGCTCGTAGGCGGTGGCGAGCCCGGAAATGCCGCCGCCGAGGATGACCGCGCTGCGGCCGTTGCCCGCGGCGAGATCAAGGGTCGAGGCGCTCGCGCTCCCCGGCAACAGGCCAAGCGCCGTGCCGGCCTTGACCACCGCGCCGGCGCCGCCGGCCGCGGCGAGCAAATTGAGAAACTCGCGTCTGCTGACTGGTTTGATCAATTCGGATGCCTCGCGGAAT
>JAPOTO010000128.1 GCA_026709135.1 Gammaproteobacteria bacterium | reverse complement strand
GCCGCATTTGCCAAGGCCGGCAAACTGTGGGGAAATGGGATTTCCCGCTTCGCTGCGCGCGGAATGACGGGTGGGGAAATGCTGCGGGAGTGGGTCTAATGAGTGAGAGCAGGTGGTTTTTGTGGCTTGCCGCGGTTTTGGCGGCGGTGCTGCTCGGGGTGTTGTACTGGCCGCCGCCGGCGCGGGATGAACTGGTTTTCGCCAGCGATGCGGAGACGCTTGCGCGGGGGGAGTATCTGATCACCGCGGGCGGCTGCATCAGTTGTCATCGGGGAGTCGATGACGAGGAGGCATTCAGCGGCGGCCTCGGGTTGGAAACCGACTTCGGCGTCTTCCACGCGCCGAACATCACGCCCGATGTGGAAACCGGCATCGGCGGCTGGACCGCTGGGGAGTTTGTGCGCGCCATGAAGCATGGCCGCGGCCCGAATGGAGGGTTCTACTTTCCCTCGTTCCCATACCGCTCCTATGCCGGGCTGACCGATGAAGACGCCCTGGCGATGGGGTCTTGGCTGATGTCGCTGGCGCCGGTGGCATACCAGGCGCCGGAGCATGAGATTCCCTGGTGGCTGGCGCGGCCGGTGATGGCGGGCTGGAATCTGCTTGCGGGCCGCAATGAGCCGCCGCGGGAGGAATTCGCCTCCGACTTCGTGGCCCGGGGCGCCTATCTGGCGCGGCATCTCGGCCACTGCGGGGAATGCCACACCCCCCGCAACCGCCTCGGCGTGATGCTCGGCGGGCGCGAATTCGCCGGCGCCGAACTCGGCGGCGACATCGTGGAGGCCATCGACGCCGCGGCGCTGGAAGATTGGACCTTCGAAAACTTCGACTTGTTCCTGCTCATCGGCCTAAAACCGGATGGTGAATTCGTCGGCGGCGACATGAACGAGGTCATCACATCCAACACGAGCCGGCTGACCGAAGCGGACCGGGACGCCATGGCCACATTCTTTACCCGCCACCGGCTATCCGACTAGTTCCAACGAAAACTTGGCGGAAACCGCAGAAATCGACTAGACCTATATGGACCGCGACGCGAACTTGCCGGCCCGCGGCCGAGTGCGGCGAGGCGGATTCTTCCGGTTTCGCCTCAGCAATTTGCTTGATCGAGCGATAACTGGAACAGGCGGCAGCGGAACCACAGGAGGAAGAAGTGCCCGGGGACTTGTTGATTTTGCAAACGATCGTCGCCACCTGTTTCGCCGCATCGCTGATTCCCAACGCCATGTGGCGCCGGCGCACCGGGGTGTACGTGGGCTTCCAGAGCAATCTGGTGCTGCTTTATTTCGTCTTTCTGGTGAGCTTTGTCGGCAGCCATGCCGCTTCCATCTATGACGCCTGGGAGGCGCTGCTGCGCACTGGCCTGATGGTGGCGGCGACTTTCCTGCTCGGCTGGCTCGTTGCCGTAACCGCCTACTGGCGGCACCACCGCCAGCGCCCGCGCAAAGGCGCGCCGCCCGCGCGACCCTGAACCCGCCAAAGTAAAACGACACCCAAAAGATTTTCGCCGGAATATGGCGGAAGCTCGCAACTTCGCCTATGCCTTTGGGGCAAGCATTCCACTTGACACTGAAGGAGTCGAACGATGAGAGAGCTTGACGAGAAAGAAACATCCGCGATTGCGGGCGGATACCGCGCGGGTGTGCCAACCGGGGCATCGCAGATGTTCCGGCCGGGTGGCCCGGTGAATCCGCTTGCGGTGACATTCGGAACGCCGATAGCCTCGGGCTTTGCCTTGCCGGCCTCCGCTGGCGCTGTGGTCTATTGGCCTAACGGGATATTCTGATTGGTCCACCGGCCCGCTTGGCGTTTCAGTGCCAAGCGGGCCGGGCTTTTGGGGAACGCGCCGCAGGTTCAGCGCCGGCGCTGAAAGCCAAGTGCTGTCAGTCAACGTCCTGGCGGTAGGTGTCGTGGCAGTTGCCGCAGGTGCCGCCGAGTTGCTGCACCGCGCCGAGCGTGGCGGCCATGTCGCCGCCCGCGGCCACATCGGCGAATTCATTGGCGGCGGCAACCAGGGCCTGGGCCTTGTCGCCGAAGTCCTCGGGATTGTCCCAGATCACGTCCAAGGCCAGGGTTTGAACATCGTAGCCGCGGGTGTCCATGTTGAACACTTCCGGGATCATCGTCGCGATGGTGGCGATGCGGCGCGCGTTGCGCTCGGCGACTTCGGCCTCGAAAGGCGCGCCCTGGGCCATGCCGATGATGGCGCCGATATTGACCCGCAGCAGCTTGAACACGGCCTGCCGGTCCGCGGTCGCGGCCATGGCCTGCTCCTCCGGCGTTGGGCCGTCGTCCTGGGCCGAAGCCGCGTAAAACATGCTTGAAGCGATCACCCACGCCAGCGCCAGCGAAATTTTCTTCATCCCGTTTTGCTCCTGTTGAAATCCGGTGTTTTCGCCGCTGGACGGTTGGCTCCGCCCAGCGCGAATACCGCGAGCATATAGCAATCCACGGACGAATGTAACCGCTCCCCGAAATGGTGGAATGACGGGAATGCCGGCTCAGGCCGCGACGTCTTTCCAGACGAACATTCTCGCGGCCAAGGCGAAGCCGATGACGAACCAGACCCCCATGCCGATCAGGCTGGGGACGATCTCCAGCAGCGAGGCCCCGGCGATGGCGATGTCGCGCATGCCGGACACGACAAAGGTCAGCGGCAACACTTGGGCAAGCGGCTGCACCAGAGCCGGCATCGCGTCGATGGGGTAGAACACCCCCGAAAGCACGATTTGCGGAAAGATCACGATATTGCCGATGGCCATGATCGACTGCTGGGTCTTGGCGATGCTGCCGACGCAAAAGCCGATGGTGAGGAACACCGCGCTGGCGCCGATCGCCACGAGATAAAACTCGGCGAGATTGCCGATGATGTTCACCCGCAGCACGAGAAGCGCGAAGGCGAGCATCACCGTCAGCTGGATGAGCACGATGCCGAGGCGGGCGGCGACGATGGCGGCGACGAAATCCCGGGGCCGCAGCGGGGTGACAAACAGCCTTTTCAGAATCCCTTTGCGGCGGAATTCGACAACGTTGTAACCCGAGCCGGCGACGCTCAATTGCATCAGCATCATCGCGAGCAGCCCCGGCAGCAGAAAATCGAGATAGCTCTGGGACAGCGCCTGCACGTTCTCAACCTCGAGCGAGAACATCGGCGCCTCGCCGCGCTGCTGCCGCTCGATCACCATGAGCTTTTTTTCGAGCATCGGCTCGACGAGGGGCAACTGGTTGAACTGGGAAGTGTCGGCGAGCAGGCGCGCTCTTGCCGCCCCGCCGCCATCCACCGCCGGGAAGTCCGCCGGCAGCACGAGCACGAGCATCTGCTCGCCGGCGATCAGTTGCTCGCGCAGTTCCGCCTCCCCGCCGGTGACGACGACAAAGGCAGGGTCTTCGCGCAGCGATTGGATCAGTTGGCCGGCGACGGCGCTGTCCGATTCACTCGCCACGCCGAGCGGGATCGGCTCCTGGCCGCCGCGGACAAAGGCGAAGATGCTCAGGAAAACCACCGGGAAGAACAGGCTGAAGAAGATCGATTGCCGATCGCGCAGGAAGATCTTCATGAAATCCTTGGCGAGGTGGCGCTGGAGCTTGCTCAACATCGGCGGTGCCTTGTGATTCCAGGTTAATCCCGCAGGGCGTGGCCGGTTAGGGCGAGGAACACATCCTCGATATTGCCCTTGAGCGGCGCCGCCGGCGGTTCGGGGGCGTATTGGTCGATGAGCTTGGCCGGGGTGTCCTCGGCGACGATCCTGCCGTGGTCCATGATGGCGATGCGGCCGCAGAGGAACTCCGCCTCTTCCATGTTGTGGGTGGTCAGCACGATGGTCATGCCGGCCCGGTTCAACTCCATCACCAAGTCCCACAACCTGCGCTTGGCCTGGGGGTCGAGTCCGGTGGTGGGCTCGTCGAGGAACAGAATCCGGGGCACGTTGACGAGGGCGCAGGCGATGGAAAAGCGTTGTTTCTGGCCGCCCGAGAGATTCGCCGGCCGCGCCTTCGCCTTTTCGGTCAGGTCCACCTTGGCGAGCATTTCCATGGCGTCGATATCGCGGCTGTAGAGCGCGCCGAAGAGCTTGAGCAATTCGATCAGGTTGAGCTTTTCAAAATACTCGCTGGCCTGGAGTTGCACGCCGATCAATTTTTTGACTTTGTAGGGGTCCCGGGCCACATCGATACCGGCGATGACCGCCGAGCCGCCATCGATATCATTCAGCCCTTCGAGCATTTCCAGCGTCGTCGTCTTGCCGGCGCCGTTGGGGCCGAGGATGCCGTAGATTTCGCGCTCGAAGATCGCGAAGGAAACCCCGTCCACCGCGGCGAACTTGCGCGATTTGTCCTCCGGCAGCGGATAGCGCTTGACCAGATCGACCGCGTGGATGATCGGCTCCATTTCCCGGCCCTTCATGGTGTTCAAGGTGTTCCAGGTGAGCGCCGATTGAGTCAGCGCTCCCCGGTGTGGTGAGTGGTGGCGGATGCCTACCGCGCCCCGGTATAGCCCGGACCGTGCAGAATCCTGCCGGGGCGGGCGCCGGTGTGGGCGCCATCGCGCACGACGATTTCGCCGTTGACGAGCACGTGCTTCATGCCCACGGCGTATTGATGCGGGTCCTCGAAGGTGGCGCGGTCGATGATCTCGTCGGCGTCGAAAACCGCGATATCGGCGAAGAACCCCTCGGCGATCAGGCCGCGGTCCTGGATCGACAGGCGCTGGGCGGAGAGGCTGGTCATCTTGCGGATCGCCTCCTCAAGCGAAATCACGCCGCGCTCGCGCACAAATAGGCCGAGCACCCGGGCGAAGCTGCCGTATTGCCGCGGGTGCGGCGCGCCTTCGCCGAAGATGCCGACCGGCCCGTCGGAGCCGATGGCGGTGGCGGGATGACGCATGATGCGGTCCACATCCTCGCTGCCGATGGCGTGGTACACCGCCGTGGCGCCGCCATTGCGCACGATCTCGAACACCACTTCGGCGGCGTTTTCCGGCGATGGCTCCATGCCGGCCTCGATGGTCAGCTCGGCGAGATTCTTGCCGGCCATGGCCGGGTCCCAGCTATTGCGGGAGATGAACACATTGGCCGGGTCGCCGCCGCCGCGGTCGGTGAGGATGCGCTCTACCACTTCGTTCTTGATCGTTTGCCGGGTCTCCACGCTGTCGATCCGGCCCATCAGGGCGTCGTAGCCGCCTTCCTGGGCCCATTGCGGGATCAGCGCGTTGATGCCGGTTTGCGAGGCGGTGTAGGGGTACTGGTCGATTGTGACATCTACCCCCCGGGCCCTGGCTTCATCCACCAGCCGCAGGGTGTCCACCGAATCGCCCCAGTTGGGGGCGCCGATGATCTTGTGATGGGTGATCTGCACCGGGATGCCGGCCTCCTCGCCGATGCGGATCGTCTCGTTGACCGACTCGATCATCAGCGAGGCCTCGTCGCGCAGGTGGGAGATGTAGATGCCGCCGTGCTCCGCCGCCACCCGCGACAGCTCGATCACCTCCTCGGTGGAGGTGAAGCTGCCGGGCACATAGAACAAGCCGGTGGAGATGCCGAGCGCCCCCTCTTCCATGGCCTGGGCGATCATGGCCTTCATCCGCTCGAGTTCGGCCGGGGTCGGGTCGCGGTCCTCGACGCCGATCACCTCCGCGCGCACCGTGCCCTGGCCGATGAAAACCGCCCAGTTCGAGCTGATGCGCAGTTCCTCGATTTCGCGGTAGTGGTCGGCGATGGGCCAGGGGGAGGCGCCGTCGTTGCCCTCGGTCAGCGTGGTTACGCCCTGCAGCAGCGCGCTGTCGGCGGTGGGCACATCGAAGATGCCTTGCAGGGCGTGGGTGTGGGGGTCGATGAAGCCAGGGGCGACTATCAAGCCGCCGGCGTCGATCCGGGTTTCCGCGCTGGCATCGGACAAGTCGCCGATGGCGGCGATGCGGTCGCCGCGAATGCCGACATCGGCCTCGAACCAGGGGTTGCCGCTGCCGTTGACGATGCGGCCTCCGCTGATCAGGATATCGAACTCCTGGGCGTGGGCCGCGCCGCCGGCAAGCAGCAGCGGGAAGGCGATTGAGCGAATGAAAGCTTTCATGTTGGCTTACCAGATTGTCACGCGCGCCTCCGGCGGCAGATAGAGATCGTCCTCCGGTTGCACGTCGAATGCCTCGTACCAGGCGTCGAAGTTGCGCACCACGCCGTTGACGCGGAATTCCGCCGGCGAGTGCGGGCCCGAAGTCAGCTGCTGGATCAGGGCGTCCTCGCGGTACTTTTGCTGCCAGACTTGGGCCCAGGCGAGGAAAAAGCGCTGGTCGCCGGTGTAGCCGTCGATGACGGGCGCTTCTTCGCCATTCAGCGACATCCGGTAGGCGCGGTAGGCCAGCGAGACGCCGCCGACATCGCCGATGTTCTCGCCGAGGGTGAACCTGCCATCGATGAAGTAACCCGGCACCGGCTCGAAGGCGGCGTATTGTTCGGCGATGACATCCGCCTGGGCTTCGAAGTTGGCCCGGTCCTCCTCGGTCCACCAGTTGCGCTGGATGCCGGCCCAGTCTGACTTCGAGCCTTGGTCGTCGAAGCCGTGGCCCATTTCGTGGCCGATCACCGCGCCGATGCCGCCGTAGTTCACCGCCGGGTCGGCGGCGGGGTCGAAAAACGGCGGCTGGAGGATGCCGGCGGGGAAAACGATTTCGTTGAAGGAGGTGTTGTAATAGGCGTTGACGGTTTGCGGCGTCATCCCCCATTCCTCGCGGTCGGTGGGCGCGCCGATGCGTTCGATTTCCTCGCGGTAGCGGAACTCGCGGATGTTGCGGGCATTGTCGAACAGCGAGCCGCGGCTGATCTCGATGGCGGAGAGGTCCTCCCAGACGTCGGGATAGGCGATCTTCGGCCGGAAGGCTTCAAGCTTGCGGTAGGCTTCCTCCTTGGTCAGCGGCCCCATCCAGTCGTTCTCCTCGATGCTCTGGCGCAGTGCCGCGCGCAGGTTTTCCACCAGCTCCTGCATTTGCAGTTTGGCCGATTCGGGGAAATGCCGCGCCACATAGATCTGGCCAACAGCCTCGCCGAGGCTGCCCCGGGAGCCAACCCGGGCGACGCCGCGCTCCCAGCGCTCGCGCTGCTCGGGCACGCCGCGCAGCACGGTGGAATAGAAATGGAAGGCTTCGCGCTCGATCTCCTCGGACAACACGCCGGCGCTGTCGGCGATCAGCCGGTAGCTGAGATAGCTTTTCCAATCTTCCAGCGGCACCTCGCCAACCAAGGCGATAACCGGCACCATGGCGCTGGGATAGTTCACGTTCAAATCTTCGAGCGCGTCGATGCCCGCGGCGCTGAAATAAGCCGCCCAGCCAAAGCCCGGATAAGCGGCGGTGAACTCGTCCCAAGGCATGGGGTTGTAGGTTAGGTCGCGGTTGCGCCGCTCGGCCCGGGGCCACATGTGCTCGGCGATGCCGGTTTCCAGCGCCAGAATGGCTTGGGCCCGGGCGCTGGCGTCGGCAATATCGGCGAACGCGAGAACGCGGGCGATGTGGGCGAGGTATTCCGCCCGCACCCGCTGGTAGTCCTCGGTGTCGAGCAGATAATAGTCGCGGTCGGGCAGGCTGAGGCCGGAAAGGGTCAGCACGAGCTGGTGCCGGTCGGGGTTGCCGCGGTCGGCGTCGATGTAGAAGGCGAAGGGGCTGGCGGTATTGTCAAGCTGGGCGCGGCCGAAGGCGGCGACGAGCTGTTCCCGGTCGGCGATCGCGTCGATGGCGGCAAGATCGGGGCGCAATGGGCCGATGCCGAGTTCGTTGAGGGTTTCGGTGTCCAGGTAGCTTTGGAAGTAATCGCTGATTTTCTGCTCGATCGATCCCGCGGCGGGTTCCATGCCGGCCAGATCCTCGATGATGCCGCGCACGCGCTCGTCCGAGCGGTCGGCGAGCACCGAGAACGAGCCGTAGTTGCTGCGGTCGGCGGGCAGCTCGAAGCTATCGAGCCAGGCGCCGTTGGCGAAGCGGAAGAAGTCGTCGCCGGGCCGCACCGAATCATCCCGGCTGCTCGTGTCGATGCCGAAACTGCCGAGTTCCGGCCCGCCGCCGGCCACCTCGGCCACCGCCGGCGCGGCGGCCTCCGGGGGTGATTCCGGCGCGGCGCCGGTTGGTTCGCCGCCGCAGGCCGCCAGCATCACCAAGGCTGCCAGCGCCGCGGACAGGCGGGTCCAGCCAGATGAAGACGAAAGGTTCATGTCAGTTCTCGGAAGGAAAGCCGGACCGAAAGTATACCGAATTACGATAACCCGAACGCGCCGGATTCAACTATAGCGCACAGCCGTCGCGGCTCGATCATCCAAACGACCGATTGGCTTCGACCGGATCCGCGGCCGCGCAACCCTCCCCAGTGTCTCTGCGCGAAGCTAAGTCGTGGCTTCGATCCGTCGCCGTCTGGCCGGGTGGCGTTCAGCGG